>DATATS010000179.1:0-7111 GCA_036268675.1 Pseudolabrys sp.
AGCACGGCACCGAGCGGCCGGGAAGCTGCGCGCTGAACTTCGAGAAGCGCGCCGGCACGTTCTCATGCGCCGGCTGCGAGCAGGTGCTGTTCAAGTCGAAGAAAAAGTTCGAGAGCGGAACGGGCTGGCCGAGCTTCAACGACCCGGAGCCGGGCTCGACCGAGAACACCGAGGATCGCACCTACGGCATGCTCCGCACCGAGACGCATTGCAGCCGCTGCGGTAGCCATCTCGGCCACGTCTTCGATGACGGGCCGCCGCCGACCCACCAGCGCTATTGCATTAACGGCGTGGCTTTGAAATTCCTACCCGAATGAACAGAGGTAATCAGGATCAGCCATGAGCCAGGATGAAAGCCGCGTCGGACACAATACCAAACGTCTCGGTGCCGAAGTGCTTGCCGATATGCTGGCGGGCTATGGCGTGACCCACGTTTTCATGGTGCCTGCCGTGCTGCGCCGCACCTTCGTCGAGATGGAGCGTCGCAATACCAAAATCGCGCGCATACATTGTCACGGCGAGAAATCGGCGGCGTATATGGCCGATGGCTATGCCCGCGCCTCCGGCAAGCCCGGTATCTGCATGGCGCAAGTGATCGGCGCGCTCAATCTTGCTGCCGGTCTGCGCGATGCATATCTGGCGCATTCGCCGGTGCTGGCTTTCACCGGCGGCCGCGATGCGAAAACCAAGTTCCGCAAGGTCTATCAGGAAATCGATGACGTACCGGCCTTTGAGCCGGTCACCAAATTCAACGCCACCATCGACGACGTTGCGCGAATTCCCGACATGGTGCGCCAGGCATTCCGCGTTGCCACCTCTGGTGCGCCGGGGCCCGTTCACCTCCAGTTTCGTGGCAATGAGGGACAACTCGATCTCGAGGAAGCCGAGATGGAGGTGCTTGTCGAGAGTCAATTTGCGCGCGTGCCCCCATTCCGGCCGGAGCCGGAAGCGGCGCATGTGAAAATCGCACTCGATCTTTTGCAAAAGGCGGAACGTCCGATTTTCGTCGTGGGCGGCGGCGCGCGCGCCTCGGGCGCAGGGCGCGAGCTAGTCGCGCTCGCCGAGGCGCTGCAAATTCCGGTGGCGACTTCGCTCAACGGCAAGGATTGTATCCCCGGCACGCATCCTTTGTCGGTCGGCGTGGTTGGCAGTTATTCGCGCGAGAGCGCCAACCGCGCGGTCAACGCCGCCGATCTCATCTGTTTTATCGGCACCGAAACCGGCGGCATGACCACGCATTTCTGGGCGGTGCCGAAAATCGGCACTCCGGCGATTCAAATCGACATCGAACCGGAATCGCTCGGACGCAATTATCCATTGCAAGCAAGCGTGTTGGGCGATGCCAGGGCCGTGTTGACCGCGATGCTCAGGCTGGCCGACAAGACAAGCGCGAAAAAGCGCGATGCGTGGATCGAGGAGATCACAAAGCTCCGCACCGATTGGTCCGCAAAATACGCGCGCGATCTTGCATCGGACGCCACGCCGATCCATCCCGCGCGCATTTGCGGTGAACTCACGCAAGCCATGCCCGATGACGCCATCGTCGTGGTCGATACCGGCCATGCCGGTATGTGGATGGGCGGAATGTACGACCTGCGCATGCCGACGCAGAGCTACATCCGCAGTGCCGGGCATCTCGGCTGGGCGTTTCCGGCGGGCATCGGCGCCAAGGCCGCCTGTCCGGACCGGCCGGTTGTGGTTTTTACCGGCGACGCCGGCTTCTGGTATCACATCGCCGAAATCGAGACCGCGGTGCGCTGGAATATCGCGTCCGTCACGCTCGTCAATAACAACGGCGGCGGCAATCAGTCGAAGCGCGGTTTCGACCGCGCCTATGGCGGCGAGCAGACCGCAAAGGCGCGCGAATTGTGGACGTATAATGCGATGAATTTCGCCAAGCTCGCCGAGGACATGGGCGCGCTCGGCATTCGCGTCGAGCACGCGCGCGACATCGCGCCCGCGCTCCAGCGCGCGCTCGCTGCCAAGCGTCCGGCTGTCATCGACGTCGTGACCGATATTGAAGCACTGGCGCCGACCGCAGTCGCTTAATCGCCCGGCGGCGATTTTGTTCCGGCCGCCAAAAGCCGGCGCGGGGGCGTCACCGCACCGATTCAATTCAGTCCAACTTTGACCCTTGCCGAACGGTCAAAAGCCCTCGTCGCGGCCGACGATTTGTGGAAAAGTACGAGTCGTTTCACGGGGCCATGTTCAGGCGAAATGTTGACTGCCCGGCACGCAGCCATACGGTTGCTCAAGCGGATGATGGTGGCATCGGTGGTGCTGCCGCTGGTGCTGTTCGCCTTCGCGTCCTGGATCAGTTACCGCAATTTCGAGCAGGTCACCGACGAGCGTATCGACCGCTCGCTCGACATCCTGCACGAGCATGCGCTCAAGGTTCTGCAAACCGTCCAGCGCACCTTCGGCGAGATCGACGAGATCGTGCGCGGCATGTCGGACGACGATATCCGCGCGAACGAGCAGCGCCTGCACGATCGTCTCGCGCAAATCGTCAAGGCGCTGCCGCAACTCCAGGGCATCGCGATCTTCGACCGCAACGGCCACCCGCTGGTCTCGGCCAATGAGATGCCGGTGCCGAGGAACGTGGATTTTTCCGATCGCGATTTTTTCAAGGCGCAAGCGAGCCACGATGCCGGCACCTACGTGAGCGGCATCCATAAACCGCGCATGAACGGGCTGGCCACCTATTTCTTCGCGATGTCGCAGCGGCGGCGTTCGCCGGACGGCGCATTCAACGGCGTCGTTTCGATCGCGCTGTATCCGAAATATTTCGAGAACTTCTACGCAAAGATGGGCCGCAACGAAGGCAGTTATTTCTCCATGGCGCGCGCCGACGGCGGCTTTCTGGCGCGCTTCCCGGTGCCGAAAAACCGCCTGATGAAGCTCGACGAACACAGTCCCTTGCGTCAGGGCGTCACGCGTGGGCTCGACCGCTATATCTATTCTGTCGATTCGCAGCTCGACCATATCGATCGGCGCATCGGCTATCGCAAGGTCACCGGCTTCCCGCTCTATGTGCTCGCCGGTGAGGAAAAATCGGCGACGACGCGTGCCTGGCTCAGCTATATGGGCACCCACCTGATCTTCGGGCTGCCGGCGACGGCTTTCCTGTTCGCCGGACTGGCGCTGGCGCTTGGCCGCACCAAACGGCTCTATGACGAGGCCGACCGGCGCGAAGCGGCCGAGGGCGCGTTGCGGCAGGCGCAGCGGCTCGAAGCGATCGGCCAACTCACGGGTGGCGTCGCGCATGATTTCAACAATCTCCTGATGATTATCAGCGGCAGCGCGCAGCGACTGCGCGCCGAGCTGACGGACAAGAGATATGTGCGGCTGCTCGAGATGATCGCAACCGCAACCCATCGCGGCGAAACGCTGACGCGCCAGTTGCTGACCTATTCACGCCAGCAGATGTTGACGCCCCAGGTCATCGATCTGGCGCAGCGTTTGCCGTCGCTGCGCGAACTGCTGACGCGCTCGTTGCAGGCCGACATCGAAATCAAGCTCGACCTGCCGGAGGGCGTATGCGCGGTGCGCGTCGATCTAGGCGAGTTCGAACTCGCCGTTCTCAATCTTGCGGTCAACGCCAAGGACGCCATGCCGAATGGCGGCACGTTGTCGATCCGCGCCAAACCCATCACGCTCAAGGGCGAAGCCTCGGCCGAAGGGCTGACCGGCGAGTTCGTCGCCATCCGCGTGGCCGATACCGGCCACGGCATTCCGGATGACATTCTCACAAAGGTGTTCGAACCGTTCTTCACGACCAAGGACATCGGCAAGGGAACCGGTCTCGGTCTGAGCCAGGTCTATGGCTTTGCCAGGCAGTCCGGCGGCACCGCGACCGTTACCAGCACGGAAAGGCGCGGCACCGCGATCACGATCTATCTGCCGCGCAGCTACGACGTTCCGCACGTGCCGTCGCCCAAGCCGCAGACGCAGGCGCCGGCGGAAGCGGTCGGCACGGTTCTGCTGGTGGAGGACAACGCCGACGTCGCCGAAGTCGCCGGTGGCTATCTGCGGGAACTCGGCTATCGGGTACGCAGCGTCGTCAATGCGCAGGCCGCGCTCGCGGCCTTGCGGCTGGATGGCGATGTCGATTTGGTGTTTTCCGATATCCTGATGCCCGGCGGCATGAATGGGCTCGGACTTGCGCGCGAAATTGCCAAGCGGTTTCCCGGCATTCCGGTGCTGCTGACCACGGGCTACAGCGCGAGCGCGCAAGACGCCGTGCGTCAGGGCATGGTGGTGCTGCAAAAGCCGTACGATCTCGACAGTCTACAGCGCAATATCCGCGACGCGGTCGAAGGCGCCGAGGCGCCCCGGCGGGAGACGACGCCCGGCGTCTGAGCGGCGCGATCAGCTCTCGCCGATCTCGCGCAGGATTTCCGCCGTGTGCTCGCCCAGAAGCGGTGAAGGCTTGTCCGATGCAGCCTTCCATCCGTCCATCACGATGGGCGTGCGCACGCCGGGGATCGTGCCGTCCCTGGCGGCGGCGCTCGGCAAATCGAGCTTCATGCCGCGAAAGATCACCTGCTCATCGTTGAAGACCTGCGCGAGATCATTGATCGGTCCGGCCGGCACTTTCTGCGCTTCGAGCCGGTCGAGCAATTCCTTGCGCGTCATCCGCCGGGTGAGCGCGGAAATCTTGTCGACCAATTCCTTGCGATGCTTGAGGCGCCCGATATTGTCCTGATAATCCGCCGCCTCGGCGAGTTCGGGCGCTCCCAGCACATGACACAGTTTGACGAACTGGTTGCTGTTGCCGGTGGCGATGATGATGTGTCCGTCGGCCATCGGGAATTCCTGATAGGGCACGATGTTGGGATGCGAATTGCCGAGGCGCGCGGGCACATCGCCGGACACCAGATAATTGAGCGCCTGGTTAGCGAGCACGCCGACGGTCGAATCCACCAGCGCGGTATCGACATAGGCGCCCTTGCCGGTCTTTTCGCGTTGCGCCAGCGCGGCGAGAATGCCGATCACCGAATAGCAGCCGGTGAAGATGTCGGAGATGGCGACGCCCGAGCGGGTCGGTGGACCGTCGGGATAACCAGTGACGCCCATCATGCCGCCCATGCCCTGCGCCATCAGGTCGTAGCCCGCGCGTTCGGCGTAAGGCCCGTCCTGTCCGAAGCCGGTGACCGAGCAATAGATCAGCCGCGGGCATTCGGCGGCGATGCTTTTGTAGTCGAGGCCAAATTTGGCGAGGCCGCCAACCTTGAAATTCTCGATCAGCACGTCCGAGCGCTTGGCGAGCTTGCGCACGATGCGGCGGCCCTCGTCGCTCTCGAAGTCCAGTTCGATCGAGCGTTTGCCGCGATTGGCGGAATGGAAATAAGCGGACCCGATCGGCTTGCCGTCCTTGCCCTGCACGAAGGGTGGTCCCCAGGCGCGGGTATCGTCGCCGGCGCCCTTGCGCTCGACCTTGATGACGTCGGCGCCCAGATCGGCGAGCATCTGCCCCGCCCAGGGCCCCGCCAGGATGCGGGCGAGCTCGAGGACGCGCAGCCCCGCCAAAGGTTTTGCCATGCTGAAAAGCTCCCCGGAAAACGGGCAATGGAGAATGCCGGCGGCGTTTATAGGGCCATCGATCCGCGCTGACCAGAGCGGGAATTGTTCATTATCGACATGGGCTTGCGGCAGAATTTCGCGCCAGCCCTATAGCCCTGCGGGCGCCCTGCGGCTATGTTGTAACTGGGCGCGATGGGCCGTCTTGCCTATGGTAGCGGCCACTTAAGAAACGCGGCGGAACACCGTCGCCAGAAAAGCTCAAAGGGAGGAATTCGATGAAGACGCTAACCACAATCCTTGCCGGCGCCGCGGCGGTCGTTCTGCTGTCGGCCTCGGCACAAGCGCAAGTGACGCTGCGGGCCTCGCACCAGTTTCCGGGCGGCAAGCACGACGTGCGCGACGACATGGTGCAAATGATCGCCAAGGAAGCCGGCGCTTCGAACACCGGCCTGACGGTGCAAGTCTATCCGGGCGCATCGCTGTTCAAGCCGAACCAGCAATGGAACGCGATGGTTGACGGACAGCTCGACATTTCGCTGTTCCCGCTCGACTACGCCAGCGGCAAGGTGCCGACCTTCTCTGCCACATTGATGCCCGGCCTGATCCGCAATCAGGATCGCGCCAAGCGCATCAACCATTCCGAATTCATGAAGATGGTCCGCGCCGAGATCGAGAAGCACGGCGTGATGGTGCTGTCGGACGCCTGGTTTGCCGGCGGCATGGCCAGCAAGGACAGCTGCATCCAGTCGCCAAAGGACATGGCGGGGATGAAATTCCGTGCCGCCGGGCCGACCTTCGCGGCCATGTGGCAGGCAGCCGGCGCCTCCATCGTCAGCCCGCCGTCGAACGAAATCTACAACGCGTTCCAGACCGGCGTTGTGACCGGCACCGACACCAGCCTCGGCACTTTCGCCTCGATGCGTCTCTATGAAGTGACCAAGTGCCTCACCGCCGGCGGCAAGAACGCGCTGTGGTTCATGTATGAACCGGTGCTGATGTCGAAGAAGAGCTTCGACAAGCTCGACAAGAAGCAGCAGGCCGCCGTCATCAAGGCCGGCAAGGACGCGCAGTCCTATTACGAGGGCAAGGCCGACGAAGTGAACAAGGAGGCCATCAAGGCCTTCGAGGACCACAAGGTGAAGGTCGTCAGCCTGACCGATGCCGAATACAAGCAATGGGTCGAGGTGGCGCGTAAGAGCGCCTACGCCAAGTTCGAAAAAGACGTGCCGGATGGCAAGAAGCTGATCGACGAGGCGCTGGCGGTTAAGTAACCGCGACAAGGAATCGGCCGGCCGGCGGGGGTTGCTCGCCGGCCGGCGCCATTCCGGGGCGGGGCTCCGGACAAAAATTCCGAACGGGATCATCCGGACCTAACGCGCATGGACGCTTACATTCGAGCGGTCGCTTATTTGTCGCGCGTCGCCGGCGTCGTTGCGGCGTTCCTCATCGGTCTTGCCGTGTTGGTCATCTGCGACATGGTGATCGAGCGTTTCGGCTTTAACCGCACGACCATCTGGCAGATCGACGTCGTGACATATTCGATCGTCGGCGCGACCTTCATCGGCAGCGCCTATGTGCTGATGAC
>DATATS010000180.1:0-5813 GCA_036268675.1 Pseudolabrys sp.
GAAACCCGTGTCGGGAAAGCCGAATAGGCGGAGCGGTCAAGCCACCCGCAAAACGCAAACGGCCGGCGCGAGGCCGGCCGCGGCATCTCTCGCAAGGCAAGCTTGCTACTGCAACGCCAGCGCCACGTAACGCGGGTCGCCGTCGGGCGAAACCACCAGCAGCACCACCGACTTCTTGCCGTCCTTCTTGAGCTTGTCGATGCGCGTTTGCAATTCGGCAGCGGTCGTCACGTCCTCCTGCTGCACCTCGGCGATGACCATGCCCGGCTGCAAATGTTTTTCCGCCGCCGGCGAGTCCGGATCGACGCCGACGATCAGCACGCCCTTCACCTTGTCCTTGATGCTGTGCTTCTTGCGCAGCGCGTCGGTGAGGTTCGCGAGATTGAGGCCGAGCGCCTTCTTCACCACCGGCTTTTCGTCCAGCGCGCTGTTCGTCTTGGGCGTGAGCGCGGCCTGCTTCTCGGTGTCTTCCAGCTTCTTGAGCTTGACGTGCCTGGTGACTTCCTTGCCCTTGCGGATGACGGTGACCTCGACGTCCTTGCCGACCGGCGTATCCGCCACGATGCGCGGCAGGTCGCGCATCTCCTTGATGTCGCGGCCGTCGAACTTGACGATGACATCGCCGGGCTCGATGCCGGCGGGACCAGCCGGCCCCTTTTCGTCGATGCCGGCGATCAGCGCGCCGCGCGCCGGCTTGATGCCGAGGCTGTCGGCGATCTCGTCGTTGACCTGCTGGATGCGCACGCCGAGCCAGCCGCGCTGCACCTCGCCTTTGTCGCGCAGTTGATCGAGTACCGGCACCGCGGTGTTGGCGGGGATCGCAAAGCCAATGCCGATCGAGCCGCCGGACGGCGAGATGATCGCGGTGTTGACGCCGACCACCTCGCCATTGAGGTTGAACAGCGGCCCGCCCGAATTGCCGCGATTGATGGCGGCGTCGGTCTGGATGTAGTCGTCGTAAGGCCCGGACTGGATGTCGCGGTGGCGCGCCGAGACGATGCCGGCAGTCACCGTGCCGCCCAGGCTGAACGGGTTGCCGATGGCGATCACCCACTCGCCCAGCCGCAGCTTGTCGCTGTTGCCGAATTTCACGAATTTGAGCGGATGATCGGCGTGCACCCTGAGCAGCGCAAGGTCGCTCTTGGCATCGCGGCCGACGATGTCGGCTTTCAGCGTGGTGCCGTCGTTGAGGATGACGCTGACCTCGTCGGCATCGGCGATGACGTGCCTGTTGGTAACGATCAGCCCGGACGGATCGATGATGAACCCGGACCCGAGCGAATTGACCCGGCGCTGCGTCGGCGCCTCGCCGGGCGCTCCGTCCTTGCCGCGGCGGTTCTTGAAGAATTCGTCGAAGAATTCCTCGAACGGCGAGCCAGGCGGCAGTTGCGGCATGGCGCCGTTGCGGATGTCCACCGATTGCTTGGTCGAGACATTGACCACGGCATCGATGACCTGCTCGGCGACATCGGCGATGCCGTCGGGCCCGCGCGCGGCGGCGGGCTGCGTCAACAGCGGCCAGGCAATTGCAATAGCGGAAATCATCGCCAAACCGGCGCGGCCGGCGGCCCGCGGCATGCGATCGACGTTAGCGCCCATGGGCGTCATTTCTCCTGGGAATTGAGGGTCACAGCGACAGTGCCCCCGACTTCACGGCGATTCAAGGGCAAGGCGCTTCAACAGCATGAGAGGCCGATTCGCCGGAAACTGCACTCGAATCAGCCGCGCACCAGCCAGACCAGCACCAATCCGACCATAGCGCAGCCTATTCCGATCACGCGCAACATCGTGTCCGGGGTCTCAAGCACGCTGGCCATCGCCCGCTTGGCCTGCGCCGGCAGGGCCGCAAAGATCAGCCCCTCGATCACAAAGACCAGGCCGAGCGCGACCAGGAAATCCGACATGATCCCCCCGGCCGCGCTTGCTCAGCGGGCCGGCGCCGCGGCCGCCGGCGGCGACGCGGCCTTGTCGACGGTCGAGGTATTGGCGCTCGGCTTGCCCGACGGATTGTTGAAGAAACGGAAGAAGCTCGTATCCGGCTTCAACAACAGCCGCGTGTCGCCTTTCTGCAAGCCGTTCTCGTAGGCCTGCATCGAGCGATAGAAGGAGAAGAAATCCGGATCCTGATTATACGCCTTGGCGAAGATCTGGTTGCGGGTGGCGTCGCCCTCGCCGCGGATCTGCTCGGATTTT
The DNA here is from genome assembly GCA_036268675.1 of Pseudolabrys sp. GTDB lineage: Bacteria > Pseudomonadota > Alphaproteobacteria > Rhizobiales > Xanthobacteraceae > Pseudolabrys. The sequence goes on from DATATS010000180.1 coordinate 2,194, forward strand.
GACGTGGCTTCGGCCACCAGCACGGTGACTTCGCGATCGGCGCGCGAGCGAATCTCCTGCGCGCGCTGGGCGCCTTGCGCGCGATATTCCGCGGCTTCGCGCTGACGCTCGGTTTGCATGCGTTTGTAAACCGCCTGGCTGTTCTGCTCCGGCAAATCGGCGCGCCGGATACGCGCGTCGACCACCTGGATGCCGTAGCTCTCGGCCTCCGTGTTGATCAGATCGCGGATGCGCGCCATCAGTTGGGCGCGCTGGTCGCGCACGACCTGGATGAACGTCGCCTCGCCCAGCACGCGCCGCAGCGCCGAGTTCAGCAGGATCGCGAGCTGACTGTCGGCCGCCGTCTTGGAGCCGAGCGTCTGGTAAAAGCGCAGCGGATCGTGGATGCGATAGCGGGCGAAGGCGTCGACCACCAGCCGCTTCTGATCCGACGCGATGACTTCCTGCGCCGGCGCTTCCAGATCGAGGATGCGCTTGTCGATGCCGATCACGCTATCGATGAAGGGCAGCTTGACGTGCAGGCCCGGCTCATTCACCACGCGTACGACCTGGCCGAGGCGGACCACCAGCGCCTGCTGCGTCTGATAGACCGTGAACAGCGACGAGAACACGATGATCAGCGCGGCCAAAGCAATGACCGCGAGCAGACCGCCGAGGAAATTGAGCCTCATTGCACGCCTCCCGAGCGCGGATGGCCGGTTGGCGTCGATGCTCCGAGTTCCTTGAGCGGCAGATAGGGCACCACGCCGGCGCCGCCATCCTTGGTATCGACGATGATCTTGTCCGCGCCGCCCAGCACGCGTTCCATTGTCTCGAGATACATGCGCTCGCGCGTGACCTCGGGCGCCTTCTTGTACTGCTCGTAGATTTTATCGAAGCGCGAGGTCTGGCCGGTGGCCTGCGCGACGGTCTGCTGGCGATAGGCTTCCGCCGCCTGGATGATCTTGGCGACATTGCCGCGCGCTTCCGGCAGCACGCGATTGGCATAAGTCTGCGCTTCGTTGACCGAGCGATCGAGATCGATGCGGGCGGCCTGCACGTCGCGGAAAGCGTCGATCACCTGTGTCGGCGGGTCGACCTTCTGCAACTGCACCTGCTGGATGACGATGCCGGCGCCGTAGCGGTCGAGCGTTTTCTGCATCAGGTCGAGCACCGCGGTCTCGATGGTCTGGCGCGCGCCGGTGAGGATCGGCTGGATATCGGAACGGCCGACCACCTCGCGCATGGCGCTTTCAGCCACCGCCTTCACGGTGCCTTCGGGATTCTGGATGTTGAACAGATATTCGCCGACGCCGGTCGGCTTGACCTTCCAGAACACGGAAAAATCCACGTCCACGATGTTCTCGTCGCCGGTGAGCATCAGGCTTTCTTCCGGCACGTCGCGCGTGGCCGAGCCGCCGCGGCGCATGTCATCGACCGTGCGCATGCCGATGTCGATCTTGTTGACACGCAGCGCCTTGGGCGTAAGCGCAGTCTCGATCGGGTACGGCAGATGATAATTCAGACCGGGCTGCACCTCGCGCACGTCCTTGCCGAAGCGCAGGACCACGCCAAGCTCATCCGGCTCCACCTTGAAAAATCCTGAAAAGCCCCACAGCGCGATCGCCGCAAGGCCGAGCAGCGCGAAACCGCGGCCACCGAGACTGCCGCCCGGCAGGAAACGCCGCAACTTGTCCTGGCCGCGACGCAGCATCTCCTCCAGGTCGGGAGGCGTGGGTCCCGGCGAATTCGGCCCCGAGCCCCACGGGCCCTTGCCGCCGCCCGAGCCCCAGGGGCCGCCGCCACCGCCGCCGCCGCCGCCACCCTGATTGGTCCATGGCATGAAAACATCTCTCCCGGCGCCGGGCTTGAACGCCGGCGGCCTTATGTTGGGAGGGGTTATAGGGGACGCAAGGCCGCCTTACAACGCGCTCTCGTGTCGCGTTTTGCAGCGTTTTGTCGCCGTTCAGCGCCTGACGTAGGTCGCGAACGAGAAGTCGGCGCTGTCGTCCGGTCCTGCCCGATGCGCCGTGCGCGAGCGCTCCCGCCACACCGCGGGATCGATCGCGGGGAAAAGCGTGTCGCCTTCGGGCGAGGCATGGACGTGCGTGATCTGCAGCCGGTCGGCATGCGGCATCATGGCCGCGAACACGTCGCTGCCGCCGATGATCATGATCTCGTCGGCGCCGCGCTTGATGGCGTCCTCGCGCGCATAACTGAGGGCTGCGTCCATGCTGGTCGCCAGCACCGCGCCCGGAGCGATCAGCCCGAGATCGCTGGTCAGAACGATGTTGGTGCGGTCCTTGAGCGGCTTGCCGATTGCGACATAGGTCTTGCGTCCCATGATGACCGGCCGGTTGAGCGTGACGTGGCGGAAATGTTTCAGATCGGATTGCAACCGCCACGGCAATTGGCCTTCGCGGCCGATGACGTTATTTTCGCCGATGGCGGCCACCAGCACGATTTTCATTCCGATACTCCCTCACGGGCGAACCGACCCAGCGCCGGCTCGCTCTCACCGTCTGACATATGTCGCCACCGTGAAGGGCGCATCGTCGCCCTGCGCGGCTTCGCGATCCTCGTGTTTGTCCTCGCGCCAATGCTTCGGATCGATGGCCGGAAAATAGACATCGCCCTCGGGCGCCGCGTGCACATGCGTGATCTCGAGACGATCCGCCATCGGCATCGCCTCGCTGAAAACGCGGCTGCCGCCGATCACCATGATCTCGTCCACGCCGCGCCGCTCGGCGTCCTTGCGCGCGAGGTCGAGCGCGATCTCGAAGGTCGACGCCGTCTCGACGCCGTCCGCGGAAAACTTCCGGTCACGCGTAATCACGATATTGGTGCGGCGGTCGAGCCGCTTGCCGATCGACTCAAAGGTCTTGCGGCCCATGATGACCGGCTTGTCGAGCGTGAGCGCGCGAAAATGCCGCAAATCGGATTTGAGATGCCAGGGCAGCTTTCCCTCCTTTCCGATCGCGTTGTTCTCGGCGACGGCGGCGATGATGACGATTTTCATGCACCGGCTCCGCCGCGCGCAAATTCGGCGAGAGCCTCACCGCTCAGGCGGCAGATTTTCCACTCATCCATCACTTGCGCCCCGATCGACTTGTAGAACGCAATGGAGGGCGCGTTCCAGTCGAGCACCGACCATTCGCAGCGCGCGTAGCCCTGCTCGACGCAGCGCCGCGCCAGACTTGCCATGAGCGCCTTGCCAATTCCTTTCTTGCGATACGCCGGCCGCACGAAAATGTCCTCAAGGTAAATGCCATGCCGGCCGCGGAACGTCGAGAAGTTGAGGAACCAGAGCGCAAAGCCAGCCGCCTCGCCGTTCCACTCGGCGATATCACAGAATACGCGCGGCTCCGGCGAAAATAGAACGGATGCAATCGCTTCCGGCGTTGCATCGACGTCTTTCGATAATTTTTCGTAATGAGCCAGTTCGGTTATAAATGAGAACACCAGCGCACCGTCGGCCGGAAGCGCCGGGCGGATGACAACGCTCACACCGCCACCTCGGCCTTGATGTGCGGATGGGCGTCGTAGCCCTCCAGCGTGAAATCCTCGTAAGTAAACCCGAAAATATCCTTCACCGCCGGATTGAGCGTCATCGCCGGCAGCGCCTTCGGTGCGCGCGACAA
>DATATS010000181.1:0-5161 GCA_036268675.1 Pseudolabrys sp.
AAAGGCCGACATGCCGTGACGATCGACATCGAGATTGATCGGTTGCGCCGTTTGTTGGGCGGCGGCGGACCTGTTGAATTTCGCGGCGGCGAGCGCGCCAGCCGAAAGGATGATCGCGTTGCGGCGGGTGATCGTCACCGCTTGGCCTTGGCCGCCTTTTCGGCGTCCCACCACCAGATCGCCGGAAACGCCGACAGCCCGTATTTCGGCATCGTTTCGGGATGGCTGAAACGGTCCCAGCGCGCGCTGCGCACCTTGCCGTAAGTCCATTGCGGCACGACGTAGAAATTCCACAGCAGCACGCGGTCGAGCGCCTTGGTGGCGGCGATCAGATCGTCGCGATCCTTGGTGAAGATCACGCGCTCGATCAATGTGTCGATGGCGGGGTTTTTGATGCCGATGAGGTTGCGCGAGCCGGGCTGGTCGGCGGCGCGCGAGCCCCAGAAGCCGCGCTGTTCGTTGCCGGGAGACAATGACTCGCCCCACGAGGCGGTGATCACGTCGAAATCCCATTGCCGCAGCCGGTTCTCGTATTGCGCGCTATCGACCACACGCACGCTCACGCCGATGCCGATGCGCAGCAGCGACGGCTTGAAGAACAGCATCACGCGCTCGAACGCTGGCTCGGTGACAAGCAGCTCGACGCTCATCGGCTCGCCCGTTTTGACATTGGCGAGCTTGGTGTCCTTGACCTCGTAACCGGCCGCGCGGAACAGCTTGAGCGCCTCGCGCAGGTTGTCGCGCACTTTCTGCGGATCGCCGCCGGCCGGATTGGTGTAGGGCTCCGTAAACAGATCGGCCGGTACGCCATCGCGCACGGTCTGCAGGATTTCCAGTTCCTTGCCCTGCGGCACGCCTGAAGATGCGAGTTCGGTGCCTTCGAAATAGCTGGCGATGCGCTTGTACTGGCCGAAGAACAGCTGCTTGTTCATTTCCTCGAAGTCGAAGGCGAAATTGAACGCGCGCCGCACGCGCGGGTCCTTGAATTTGTCGCGCCGGACGTTGAAGGCGAAGGCCTGCATCACGCCGAAATTGCGGATCGGGAATTCCTCCAGCACCACCTTCTTCTCGCGCACGGCGGGGAAGTCGTAGGCCAGCGCCCAGTTTTTGGCGCTGTTCTCGGAACGCCAATCCACCTGGTCGCCCTTGAAGGCTTCCAGCCCGACGGTCGAGTCGCGAAAATATTCGTAGCGGACTTGCGCGAAATTATTGGTGCCGATGTTCACGTTGAGACCCTTGCCCCAATAGTCCGCAACCTTTTCGTAAAGGATCGAACGGCCAGGCGCGAATTCCTTGAGCCGGTAAGCGCCGGAGCCGAGCGGCGGCTCCAGCGTGGTGGCGGCGACATCGCGCTTGTTGCCCTTGGCGTCGCTGCCTTCCCACCAATGCTTCGGCAAAATGGGCAACTGGCCGACGATCTGCGGCAGTTCGCGATTGCCCGGCCCGTCGAAGGTGAAGGTAATGTCGCGCTCGCCGGTCTTTTCCGCCTTCACGACGTGGCGATAATAGGCGGAAAGCTGCGGGCTGTTCTCTTTGAGCGTACCGAACGAAAAGACGACGTCGTCCGGCGTCACCGGCTTGCCGTCATGCCAGCGCGCCTGCGCGCGCAAACGATATGTAACCGAGGAATGATCGTCCGGATGGCTGACCGATTCCGCCAGCAGTCCATATTCGGTGGAGACCTCGTCGAGCGCCGACGTCATCAGGGATTCGGTGATCAGGTCGACGCCGAGCGCAAGATTGCCCTTCACGCCGGCGATCACCTGATTGAAATTGTCGTAGGTGCCGAAGGCGATCTGGCGCAGCGTGCCGCCTTGCGGCGCGGCCGGATTGACATAGTCGAATTGCTTGAAGCCTTCGGGGTAATGCGGCTCGCCGAATAGCGACAGACCGTGCTTCCATTTCTGCGTCTGTGCCGCGGCGCGGCGCGACACCGCGCCGACACCGAGCGCACCCCGAGCCGGCGTGACCAGCGTTGCGGCCGTGGCGCGGATCAGGGAGCGGCGGCTCAAAGGCATTTCAAAATCTCCAGCGCGCAATGTCGAGTTCGCCCAAGTTCGCCCAAGTTCGCCCAAGCATTCAAACCCAAGTCAGATGCAATCGCGCGCGATTATGTCGGTTTTTCGGTTTCCTGCCAGCGCCATGCCCTTTGCCGGCGCCGATCGCGGTCAATTTTCCGTGGCCGGACGCCTTCACCGGGAGAATAACAAACGGCCGGGACTGGCCCGGCCGTCATGCGTCAATTTCGCGCGGTCGCTTATTTGGGTGGGTTGGCCGGCGGCTTGGCGGCTGGCGCCGCCGGGGCCGCGCCCGGCTTTGTGGCCGCGGCGGGCTTCGTCGCTTGCGCCGGCGCACCGGCCGGAGCAGCGGCAGCCGGAGCAGCTTGCGCCACCTTCGGCAGCGGCAGCGGGTTGTCCGACAGCGTGTGCAGATAATCGATGACGTCGGCGCGCAGCTGGTCGTTCTGGATGCCGGCAAAGGTCATGGCGGTGCCGGGGATGTAATCGCGCGGGCCGGCCAGGAACTTGTTGAGCTCCTCGTAGGTCCACTTGCCGCCCTTGGCCTTCATGGCGGCGGAGAAGTTGAAGCCGCCGCGGTCCTTGCCGCGCTCGTCGCCGACGATACCCCACAGATTGGGCCCGACCCGGTTGGGTTCGCCCTTGGCAAGTGTGTGGCAAGCCTGGCATTGCCGCGCGGTCGATTTACCCTTGTCGATAGAGGCCTTGGCCAGCAGGGCTTCGATCGGCAGCGAGGGGGCCTTGGCCTCCTCCTTTCCGCTGCCCTCCGCCTTCACCGCAATCGCAAAGCCGGGCTTTTTCGGCGCCTCGGGCGCAAAGATCGCCCCGGCGCCTATGCTCAGCGCGAGCGTGATCAGGCAGCAGCCCAGGATGGCGCCAAGGATCTTGTTCAGTTCAAAGGAATTCATCGGACTTTGGGCTCCCGAAGCGGGGCGATTTTCGGTGCGGGATCAATCGCCACCAGGGTCCCGGCAGCGGCGGACAAATACCGTTTTGCCGCCCGCGTGGCAACCCGTATAAGCGCCGAAGCCTTGGCCGCCGACAACTTTCGACATTCGTTCGGGCCGGCCGTCAATGCCGGCAGCCAAATCGATGCCCGACACCCTCATTCTCATCCCCGCCCGCATGGCCTCCTCGCGCCTGCCGGGCAAGCCACTCGCCGACATCGCCGGCCTGCCGATGATCGTGCATGTGCAGCGCTGCGCCGCGGCGGCAGGGATCGGTGAGGCAATCGTGGCGACCGATTCCGAAGCGGTGGCGGCGGCGATCGAAAAGCATGGTGGACGCGCCATCATGACCCGCTCCGATCACGTTTCCGGTTCGGACCGCATCTACGAGGCGCTCGAAGCGCTCGATCCGGAGCGCCGCATCGCCATCGTCGTCAACGTGCAGGGCGACCTGCCGACCATCGAACCGTCCGACATTCGCGCTTCACTCGGGCCGCTGACCGACCCGCACGTCGATATCGCGACACTGGCGGCAGAGATTGTCGAGCCCGCCGAACGCAGCAATCCGAATGTCGTCAAGGTTTCAGGCCCGCAAGTCGCGCCCGGCCGGCTGCACGCGAAGGCCTTTACCCGCGCGGACGCAACCGGCAGAGGGCCGCATTACCACCACATCGGGCTTTACGCCTACCGGCGCGCGGCGCTGGAACGCTTCGTCAAGCTCCCGCCGTCAGAGAACGAGCAGCGCGAAAGGCTCGAACAGTTGCGCGCGCTCGATGCCGGAATGCGCATCGACGTGGCGCTGGTGAAAAGCGTGCCGCTTGGCGTCGATACGCCGGAGGAATTGGAAAAGGCGCGCGCCCTGCTCGGCGGTTGACTTGAGGCGCGAGGTCTGCGTAACGAACGGCCGTAAGGTAGCGGGCAATGGCCAAAAAGAAGATCATCTTCCAGGGCGAACCGGGCGCGAATTCGGATATCGCCTGTCGCGAAGCCTATCCGGATCACGAGCCGGTGCCCTGCCCGACCTTCGAGGATTGCTTTGCCGCGCTCAGCAATGGCGATGTCGAACTCGGCATGATCCCAATCGAGAACTCGGTCGCCGGCCGCGTCGCCGACATCCACCATTTGATGCCGACCTCGAAACTGCACATCATCGCCGAGTGGTTCCTGCCGATCCGCAATCAACTGATGGCGCCGAAGGGCGCGAGCCTCGCAACGATCAAATCCGTGGAAAGCCACGTGATGGCGCTCGGGCAATGCCGCAGGGTCATCCGCGAGCTGAAACTCAAGCCGATTGTGGCCGCCGATACCGCCGGTTCGGCGCGCGAAGTGGCCGAGAGCAAGGACATCACGCGCGCCGCGATTGCCTCAAGACTGGCGGCGGAAATCTACGGCCTCGACATCCTGAAGGAAAACGTCGAAGACGAAATCAATTCGACCACGCGCTTCATCGTTCTTTCGCGCGAAAAGAAATGGGCGCCGCCGGGCGCGCGCAAGGTCATCACGACATTTGTGTTCCGCGTGCGCAACGTGCCGGCCGCCCTTTACAAGGCGATGGGCGGCTTCGCCACCAACGGCGTGAACATGACCAAGCTGGAAAGCTACATGGTCGGCGGCAACTTTTTCGCGACGCAATTCTATGCCGACGTCGAAGGCCACCCGGACGACCGCAATCTGGTGTTCGCGCTGGAGGAACTTGCCTTCTTCTCCAAGGAATTGACCGTCCTCGGCGTCTATCCGGCGCATTCCTTCCGCGACACGTTCAAGGAAGAGAAGGATTAGTCGCGCAAGACGCGGCGCTATTTCTTTTCTGGCTTGTTATTTTCCGGCTTGTTCTTTTTCAATTCCAGCAGTTCGTGCTGAAGCTTTGCCAGATCGGCCTTGAGCGCGCCGATCTCGGTTTTTTGCGTGGCCATCTCGCGGCTCGCTGCGTTCAGCCGGTCGCGCGTTTCGCGCGAGACTTTCGCCAGCGCCTGCTGGAGAAACTCGGCATTGCTTTGCAGGCAACTCGTGCGCCGCTCCATCGTCTTTTCAGCGGTGCAGACCTCAAGCCCGCGTATGTCCTGCGCGGCGGCGGGCGTGACGGCAAGAGCCAATATGAGAAGTTGACGCTTCATAACAGCAGGTTATCTGAGTCGCGGCTTGCCTGGGGCCCCGCGGTCATGCTCCGGTAACGCCTTCGCCGGGGAAACGTCGCAT
>DATATS010000182.1:0-8101 GCA_036268675.1 Pseudolabrys sp.
TCCCGGTGGCGATCGCCTACAACTTCTTCCTCGACCGCTTCATTGCCGGCATCACCGGCGGCGCGGTCAAATAGACGTCCGGCCGCAATATACAGATCTTTCTTGCTGCGGCCGTCGTCGATGGCTGCCGCCGGTCGCGCCTAACACGAAGCCAAAAATGTGCTAAGTGTCTGGCAACGCGGGCGTAGTTCAATGGTAGAACGGCAGCTTCCCAAGCTGCATACGAGGGTTCGATTCCCTTCGCCCGCTCCACGCTACCGCTGCGAGAAGATTATAGAAGGCGATCGCAAGCGGCGCATCGCATGCGCTACGCAATCAAAATTCGATGTGTAGGCCTTCCCGGGCGACGACGGTGTCGGGGCGTGCGGCTGCTGCGGCGCGGCCGATCGTGTCCAGAAAGTCATCGTCGTGGTCCGGATTGTGATGGAAGAGGCATAGGCGTCTGACGCCTGCGGCATCGGCCAATCGAACGCATTGCTGCCAACTTGCATGGCCCCACCCTTCATGGGACGGCAATTCTTCGTCCGTGAAGGTCGCATCGATAATCATCAGGTCTGCGTTTTTCGCCAGCCCCACTATTCCATCATCAATGGTCCCAACTCCGAGTTCCGTGTCCGTCACATAGGCTAGCGACCGTCCGGCGCAATCGAGACGATAACCGATTGCTCCTCCTGGATGGCGCAATGGCGCCGTGCGCAAGCTCATGCCGGCCTGCGGCTTAAGCGTGTCGCCGGCGTGAAAGTCGCGAAATTCGATCGTACCCTTGAGCTCGTCGATCCCAATCGGAAATAGCGGAAAGCTCATCAGGCGGTCGACCGCGTCTTTGACACCGCATCCCGGTCCCAGATTTCCGGCCCACAAACGAACGCGAATGCCGGTGTCGAGCAGCGGGGCAAAGAACGGCAACCCGATCAGGTGGTCGATGTGGCAATGGCTGAGAAAAATATCGATCTCGGTCTTCGCTTTTTCGCGAGCGAGCGCCTCTCCGAGCAGCCTGATTCCGCTTCCCGCGTCAAAGATGGCAACGTTTCCGCCGCAGCGAACTTCCACGCAGGCCGTATTGCCGCCGTAACGGACAGTGTCCGCCCCCGGACAGGGGATGCTGCCGCGAACGCCCCAGAAACGCACCGACATCAAAGGTTCAGGCACGAGATTTATCTCAAAAATGCGGCTCAGCCGCGCGGGTTAGACACTTGATCGGCGGGAAACATATCGCTAAATGAATCGGCCGGTTGTTGTATAAGATCCGGCATTCTACTTCGTCTGTAGCGCATAGACGCCGTCCCAGTCATCGGGCGGGGCGGTGACGCGGAATGCTTGAATGCGTTCAACGTATAAATCGAACCACGCAGCAAACCTGGCATCCGTGTCGGCGACACGCCCTTCCTCGATCGCCGCAAGGGCGCCAGCCCAGTCGCGGCTGCGATAGCATGCCAGCACTCGCATGTTTATCTCACGCAATCGGCGAAACCGGTCCGACCTTTCCACATCCTCGCGGCCGAGAATAGCATACACAACTTCGGGCTCCTTCTTGCCTTTCACGGTAATGTAATCGATTTCAAGCATTGCGAAGTTATCTTTGGCGGCCCGGGCGGTCGCGGAGCCAATGACGATCGGGAGACCGTAGGTTTTGCATTGACCCTCCAGCCGTGAGGCCAGATTGACACTGTCACCGAGCACCGAATAATCGAATCGGAGATCCGAGCCCATATTGCCGACGACACATGAGCCGGTATTGATGCCCACGCCGACATGAATCGGAATGAACGTCGTCCCGCTCTTGCGTGCCTCGTCCTCGCGGTCGCGATTAAGTGCATCGAGGCGGGCAAGCATGTCGAGCGCGGCGGCGCATGCGTTAACTTCGTGCGACGCGTCATTCAGTGGCGCGTTCCAGAACGCCATGATCGCGTCACCCATGTATTTGTCGATCGTTCCTTTGCGGTCGATGATGGCGTTGGTGAGTGGAGTGAGAAAGCGGTTCATCAAGGACGTGAGCCCTTGCGGGTCGCGCTTGTAACTTTCTGAAATCGTCGTGAAGCCGCGTACGTCGCTGAACATGATTGTCATGGTGCGTTCTTCACCGCCGAGAACGAGCTTCTCCGGTGATTGCGCAAGCTGCTCGACAAGGGTCGGTGAAAGATATTGGCCAAAAGCGGAGCGGATGCGCCGCCTTTGTGACTGCTCACTGACATAATTGCCAAACATGAGCGTGAGATAGATGAGCGCGCTCGAAAACAGCGGGAACGTGAAATCGATAAGCAGCCGCTCGTGCGCAAACTCATACCAGGACGTTCCGACCAGCGCGGCGGCAATCAGAACACCGAACGCGAGCAGAACCAGCGGGCTTAAAGCCGGCGCCAGCGCGATGATGCCGATGCCGATGAGAACGGCGGCGACCAGTTCCAGGCTCGTAGCGTAGTCCGGTGAGGAAAGCATCGCGCCGCTCAGCATGCTTTCAAGCACCTGCGCCTGCACCTCAACGCCGGGCTCGGCTGCGTCGATCGGCGTCGTCTTGATATCGACAAGGCCGATCGCCGATGTGCCGACGAGAACCAGCTTGCCCTTGATCGCCTCCGGCGACGCGCGGCCGGACAGAACGTCGGCGGCAGACATGTAGAGCGACGGGTCGTGCGGCGCGAAATGAATCCAGAGTTGGCCGTTGCTGTCCGTCGGCACCCTGAATCCGGGAATTGCCACACTGTCTACCCCGGCGGGACTCGATCGGATCAATATCGTGCTGGCGCCGGTCGCTACCCGCAGGATTTCAAATGCTTGCGCGGGCAAAATCTTGCCCCGCACGTTCATTATCAATGGCACGCGTCTTACGATTCCGTCGCGCTCGTTGCGGATGGTGACCAATCCGCGACCGGCGGCGGCGTGTTCGAGGATCGGAATGCTGTGCAACAGTCCTGGATATGACAGCAGAAACGGCTTCGGATCGCCCCCCATCGTGGCGATGCCCATCGGCGGACCCGGCTCGCCTAGTGGGGTGGCCGACTGCAGGGCAGATTCACCGAGCACCACGCGCGAGTGACGCATGGCGTCCGCCAGCACCTCATCGTTGCTGGGCAGCGCGCTCAGCTTTTCCCGGGTTGTTTCATCGAGGCCGCGAAACGTTTCGGCCGCGAGCTTCGGCGACATCCGGTCGGGTTCCGGAAAGATGATGTCGAAGGCGATGACTTCGGCGCCGAGCTGGGTGAGACGATTGACGAGATCGGCGAGCTTGGTCCGCGGCCAGGGCCATTGACCGATGGCCCGCAGGCTTTTTTCATCGATATCGACGATTGCAACCGGCTTTTCGGCCGGCGTTCGCGGACGGATCGCCTGATACAGATCGAACGTCTGGAGCCGAAGTTCCATAAGCGGGTAGGGGTCGGCGATGCGCAAAAGCACCAATGCCGCCAGAAGCGCAACGCAAATCGTGCGGGCGGCGCCAAATCCGCGCGCCAGCCGAAAAAGCCGCTTCATCGCGACACACCGCGGTTCATCTCATTCTCCAAGAAGACCAAGGCAGGCCTGCTCGCACTTTAGCGCTGGGCGTTTATCCAGCAAATATTCCCGATGCCACCGCCCTGCCTCCAGCGCGCGGGTGGCTAGAGATTCATTGTCGTAAGTGGCGGCGATGTCATCGAACGGTAGCTGGTTGGAAGGATCGTAGGCCTCGATCAGCGTCCCGAGGCCGGCCTGTTGCAACGCCTGTCCGTTGAGGGTCTGTTCGATCTGCGCGCTCACGATCACCTGCGGTACGCCGGCCGCAAGCGCTTCGCTCGCCACGCCGCTGCCGCCGGAATGAACCGCCAATCGGGCCGATGCCAGCGCGTCCCGCAGTGGACACGGGTTGGTATCCACGCGGGCGCCGCCGCGCGTCAGCGCGTCACGCTGTACCGATGTAAGGCCGGGTGCATACACGCGCAGGTCTTCGCCGAAGGGCGCAAGGGCTGCAAGCAGCAATTCGGACACCTCGTAGCTCCCCGACAGATAGACCAAGATCGTCCTGGCGCCCGCGCTTCGCTCGATCGGTTCCCGGTCAAGCAAAGGCCCGTCAATTTTTTCGACGCGCTGAGTGTCATACGGATCCAGCAGCGGAAACGTCTGCACGAGACGCAAATTGCCGGAAAATAGCTGTGGCAGCCGCTCGAGCCGCGCCAAGCCGAGCGACCGCGCCGCTTCATTGACAGCGGACAAAGTGTCGTCCTCGTTCCAATGCGGCGGCGATTTCCGATGCAGCGGCGGAAACCGGGGCATTTCGTCGGGCGGCAGAGTATAGCCGTTACCGATCTGCAAGAGCGGAATGCGGCCGCGCGCGGCGAACGCCGCCATCGGCGCAAAATCGGCGACAACAAGTTGCGGACGGAAACGGCTGAAGATGTCGTCCCAGGCAACAAGCAACTCGCGTACCGCTGATGAATCGGCAAGTCCGGCGGACGACAGGACGTCGTTCAAAGTGGCTGACGATTGGCCGGCTCGTTGCCGGGCATCCTGGCGCGCAAGCGGCCACGTCGGCCCTTGAACAATCTCATCGCATGATCCCTCCAGGACGCCGCCCGATGCGAGGCCGGTTACGGCGGCAACGGTTCGTATGCCGCGCCCCTTCAAGCGCGCGGCCATTCGGCGGATCGTGAACAGGTGGCCGAGGCCGCGGCCAAGCTCCCAGGCAAACAGGACGGTTTTCAAAATCGATCACTCTCGACGCCGGTCGCGCGCGTATAGCCGTCATTGACGCTACACCCTCACATTTGCATAAGGCTATCGGCTCCAGCGCCGATTTGCACCCGCCATGCAGAAATGTCATGAAAATTTTCGTGTAGAATGCGTGTGATGCAATCAAGGCCACCCCCACAGCGACGCGAGGAAGCGAGAGCGTTCTGGACCGGACCCCGGCTCAGTCCTTACGAAGAACTTTCGCTGTTGAGCTTTGTGTCCACCGGCGCGCGCGTCTTGCTCTACTCGGACGATATGACGCTACGGGTGCCGGACGGCGTGGAGCTTGTCGACGCCGCGGAAATGCAACCGCGGCGGACCCAGAGTTTTTCCTATGCAGACGGCGATATATGTCTGACGCCGCTGTCCGACCTGTTCCGCTACATGGCGGTCGAACGGTTCGGCGGCTGGTATTTCGATCTTGACGTGGTCTGCATGCGAGACAGTCTTCCACAATCGAAGGTCTATCTCGCGCGCGAGAATGAACAGCTGATCAACGGCGCGGTGATGACGCTGCCAGCTCATTCTCCGGTGCTGCGTGCAGCCGTCGACATCGCCGGCAATACGGGGCCGGGTGCGGACCGGCTGGCTATCGGGCCGGATCTGGTCACGCGGCTTGTCGATGAATATGCCCTCGGCCATCTCATCCACCCCCGGTCGAGCGCCTACGAGGTCGGCGGCGGCGAGGTCCTCTCGTTCTTCGACCCCGATGCGCGCGAACGGCTGGATGAGCGTGTTGCTGAAAGCGACTTCGTCCATTTGTGGAGCGAAATATGGCGCCGCATCCGGATTCCGAAAAATTACGGCCCGCCAGAGGGAAGTTTCCTGGACGGGCTGTTTCGCCGTTTTGACATTCGGTTCACGAGCGAGGCGCGCCTGTCATTCGCCGCTCTCGAAAGCTGGGAACGCGACCGGCAGTTGCTCGCGCATTTTACTGCAGGCGGCATGGCCACTGTTGAAGCCGCGCCCGCGACCACGCCGGCGAAGCGGATACATAAGGCGGCCGTTCGGCAGACCCTCCGCACATTTTGGCAGGGTGAATCGATGGGCCCCTATCAATTGCTGTGTCTGCGCAGTTTCGTTGACCGTGGGCATCGGGTCGAGGTGTATACGACCAACCGCGCGCTTGGTCTGCCGAGGTGGCTCACGCGAAAGAACGCGGAAGACATTGTCGATCCCGATCAGGTCGTTCGCTACCAGCCGCAGCATGAGCGCGTTGCGATCAACGCCGAGCTGTTTCGTTACGCCTTGCTGCACCAGCTGGGCGGCTGGTGGATCGATCCTGACGTTGTCTTGCTTGCTGACGAGCTTCCCACCGGCGATTTATTCATCAGCGGGCCGAACGAATTCGATCTCGTATCGACGGCGGCGGTAATGGTCCCGGCGGGGCACCCGCTATTGGGCGCCGCCTTGCAGCGGGTAGCGCCGTTTGGGCGCACATCTTCTGATCTGGATAATTCGGACGCCGCCGAATTGACCCGCGCCGTTGCCGCCCAGGTGCCCGCAAAACTCGTTCCAGCCGACCTGGTCAGTCCGATTTCGTGGTTCGATGTGTCGCGTCTGTTCGATCCGTCCAAGGCGGACACGATAACAGAGCAATGTGACAGCAGTGTATTTCTCGATCTGCACCATGACGTGTGGCTGAGGGCGGGCATCCCCTTCTATCTGGGCCCGCCACCCGGATCTTTCATCGACCGGCTATTTCAACAGCACAAAATTGGTTTCCAGTTTACGGAACACATGGAATTTGCAGACGTCAGGCGCTGGCTCGCCCACATGTACGGATGTCTCGATCGGCGAAACGCCAGCCCGAAGGAATGAAATCGGCGCCGGATGGAACTTAATGGAAATCAGCCCCTGAAGCCGAAATAGTAGTGGTTCCACGGGCTTAATCAGCCACGCCGGTTGATTGGATGTGATTTATGTGCATCCTTGAGGGCGGGCTTGAGGCCAAGAATTTTCTGTCAGGTTGGTTGGGGATGTTGGGGAGGCGCAGACGAGTCGCAGCGACGAAGGCACTCCCGTGCGCGCTCGTCTGTGCTTTGGTGCTTTTGACGGTGCCTGCCGTATCCATGGCGCAGGATTCGGCCGGCGAGCAGCAGCGTCTCTACCAGCGCATGGTAGCCAATCCGACGAACTACGACATCACATCCGCTTATGTGCGGGCCGCCATCGCGAATGGCGACTATGAAGCGGCTATCGGCGCGCTCGAGCGGCTTTTATTTTACAATCCAAATCTCGCGCACGTGAAATACGAGCTCGGAACTTTGTATTATCGCCTCGGCGCATACGAAATGGCGAGGCGCTACTTCCACGAGGCCCAGGCGAGCCCCGCATTGGACGAAGCGACCAGGCAAAGCATCACGGCCTATCTCGAGAATGCAAACCAGGCGACGCAGCAAAGCCGCTTCTCCGGCTTCGCCCAGACGGGGCTACGCTATCAATCGAACGCCAACTTCGGGCCGGCTGGCGATGTTATTCGCTATGGCGGAGCTAATGTTGCCGTCTCCGGTTCTGCAAAGCGCGCACCGGACTGGAACTGGTTTGGCGTGGTTGGGCTCAGTCACGATTACGATCTGGAAGATCAGCGTGGCGACGTCCTTGAAACGCGCTTCATCGCTTACGACAGTCAACAGTTCAAACTTCACGACCTGGACGTGGGCCTTTTCGATGTGAGCTTCGGTCCGCGCATGCCGCTTGCGACGGAACTGCTCCCGGGCTCGACCATCAAGCCCTATATCGTCGGCGGCAATACATGGGTCGGCACAGCGCGCTATCTGACCTCCGGCGGCGCGGGTTTGCAGATAAAGCTTCCGTTGGGCAAAAGCCTGACGGTTGGGCCGGAATTTGAATGGCGAAACGTGAATTACAACCCCGCGTCATCCATTCCGACCGATACCTTCGCGACCGGAAATATGTTCACCGGTGGGATGTCCGCCCAGCTTACGATCTCCGACCAGGTCAAGGTGGAATCCAAGGGCTATTACCGGCGCGGACTGGCCTCGAACAGTTTTCAGACTTACGATCAATGGGTGGCCGAGGCGGCCTTGACCCTGCAATTGCCGCCGCTCGTCCCGAATATTTCCAGCAGCGCCTCGCCATTCGGACGCTACATCCGTACGAAATTCGATGCGGCCAATCCTTATATCGATCCGCTGATCGCGCGCACGGACGACGAATGGATCGCTGGCATTACGTTCAACACTCAGTTCAGCAAGGCATTTGGTGTTTCAACCACGATCCAATACGATCGCGTCGGCTCGACGCTGCCGAACTATCGAGAGGATAATTTTTCGGTCATGGCCGGCCCAACGGCCCACTTCTGAGGTAACGAGACATGGGTTCGCACAAGCATCCTTACCTCTCCCGACTGCTCACCATCCTTCTCTCGACGGTGGCG
>DATATS010000183.1:0-29583 GCA_036268675.1 Pseudolabrys sp.
GCCCCCTCCATGGCTGGATTGCCGCCGAGCCAGGTATTGGCTCTTGCCTATCTCGCGCTGTTTGTCGCGACGCTCGCATCCGCCGCCGCAATGCTGTTGATCGGATTTATTCGCGCGGGCAGCATCGTTCGGTTTTTCCCATATCCCGTGCTCGCAGGTTTTATGGGCGCGACTGGATGGCTCGTTGTCATGGGTGCGATCAGCATGGTGACTGGCCTACCGGTGGAGGTTCATTCGCTCCCCCAATTCATGCAGCCGCACGAGGCATTCCAGCTCGCGATGCTGTGTGGATGGACCTTCGCATTGTGGGCTATTACTAAAAATATAAAGCATCCGCTCGCCCTGCCGGCGGCGCTGGTGCTCGCTTCGCTCGGGACGGACATCGCGCTTTCCTTTTCTGGTACGTCTCTTCCGACGGCGCGAGCGGAGGGTCTTTTGTTTTCCGTTGCCAGCGGCGGTTGGTCGGGAATCCCGGCCCTGAACGGGGAATATCTTCGCGCCGATTGGGCCCATCTTGTTCCGGCGATCGGCGTGGTCGGCGCGGTCGTTCTGATTTCGGTGCTGCAAAGTCTGTTGATCGCTGCAGGGCTTGAAGTGACCACGCGTACCGAGGTCGACCTCGATCGCGAGGCGCGCAGCGTCGGATGGGCCAACCTCGCCTCGGCCGTGTTAGGTGGCTATGCCGGCCAGATCTCCCTGATTGCGACATCAGTCAATCGTTCCGCCGGTGCCGCAACGCGGCTTTCCGGCATCGTCGTCAGCCTCATTGCGCTTGCCGCCATGCTCGGTGCCGGTTCTGCTCTCAACTTTGTTCCGAAATTCGTGTTGGCTGGCGCTCTTTTGATTCAGGGCGTGCGCCTGGTGCAGGACTGGGGCGTTGCCACGTACCACAGCCTGCCGCGGGCCGAATGGTTTCTCGTGATCGCGATGATCGTGATTACCGCATGGTTCGGGTTCATACCCGCCGAAGTAGCCGGGCTGCTCGCGGCCTGCGTGCTATTCGCGCTCAGCGTCAGCCGCGTGGACGTCGTGCGCGCAATCTACGGGCTCGACGCGCGGACATCGTCCATGACCTGGCCCGAGCCGGAATTGCGCTATCTCTCCGAGCATGGAGCGCGCGTTCAAGTCGTCGAACTGCGTGGCTTTATCTTTTTCGGATCGGCGCATCAATTGAGCGAAACAGTGAAGGCCGTTGTTGCCGACGCTGCGCCGGCGATGTTGATTTTCGATTTCAGCAAAGTGATCGGAATCGACTCCTCCGCGGCGGCGGCCATGGTGCGCATTTCGCAGCGGCTATGCGAGAAGGGCATCCAGCAGATCGCGGCGGGGATGTCGACGGCGACGACGAAGGTCATCGAAGAGGCTGGCAGCCTCGACCGGCAAACCATTGTTTTGAGAGACATCGACGAGGCGATCGAGCGCGGAGAGCAGACGGTGCTGGCGAGCGGAAAAGCGAACTCGACGGCGAGCATGTCGTTTGCGGATTGGCTTTCGGTTATTTTTGGCGGGGCCGAAGAAGCGGCCATCGCGCGGCGTCATCTCCTTGCCACGCATTACAAGGCGGGCACTTTCCTGTGCCATCAAGGCGACGCCACCGATGAGCTGTATCTCGTCGAAAGCGGCCGCCTTTGCGCGCTGATAGAGCATGGTGTCAGCGCTGCGACGCGCGTTCGTGTCTTCGGTCCAAGAACAATCGTGGGCGAAATCGCATTCGTCCTCGAGGTCCCGCGCACGGCCGCCCTTCGTGTCGATGAGGATGCCACGATTTGGTCGCTAGGCCGCGCCGCCTTTGCGGAGATGATGAAGACGGACCCAAAGCTGGCGTTGTCGTTATGGCAAAATATCGTGCGGGTCCAGGCTGAGCGCCTGTCATTCGCCACGCGCCGCATCGCCGCTCTCGACTGATTCGGCCCGTTCGCCCCGGCTGTGTCGTCAGGCCTCAGCCGGCCGATTGCGCGTTTCGATTGCCTTCTCCATGCGAGCGACGTTTTGCAGGAGCCGCTTGCTTGTGAGGTTCAGGAAGTAAAGTCCGAAGGTCGGGTTCTGAAAATAAAGCTCCCGTACCTTGTCATAAGTGATGCCCAGCATCTCGACGTCATCGACGCACTGGACGGTCTGCGTGCGCTGATGTTCGGCGGTGAGAAACCCGAGTTCGCCGACTATTTGACCTGGACTCAGGGTCACGTCCAGCTCGACGACGCGGCAATTGCCGCTCACGATAAAATACATTTCGTCGGCGTGATCGCCCTTGCGGAACAGAACGTCCCCCTTCTTGTACGCCTGTTTATGCATGAAGGGCTTCAACCAGTCGATTGAGAGGTCGCCTTGCGACGCGGTGCGAACTTTCTTGATAAGCTGAAGCATTTCGTACAGCCGCAGCGAATTCAGCGGCACCAGGATGCCATAGAGCACCAAGGTCGGATAAGACGGGTACATGAAGCCGTAACCGACGAAAAGTGCATTGCTCGCGATCTCGCAAACGCGCAGCGGCACCATCGTCTTCATGTAATGACTGGCGATGTAAAGACCGCCAGCGACAAATCCCAGTATCACGGTAGCTTCGTGCATCGCGCACCCCTTGCGGCTCGAAATTCAATGCGGCCCATGCCTGCTGCCGGAAGCCGGTTTAATCCGGCCGTCGGCCGCTTTGCAACGCCTGCTTGCGCC
This sequence comes from Pseudolabrys sp., assembly GCA_036268675.1. Lineage (GTDB taxonomy): Bacteria > Pseudomonadota > Alphaproteobacteria > Rhizobiales > Xanthobacteraceae > Pseudolabrys. The sequence continues at coordinate 2,668 of DATATS010000183.1, forward strand.
GTCCGGCCATCTTGTTTTTATTGTCGCTTGCGCGCCGCTTGGCTTCAAGCTTGACCGCGCGCGCGAGGTCCGGGTGCTGCGCGGTGAATGTGCGGAAGTCCGAAACATCCAGGATCAATAATGTCGACGGCAGCGTGGTTACGACGGTCGCGCTGCGTGGGCTATTGTCGAGCAGCGCGAGTTCGCCAAAAAACGATCCCGCGCCGAGACGAACAGGCCGCGGTTCAATTCTCACCTCGACCTCGCCCGAAGCGATGAAATACATGCAATCGCCCTGCCGGCCACGCCGAACCATAACGGTTCTTTCGGCCACGTCGATCCGCCGCAGCAGCCGCGTAAGCTCGATCATCGCCGCTGGATCGAGATTGCGGAGAAACGGGACGCGCGTCACCATGTCCCAATTGCGAATGAAATCGCGGCGACGGTGCTCGGCGGTGAAACCGGTTGTGAGGATGCCGGTGAGCAATCCGAATACTCCCAGCCCGCAGATCATCACTATTCCGGCGATGATCCGGCCCAGGAAGCTTTGCGGTACCGAGTCTCCGTAGCCGGTCGTGGTGAGCGTTGTCACCGCCCACCACAGCGACATTGGCAGGCTACCAAACTGCTGCGGTTGGCCGGCGCGCTCGAGCACGTACAGCGCAACGCCAGCCAACAAGAGGACGATCAGAAAGATGAATAATACGCTCGCCAGCGGCCGGGCTTCCAGAACGAGGACACGGCGGAGCAACGAGAAGCCGGGGATGGTGGCGGCGAGCTTGAGCGGCCATAGCGACGCGAACAACCATGCGGACTCAGCCGGCACTCCGAGCATGAGCGCCGCGGGGATCGGCAGGACCGCCAGAATATCGATCGCGCCCACCGCGGAAAACGGATAGTTCGAGTCGGATCTTGAACGAAGTCCCAGCCAGAGTTTGACCGCAAGTTCGCAAGCAAAGAAGCCGAGGCAGAACCAGAGGCCGATCGATATATGCGTCCGCAATTGCGACGCGAGGCCCCCGATAGTCATCGCGGTCATCGCCGCCAGTCCGATCGTCAGGACGACATAAAGCGAAGTCCGATAGATTCGGCCTTTCAGCAGTTCGGCAAGGAAAAGCGAGAAGTCCAGGCGGTTCTGTGACATTCAAGGATTGGGCAAGGATCGGGACAAGGATCGGGGCCGTTGCATCGAAGGGTATCACAATGTTGGTTTTATCGGCCGTAGTATGTAGGCGTTGAAATAAAAAACCAACTGTTTGGGGGCCCTAACCGGTAGGCGTCGTACGTTCGCGAAGGCGGACTGACGATTTCGGCGCTTCCGATCGGCGAACCAGCCTTCGCGCCGGCGATCCGCAAAAAATTAACGAAATTCCGCTTTGCTGCCCGCCGAATTCACGTCGGGACGGGTATTCATGGCGGCCAAAAAACTGTTGCGGGCGGGCGGCGTAATCTTTGCGCTGCTGGCTTGGCCAAGTGCGGGCTTTGCCGCCGCGCTGCCGGCAATCATCGCCGGCGCTGGCAATCCGGTTCCGAAATGCGTAAAGCCAGACGCGCTGATGAGTTTCGTGGCCGCCACCAATGCCGCGCGCAGCGTCCCGCGCGTCATCGAGCCGCGCTTTGACCATATCGCTTCACTCTATCAGCGCATCGGCCAATGCGTGTCGCGACCGCCGGACCGATGCGTCGCCGTGCGCTGGGACTATGCGTTCTTCCAGATGTTGATCGAAACCAACTATCTGACGTTTCGCCGGCCGGACGGTACTCCCGCCGGCGTGCCGGCGAGCGACAATAATTTCGCCGGGTTGGGTGCAACCGTTTCGGGCAAGCCGGGCGAGCATTTCAACGACGTGCCGACCGGCGTGCTGGCGCATCTGCAACATGTGCTGATGTATTCGACCACGCCGATCCCGCAGCCGGTCGCCAAGCGTACGCGCCAAGTGCAGGCCGACGTGCAGGACATGATGCGCCGGCTGCACCGGCCGGTGACCTTTGGCGATCTGGCGCGCGAATGGACCGGCACCGACAAGAACACCTATGGCCCGATGATGCACAAGCTGGCGGAGAAATACGCCGCGCATTTCTGCGGGCCGGCGCCTGAACGCAACGCCTCGATCAGATAGCCGTCGCGATTTCGCGGATCTTTACCTTCGTCAAAAGCGTCTTGACGTCGTCCGGCTGGCACAGACCGGTGCCGGGCGTGAGCACGGCGGCCGAAGCCGCGGCGACCGCCACACGGAAGGCCTGTTCCAGCGGCTTGCCGGCCGCGAGCGCCGCAACCAGACCGCCGAGGAAACTGTCGCCGGCCCCGACCGTGCTCACCGCCTCGATCGCCAAAGGCAAAGCGCGCCATGCCTGATTTTCGGTCACCAGCAAGGCACCATCTTCCCCCAGCGTGAGCGCGACGATTTCGGCGCGCTTGTCCGCCACCAGCTTGCGGCAGGCGGCCATCTGCGCGGCTTCGCCGTCGAGCGCGTAACCGACCAGATCGCCAAGCTCGACCAGATTGGGCTTCATCAAAGTGACGCCTTCGGCGAGCGCCGAACGCAGCGCGGCGCCCGAGCTATCGACCACCGTCATGGCGCCCAGCGTCTTGGCGTGGCGGATCGCGCGTGCGAAAAAGTCGTCCGGCACGCCGGGCGGCAGGCTGCCGCTGACGACGACAAATTTCGGGCTGCCCACGAGCGACGCGAGCTTGCCGAGGCAGGTCTCCCACTCGGCGCGGTGCAGTGGCGAACCGGGCAGCACGAAACGATATTGTTGGCCGGTCGCTTCGTCGTAGGCGGTGAAATGTTCCCGCGTCTCGACATGCGACGGCGTGACCAGGCTCTCGATATCTTCGCGATCGAGCAGACGATGCAGCAGTTTTCCGATCTGGCCGCCGACCGGATAGATCGGCCGCACGTCGCCACCCAGCCGGTGCGCCACCCGCGCGACGTTGATGCCGCCGCCGCCGGGATCACGCTTGGGCGGCGAACAGCGCAGCTTGCTGGTTGACTCCGCGCGCGGGACATTGACGAAAATGTCGATGGCGGGATTGATTGTCAGCGTAACGATGTCCGGCACGTGACGCCTCTCGCGGCGGGTGGCGGCTTGTGGATGAAAAAATATCTTGTTTTCTAAAATAGGTATTTTTTGGTTGGTTTCACCCCCGCGAAGTCATGAAAATTTCTCGAAAATGCGCGTATGAAGCATGTTTTCCGGCGGAACATTATTGCCAATTCGCTGTTACGATGACCGGTCTGTTCAAATGTGTTTAGATCGACTGTGCGGCCGCAGTGGCCGCGGCGAGGCTCAATAATGTCGATGATCGATCCGCTTTATTCGCTGTCGGGGTTTGCCGTCGGGATGCTTGTCGGCATGACCGGCGTCGGCGGCGGCTCATTGATGACGCCGTTGCTGATTCTTCTGTTCGGCATACACCCGGCGACCGCGGTCGGCACCGACCTCCTCTATGCGGCGGCCACCAAGACCGGCGGCAGCCTGATCCATGGGCTGGCGCGCAGCATCGACTGGCGCGTGGTGCGGCGGCTGGCGAGCGGCAGCATTCCGGCAACGGTCGTCACCTTGGCCGTCCTGTCCCGCTTCAACTTGAGCGGCGAAGCCTCGCGCAGCCTGATCACGCTGGTGCTCAGCGCGGCGCTGTTTATGACCGCCTTGTCGCTGGTGTTCGGCGGACCGCTCGTCAGGCTTTATCGCGCGCGCGTGAGGGAACTCGACCCGCGCCGTACAGCCGGCGCGACGGTGCTAGTTGGGATCATGCTCGGCGTACTGGTCACGATTTCCTCGGTTGGTGCCGGCGCCATCGGCGTGGTCGCGCTGATCGTCCTTTATCCGCAACTGCCGACGGCGAAGATCGTCGGGTCCGACATCGCGCACGCGGTGCCGCTCACGCTCATTGCCGGCCTCGGCCATTGGTCAATGGGCGCGGTCGACTGGCACATCATTGCGTCGCTGTTGGTCGGTTCACTGCCGGGAATTTTCGTCGGCAGCTATTTCGCCCTTCGTATCCCCGAGCGCGCGTTGCAGCTGGTGTTGGCGACAACGCTGTTCGTGGTGGCCGGCCGGATGGCCTATGAGCACTCCGCTTCGACATCGTCGATCTTCACCGCGTTCACGCGGCGCGCGGTGCCTTAAGCGACGCAGGCCGGCTTAATGGTCTTTTGAGCCGAAATAGCGCGCGCCCCAGAGTACGACGAACCAGATCAAGGCAAATAACCCGAATGAAATGAACAACACTTCCATCTCGTCCTCCGCAAAATTCAGCCGTCAGATCGGGGTGCCAATGATACGCTTCCTTGGCGCCTGCGTCTCATCCGATTTACAAACCGCAATATAACTCGCCTATGCGCCGATAAAAAACCGGCCGCGCGCTCGGGCGCGGCCGGCTGTCTATTCGGCGTCGGCGTCAGTTGCCCTTGATCGTCTGGATCACGCTCGACATCGGGCGTGCTTCATCCAGACCGCCGCCCATCTCCTTGAGCACGATCTCCTTGTACTCGGGCAACGGCTCGACCGGTGTCTTGCCGACGACCTGCACCACCTTGTAGCCGGCGGCCTTCATCTGCCTGAACAGTTCGGGCACCGCCTCGGAGGTCGCGTGCTGGAAGTCGTGCATCAGGATGATGCCCTTGCCGTGCTTGGCGAGCTTGCTCATCACCGATTTGATCACCTGCTCCGGACGCCGCATCTTGAAGTCAAAGGAATCCATATCGGTGGAGAAGATTCCGATATTGCGGGTGCCAAGGTATTTGACCAGCTCCGGGGGATGCCTCAGCGCGGGGAAACGGAAAAACGGCGCGACCGGCTTATTGCCGAGCGCGATGCTGACTGCGGCGATGCCCTTTTCGATCTCGGCCTTCGCTTCCTCTTCGGAGAGCTGCGAGAGGTCCTTGTGCGACCAGGTATGCGAGCCAATGGTGTGACCGGCGCGCGCGACCTCCTTGAGTATTTCGGGGTGATAGCCGGCGTGCTTGCCGATCGAGAAGAACATGGCTTTGGTGCACTGGTCGGCCAGGGCCTTGAGCACTCGTTCGGTGTTGCCCGGCCACGGACCGTCGTCGAAGGTCAGCACGACCTCCTTATCCTTCAGGAAGTCATAGGCCTTGAAATGCTCGAAGCCGAAGCCGGGGCCGCCGGTCGTGTCGATCTGCACGACGCGCGAGACGCCAAGCGCATTCGGATTGTTGCATTTGGCTTGCGCCGGGGCAGGGGTTGCGGCGGGGACCGGGGCAGGTGCCGCGGCGGTTGCCATTGCCGGGGCAGGCGCCGCAGTCTTGGTATCCTGCGCCCAGACAGCCGTCGTCGCTGCCGACACTGTGAGCGCCAAGGCTAACGTCAAAGCGGTACGCATCTTGTTGTTCTCCATACGCCTTAAGTCGGCAAATTGCTGAAGGTTCGAGCCATTCATCCTGACTTTAACCATTTGAGTCAACGCATTCCAGAAAAGGCCGGAATTGGCTGCTCTATTGAATAAACATGGTTAACGCGGGCGGCGGCAGCGGGTCGCAGCCCAGCCGTGTTGCCGCTGCCGGCAATCGGTCCTATGTGGACACGGGAGCGGCTTGGAAGGAGCCGATGCCAGCAATCGTATCCAGCACCCGGCTGTCACGTCCGCTCTTGATGCTCGCGCTGGTTGGCGGGCTGATCATGGCGGCGACGCTTTCGCTTTGGGCCTTTTACGGCACCGCGGTGTTTTTCGAGATCGTTCGCACCGGCTGGGTCGCGTGCTTCTGAAATAAAGGACGATAGTTCCCGATGACAGCGAGAACGTCCCACATCCTTCTGGTCTTTTCTGCGTTTCTCGGCGGGCTCGTCATTTTCCTCGGCGTCATCCTGTTCGCGACCGGACACCTGAATTCCGGCGGCATCGGCCCGTCGGCGATCGGCGGTCCTTTCAAGCTGATCGATCAGGACGGCAAGGCGATCACCGACAAGGATATGAAGGGCAAGCCGTTCCTGGTGTTCTTCGGTTACACCCACTGTCCGGACATTTGCCCGACCACGCTGTTCGAATTGTCGGAGGTCATGCACGCCATGGGCAAGGATGCCGACCGCATGCACGCACTCTTCATCACGGTGGATCCGGATCGCGACACCCCGGCCGTCATGAAGGATTATCTGTCGAGCTTCGATCCGCATTTGCGCGGCGTGACCGGCGATCAAAAGTCGATTGACGTCGCGGAAAAGGAATACCGCGTTTACGCCAAGAAGGTGCCGATCGAGCACGGCGACTACAGCATGGATCACACCGCGCTGATTTATCTGATGGACAAACAGGGCCATTTCGTCGCCCCGTTCAATCTCAAGCGTAAACCCGCGGATGCGGCCGCCGACTTGCGCCGCTATCTGTAGACATCCCGTTCAGGCGGCGTAGCGGCGCGTGTCCCGGGCTGCGGGTATTCTTTCGGCGCGACCCGCGAGCGGCGACAATTGTTCGCTGTCTTTCAATTCGCTCAGAAAGCGTTCGAGCCCGAGTAGCGAGCGGATCATACTGGCGGCGAGCCGGGAGCTTTTCGCCAGTCCATGCTCGGTCTTTTCCCAGGTGTAAGGTGCGATGATGAGCTGGAACAACGCGCGCCATGCCGCGAGCGAGAGCAACAGCCAATGCAGCGGGGTGAGCAGCAAGACCCAGGCGGTCGCCAGCAGGCCGCGGCGCGACAATCCTAGCCAGGCAAGAAACGCCGACGTCATGTAGCCGATGACGACGCTCGTCCCATAGAGGGCTGCGAGAATTTGGACCGTCGCGCCATCGCCGCGCCATGGGGGCACGCCGTTGACTAGCGAATAGATAAAGCTCGCCACGAACAGCGGATGGATCAAGGCTGCAAGAGCATTGCCGCCAACGACGAGCTGAAAGGTGAAAAAACCGAAGAAGCCAAGATCGCGCAGCAGCGCCCGCGGCTCGCGCATATGCACGGCCCATGTCTGCATCCAGCCCTTGAACCAGCGCGTACGCTGGCGCAGCCAGGGTCCGAGTTGTGCCGGCGCTTCCTCGTAGGTCGTCGATGCGATCACATCCGAGCGATATCCGAAACGCGCAAGCCGCGTGCCGAGGTCGGCGTCCTCGGTGACGTTGAAGGGATCCCAGCCGTGGAGCGCGCGCAAGGTGCCGGTATGAAAATGGTTTGACGAGCCGCCGAGCGGCAACGGCAAACGCAAGGCGGCAAGTCCGGGCAGGAAGACGTCGAACTGGCCGGCATATTCGGCGGTGAACAGCCGCGCCAGCCAGCTATCGGCGGTGTTGTCGATGCACAGCCGCGCCTGCACGCAGGCGAGCTCGTCGCCACCGGATCGGAACGCCTGCAAGGCCCGGCGCAACTGGCTCGGCTCCGGCCGGTCTTCAGCGTCATAAATGACCGTAAAGGTTCCGCGCACAAATGGCAGCGCCGCGTTGAGAGCCTTCGGCTTGGTGCGCGGGCCGCTCGCCGGCACCGGGATCACCGTTACCGCCAATCGGTGCTTGTGAACGGCAATAGCGGACAGCGTTTCCCGGTCGTCGGCTTCGACCGCGAGGATCACGTCGAGTTTCTCGGCCGGATAATCGAGCCGCTCGATTGCTGCGAGCAATCCGGCAATCGAAGCCGCTTCGTGATAGAGCGCCGCCACGATTGTATAGACCGGCAGCATATTGTCGGCGACGTGGGAGGTTTCATCGCCTGCCGGCGCGCGGGTGAAAACCCCAGACAAGCGCAGCGCCAGCCAGGCCAGAAATATTGCAGCCAGCACGACTTCGAGTACGAGCATGGTGCCGGCCGGCGCTACGATGGCGGAGGCCAGCGCCAGCAGCGCGCAGCCTGCAGTTGGAGCGATATTTGTACGCCAGCGCGGTGGGCCGGCGCAGAGCATGGGCCAGGCTTGCTGCAGATCGGTCGTTGCGCGTACGGCAATCGCTTTGCCACCGTGATGCAGGACGTATCGATTGAGACGTGCTGCGCTGGTCAGGCGGAAGCGGTCCGCCAGCATCGGTTTTTCCATGATCAAGCGGATGATCCGCCGCGCCGCCGTTCCGCGTGGGGCGATCACGAGATAAAGTTCTCCGTCGATTGCGAGCGGCAACAGGCCGGCGGCCGCGGATTCGATCAGGCGTTCGTCGTTGAGCGGGCAGAGAGCGCGCGGCGCGCCATCAAGCGGCTCGAACACCATTCCCAACGCATCGGCCAGTGTGATCAGGTAATCGTCTTCGGATATTGTGCCCGCCGCGATCAGCACGCGGTCGGCGCCGACGCCGAGCGAGGCGGCCCTGCTCTCGGCAGCCTCGATGACGGCGGGCGTAAGCCGCGCGCGGACGCAGTCGATCTCGGGGAAGCCGCTACCGGAGGCGATGTCGGTTAGGGCGAACGGGTCGGCCCATGTGTCGGCTGATGTGCTGGCGGGGAAAGCCACGGCGTCTGCGCCAAATGGCGCCGTCAAGCGGCTCGATGCCGCATGCGCTTGCACTCCGGACCCCATGCCCCCACCTGCCGGTACGCGTTACAGGGCAATGCTAACGCGGGCACAACCCATTCGCGAGTCCCAATCGAGTGCCTATGTCCGGTGGGGCTGCGGTACGCGGCCGTGGCCTGTAGCGGCCAGCGGTGCTAGAAGGCATCCAGATGTCGGAATTCATGTCGCATTACATGGTGCCCGCCGCGATCGTCGCGGTGGCCATCATATTGGTGCTCGGCCTGATCAATATGATGCGCGGCGGCAACCCCAACCGCTCGCAAAAACTGATGCGCTTGAGGGTGTTGATGCAATTCGTCGCCATCGTCATCATCATGGTGACGATCTGGGCGCTCGGCCGCTAGCGGTGGCCGGAAGGCTCGCCGCCGAGCGTCACTTCATTGGCGCTGCGCGCATATATTCCACCTTCTGCTTTTTCTTTGCGGTCTTTTCCGCAATCTTCTTTTTCGGTGGCTTGGCTTTGTCGGCGGACAGCGTGGTACTGGAAACCTGAGCTGCGCCAGGCACGCAGGCCTTGGCTGGTGCAAGAGCCGGTATCGAAAGCAGCAGCGCGGCAACGGCGATCAAAAGAACCCGCATGACGGTCACCCCATTATTTTGCGACGCAAATCCTGTAGGATAAAGCTTACCCTGGAACCAAGACTGGGCCAATGAGGTCGCCATGGTTGTTCTCAATCGTATTTATACCCGCACCGGCGACGACGGTACTACGGCCTTGGGCACGGGCGCGCGGCGCAAAAAATACGATCTTCGCGTAACCGCCTATGGCACCGTCGACGAGGTCAACGCGACCATCGGCCTGGTGCGGCTGCATACGCGGGAGAGCATCGTGCTTGATCGCTCGCTTGGCCGCATCCAGAACGATCTGTTCGACGTCGAGGCCGATCTTTGCTTGGCCGAAAAAGGTCCGGGCGGCGCACAGTTGACCGTCACCGAGGCTCAGGTGGCCTGGCTTGAAGGTGAAATCGACGCGTTCAATGGCGAACTCGCACCGCTAAAGTCGTTCATCCTTCCGGGCGGAAGTCCGGCATCGGTTTATCTGCATCTTGCCCGAACGGTTTGCCGTCGTGCCGAGCGCATCATGGTCGAACTGATGGACCAGCCGGGCGAGGGCGTGTCGGCACCCTCACTGAAGTATGTGAACCGCCTGTCGGACTATCTCTTCGTCGCCGGACGTTACGCTAATGACAAAGGCGCCGCTGATGTGCTGTGGGTGCCGGGTCAGCATCGTTAGCGAAGCGTGGACGAATTCGGGGGACGCAATCATGGTCATGCCGCTGTGGGACGACAATCCCTTGAGGCTGCCGAAACTGCCGGTCGCGACGTGGGGGCTCATCGGCATCAATACGTTGGTCTTCATCCTGACCGTGGCCGCGCCCGACAGCGCGCAGCTCACGTTCATGAATTTTGCGCTGACGCCGGCGAACATCACCGGGACGCCGATCAACATAACGCGGATCCCGCCTTACCTGACGCTCATCACGCACCAATTCCTGCACGCCAATTTCTTGCATCTGCTCGGCAACATGCTTTTCCTCTGGATCTTCGGCGACGACGTGGAAGAGGCCATGGGCTCGCTGCGTTTCCTTGTCTTCTATCTCGGCTGCGGCATTGCTGCGGGGCTGGCCTTCACCGCCAGCTCTCCGCATTCGCTGATGCCGCTGGTCGGCGCGTCGGGTGCCATCGCCGGCATTCTCGCGGCCTATCTGATGCTCAAGCCTTGTCACAAAGTGCTGGTCTTCATCCCGTGGTTCATATTGTGGATATTCGTCCGTCCCGTCGTGCGGCTCGATGCATTCTGGGTGCTGGGCGCCTGGATAATCACCCAGTTCTGGTCGATCTCGGTGCAGACCCAGGACGGCGTCGCCTACATGGCCCATATCGGGGGATTGGTGGCCCGTACCGTTCTATTCCCGCTGCTGCGCTACCGGGCGGTGAAGTTGTTCGAATGTATCAAAGAAGGCGGAGCGCCGGCGCCATCGAACTAGATCAGTTGATCGCGCCGCTTTCGTGCGCCGCAGCATAAGCGTTGACATGTCATCGGCGCGGCCTTTAGCTTCCGCCCGCTCGCCTTACGCCCTTTCTGGGAATCGGGGATTATGAAAATTCTGGTGCCCGTGAAACGGGTGGTCGATTTCAACGTCAAGATCCGCGTCAAGTCGGACGGTTCCGGCGTCGAACTCGCCAACATCAAGATGTCGATGAACCCGTTCGACGAGATCGCCATCGAAGAGGCGATCCGTCTGAAGGAGGCCGGCAAGGCGACCGAAATCATCGCGGTTTCGATCGGCCCTGCGCAGGCATCCGAGACCATCCGCACTGCGCTCGCGATGGGCGCAGACCGCGGCATCCTGGTGAAGGCGGACGGCGCGGTTGAGCCGCTGGCGGTGGCGAAAATCCTGAAAGCGATCGTCGAGGCGGAAAAGCCCGGTCTGGTCATCATGGGCAAGCAGGCGATCGACGACGACTGCAACCAGACCGGTCAGATGCTGGCAGCGTTGCTCGGCTGGGCGCAAGGGACATTCGCCTCCAAGATCGTGCTCGACGGCGACAGCGTCACGGTGACGCGCGAGGTGGACGGTGGCTTGCAGACTGTCAAGCTCAAAGCTCCGGCAATCGTCACCACCGATTTGCGTCTCAATGAGCCGCGCTATGCTTCGCTTCCCAACATCATGAAGGCGAAGAAAAAGCCGATCGAAGAAAAGACGCCGGACGCCTACGCCGTGGACATCAAGCCGCGACTGCAAATCGTCAAGACCGGTGAGCCGCCCGGCCGCAAGTCTGGCGTCAAGGTCACTTCGGTCGCCGAACTCGTCGCCAAGCTCAAAGACGAAGCGGGGGTGCTTTAGATGGCAACGCTTCTTGTCGCCGAGCACGACAACAAAATCCTCAAGGACGCGACCAACAAGGCGCTCACCGCGGCCAAGGCGTTGGGCGCAGACGTGGATGTTCTGGTTGCCGGCAAGGATTGCAAAGCGGTTGCGGAGGCCGCCGCCAAACTTGACGGCGTGAAAAAGGTTTTTCTCGCGGATGCACCCGCCTACGAGCACGGCCTGGCCGAGCCGACCACGGCATTGATCGTCTCGCTCGCGGGCGGTTACGACTCAATCGTCGCGCCGGCGACCACGACGTGGAAGAACGTAATGCCGCGCGTTGCCGCGCTGCTGGACGTGATGCAGATTTCCGAGATCACCAAGGTCGTTGCGCCCGACACGTTCGAGCGGCCGGTCTATGCCGGCAACGCAATCCAGACGGTGAAGTCGACGGACGCAAAGAAGATTATCACCGTGCGCACCTCGACATTCCAGGCGGCCGCTCAAGGCGGCTCAGCCGGCATTGAGAATGCTGCCGCGGCGGCCGATCCGGCGCTGTCGTCATTCGTGGGCGAAGAGCTTTCGAAATCCGATCGCCCGGAATTGACCTCCGCCAAAATCATCATCTCCGGCGGTCGCGCCATGCAGAGCCGTGAGAACTTCACCAAATATATCGAGCCGGTGGCCGACAAGCTTGGTGCGGCGATGGGCGCTTCGCGAGCGGCGGTCGACGCCGGCTATGCGCCCAACGACTGGCAGGTCGGCCAGACCGGCAAGGTGGTGGCGCCCGACCTTTACATCGCGGTCGGCATTTCGGGCGCCATTCAGCATCTCGCCGGGATGAAAGATTCCAAGGTGATTGTTGCGATCAACAAGGACGAAGAGGCGCCCATTTTCCAGGTCGCCGATTACGGTCTGGTCGCGGATCTCTATCAAGCTCTCCCTGAACTCGCCGCGGAACTCGGCAAGCTCGGGCGCTGATCAAGCTGCTATAGGTGTCATTCCGCCGGTGGTGTCATCGTGCGGTTCGTCGTAGAAATAGAACGATAACAACCGAAGCCGAAGGCAAGAACCGGGTCTTCGCATCGATCGGATCAAATCATGGCGGTCAATGTCAAAAATGTTGGGGTGATCGGCGCGGGCCAGATGGGCAACGGCATCGCTCATGTCTGCGCGCTGGCGGGTTATTCGGTGATGCTCAACGACGTGTCGGCGGAGCAGATCAAGGCGGCAATGGCGACCATCAACGGCAACATGGCGCGCCAGGTCGGCAAGAATCTCATCAGCGAGGACGAACGCAAGAAGGCGCTCGCGCTCATTAAGCCGGCCGAAAAATACGACGCGCTCGGAGCATGCGATCTGGTGATCGAGACCGCGACCGAAAAGGAAGACGTCAAGCGCAAGATTCTCAGCGATCTTTGCCCCGCGCTCAAGCCGGAGGCCATCGTCGCCACCAATACATCCTCGATCTCGATCACGAGGCTGGCCGCCTCGACCGACCGGCCCGAGCGTTTCATCGGCATCCATTTCATGAATCCGGTGCCGCTGATGGAACTGGTGGAAGTCATTCGCGGCATCGCCACCGACGAAGATACATTCGAGAGCAGCAAGGCTTTCGTCTCCAGACTCGGCAAGACCATCGCGGTGGCGGAGGACTTCCCGGCCTTCATCGTCAACCGCATCCTGCTGCCGATGATCAACGAGGCGATCTACACGCTGTATGAAGGCGTCGGGAATGTAGAGTCGATCGATGTCGCCATGCGGCTTGGCGCGCACCATCCGATGGGTCCGCTGGAGCTCGCGGATTTCATCGGTCTCGACACCTGCCTGTCGGTCATGCAGGTGCTCTATGAGGGGTTGGCTGACTCGAAATACCGGCCGTGCCCGCTGTTGGTGAAATATGTCGAAGCCGGTTGGCTCGGCCGCAAGACCCAACGCGGGTTCTACGACTATCGCGGCGAGAAGCCGGTGCCGACGCGCTAGATTTTCGTCGGCGTTATTTTCCGATGGCGGCCTTGATCAGCTTGACCGCGTCATCGCTCGACCATTCGGCAGGGCCGGCGATCGTGCCGAGCTCGCAGCCTGATTTGCCGATGAGTAACGTCGTTGGCATGCCGAAGGCGCGCCCGATACTCTTGAGGTCCTGAAACACCCTGGCGTCCGGATCGGTGAAATAATCGAGTTTGGAAACGCCGATCTCCTTGAGAAAGGCTTTTGGCTTGTTCGGATCGCGGGTGTCGATGTTCACCGCCACCACCTGAAAATCGGGGCCGCCGAGACGGGCTTCGAGCGCGTCGAGCGCCGGCATTTCCTTGCGGCATGGCACGCACCAGGTCGCCCACAGGTTGAGCAGCACCGTGCGCCCGCGCCAATGGTCGAGCGTGACCGGCTTGCCAGAAGCGTCCTGGAAGGCAAGGTCGGGAATGCGCAGAGGCTTTCTGGCAACGTTAACGGCGGCCACCTCGCCGCGCGCGAAAGGTGCGATTTTCTTGGCCAATTCTACGGCCGGCCGGCAGGCCTTATCGCCGCCCGCATTGCGCGTCAGGGCCGCAATCCCGTATACCCCCGAAAGCCCGACGACCACGCCGGCGACGGCGCCGGCCAGAACCAAGGCCAGGCGTTTTTTGCCTGAGCCGGATGACGCTGGTCGGGGATCGGGCATGATCGGCGAAACCTCGGTGGCTTGAGCCATGAGCAACAAAATGTGGGGCGGGCGGTTCAAGTCCGGACCCGGAGCGATCATGGAGGAGATCAACGCCTCCATCGATTTCGATCGGCATCTTTACCGCCAGGACATCGCTGCGTCCAAGGCCCATGCAGACATGCTGGCCAAGCAAGGCATCATTGCGGCGGATGACGCCAAAAAAATCGCGCACGGCCTGGACACGATCCTGTCGGAGATCGAGGCCGGAAAATTCACCTTCAAGCGCGCGCTCGAAGACATTCACATGAATGTCGAGGGCAGGCTGGCCGACTTGATTGGCGAAGCGGCGGGTCGCCTGCACACCGCGCGTTCGCGCAACGACCAGGTGGCGACGGATTTCCGGCTGTGGGTGCGCGACATGATTGACGCGCTAGACGAGGCCCTCGCCGGCTATCAGATGGCGCTGGCCGAAAAGGCGCTTGAGCACGCCGGCACGGTCATGCCGGGGCTCACGCACATGCAAACCGCGCAGCCCGTGACATTTGGCCATCATCTGCTGGCTTACGTGGAAATGGCGGCGCGCGACCGCGGACGCTTTATCGATGCGCGCAAGCGGCTCAACGAGTCGCCGCTCGGCGCGGGCTCGCTCGCCGGCACCTCGTTCGCGCTTGATCGCGACATGACCGCCAAGGCGCTCGGCTTCGATCGGCCGGCGGCGAATTCGCTCGACGCCGTGTCCGACCGCGACTTCGTTCTGGAGACGCTCTCGGCCGCATCGATCACGGCGGTGCATTTGTCGCGGCTGGCCGAAGAGATCGTGATCTGGTGTTCGCCGCTGACCGGCCTTGCGGCGCTGTCGGACAAATTCACCACCGGCTCCTCGATGATGCCGCAGAAGCGCAACCCGGACGCCGCCGAACTGGTGCGCGCCAAATCGGGGCGTGTGATCGGCGCGCTCATCGCGCTATTGGTGGTGATGAAAGGCCTGCCGCTTGCTTACGCGAAGGACATGCAGGAAGACAAGGAAGGCGCGATGGACGCGCTTGGCGCCCTGTCGCTGTCGATCACCGCGATGTCCGGCATGATCGCCGACCTCACGCCCGACACCGCGCGCATGAAGAAGGCCGCCGGCGAGGGCTATGCCACCGCGACCGATCTTGCCGACTGGCTCGTGCGGAGTTTGAAAATCCCATTCCGGGACGCCCATCATCTGACCGGCCGCATCGTTGCCAAGGCATCCGAACAGGGCGTTCCGCTGCACCGGCTGCCGCTTTCCGCCATGCAGGCGATCGAACCGCGAATCAGTGAGGACGTTTTCGGCGTGCTTTCGGTCGACCGCTCAGTGAAAAGCCGGGTGAGTTTCGGCGGCACCGCGCCCAAAAACGTGCGGATGCAGGCGAGGAAATGGCTTAGAAAGCTCGAAAAGGATAAGTCCTGACTTCGCCTTGTTCGCCGGCTTTGCTATGATGACGTTCACCTTGGGGGTTCGCTTCTTGAGCCTGTTTCGCACCCGACTGTTTCTTCGCTTTGCTCTGATCGGCATGGCTGTGGCCGCGCTCGGCTTGACCGCGTGCGGCCGCAAAGGGCCGCTCGATCCGCCGCCCGGGGCATCCCTCGCGGGCGAGCCGCAGGCCAACATGCCGGACCTGATGAGCAAACGCACGAGTACCCCGATCGGTGGCGAAGCCAAGGACGGCGAAGCCGGGATCGGGCCCGATGGCCAGCCGGTCGCGGCCAAGGGCCCGAAGAAGCACTTTCTCCTCGACTCCCTTCTCAACTGAGTTTTCGATGCATCACTTTGTCTATCGCGACGGCGTCCTGAACGCCGAGGCGGTTCGTCTCGACGCGCTCGCGGATAGCGTCGGCACGCCGTTCTATTGCTATTCGACCGCGACGCTTGAACGCCATTACAAGGTCTTTTCCGGCGCCTTCGCGGATGTCGACGCGCTCATATGCTACGCCATGAAGGCGAATTCCAATCAGGCGGTAATCGCGACGCTGGCGAAGCTCGGCGCCGGCGCTGACGTAGTGTCGCGCGGCGAGCTGATGCGAGCGCGGCTTGCCGGCATACCGCGCGACAAGATCATGTTCTCCGGTATCGGCAAGACCGCGCAGGAACTCGCGCTCGCGGTTGACGAGGGCATTCTCTGCATCAACGTCGAATCGGAGCCCGAGCTCGAGCAACTGTCGGCGATCGCGTCCGGCAAAGGGCGCATCGTGCCGATCTCGGTCCGGGTCAATCCCGATATCGATGCCAAGACCCATCACAAGATCGCCACCGGCAAGGCCGAGAACAAGTTCGGCATCCCGATCAGCCGCGCACGCGAAGTTTATGCGCGTGCCGCCAAGCTGCCGGGCGTAAAGGTTGCCGGCGTCGATATGCATATCGGCAGCCAGATCACCGACCTCGATCCGTTCAGCAACGCGTTTATGGTGCTCGCCGATTTCGTGCGTGGTCTGCGCGCCGATGGGCATGCGATCTCACATGTCGATCTTGGCGGCGGTTTGGGCATTCCCTATCGCGACGACAACGAGCCGCCGCCCAGTCCCGAACAATACGCGGCAGTGGTCAAGCGCGCGACGCGCGATCTCGATTGTCGCCTGATCTTCGAGCCGGGCCGGCTGATCGTCGGCAATGCCGGCATCCTGGTCACGCGCGTGTTGTTCGTGAAGCGCGGTGAGGCGAAGAACTTTGTCGTTGTCGACGCCGCCATGAACGATCTCATCCGCCCGACGCTTTACGAGGCGCATCACGAAATCTGGCCGATTGCGCAGAAGCGGAGCGACAGTCCCCGCGTGCGCGCCGACGTGGTCGGGCCGGTGTGCGAAAGCGGCGATTTCCTTGCGCTCGGCCGCGACCTGCCGGAACCAAAGCCGGGTGACCTTTTGGCCGTCATGTCGGCCGGCGCCTACGGGGCCGTGCAGGCGGGAACCTACAATACCCGCGCTCTTGTGCCGGAAGTGCTTGTGAAAGGCTCGGATTGGGCCGTTGTTCGCCCCCGCCTTGAAGTCGACCAATTGATTGCGCTCGATCGCATGCCGGCGTGGCTATGAGCGCATAAATAGCCGCGTGGCCCGGGAATTGCCTGCGTGTTAGCGTGTTGAATCGCGAGATTCTCCGGTCCAGGCGACGGAGCGGTTTTTGGATACACTCGACGAGCAGCCATCCAATCGGGAAAACCCGACACGCGCGGTGTTGGCCCGCGCGCTCAAGCTTGCCCGCGGCAGCCTGTTGTGGGAGCGGCTGTGGCCGCCGCTGGCGACGCTTGCGACCGCGCTCGGCTTGTTCCTGGCATTTTCCTGGTCCGGTCTATGGGTGGTGCTGCCGCCATTGGCGCGCGCCATCGGTTTGCTGCTGTTTCTGGTGCTCACTGCCGCAGCGGCGGTGCCGCTTATCAGGTTGCGGCTGCCCACCGTCTATGACGGTCTGCGCCGGCTCGATCGTGGCAGCGGCGAAGCACACCGGCCGGCGACCTCCATCGCAGACCAATTGGCCGCAAATCAGAACGATCCGGTGGCGCAGGCGCTCTGGCGCGCCCATGTCGAGCGCGCGCTGCTGGCGGCGCGCAAGCTCAAGGCGGAGTGGCCGTCGCCGCGGCTGGCCTTGCGCGATCCCATGGCTTTGCGCGCGCTGGTGCTGATCCTCGTGGTGGCGAGCTTCTTTGCTGCGGGCGGCGACCGCATAAAGCGGATCATGGCTGCCTTCGATTGGCAGGGCGTGGTGGCGCCGGCCAATTTCCGCATCGATGCTTGGGTCACGCCGCCGATCTACACCGGCCGCCCGCCGGTCATGCTGGCCGGCTTGCGCCCGGGTGAGAGCCCGCGGCAGACCGCGCCGGTTGCCGTTCCGGTCGGCAGCCAGCTCGTGGTCCGCTCGACCGGCAATGTGCATTTCGACATCAGGGCGATCGGTGGCGTCGAAACCGCGCCGCCCGATCCGCGCGCGATGCTGCCGGCTGGCACCGAGGAGCGCCGCTACGCGATCAATGGCGACGGTGCGGCCACGCTGCGCGGAGTAGCCGGCGGCGACCTGGCCTGGACCTTCAGCGCCATCCCGGACCGCGCGCCGACGATTGAACTGATCAAGGAGCCCGAGCGGCAGGCGCGTGGGTCGCTCCGCCTCGACTACAAGGTTGAGGACGATTACGGCGTCGTGGGAGCGCGCGCAACCTTCGCGCTGGCGCCCGACGAGGACACGCAGACGAAAACGTCGACGCATCCCTTGTTCGGAGCGCCGGAATTTCCGCTCACCTTGCCGCAGGCGCGCACCCGCAACGGCGCGGCGCAGACCATTCACGATCTCACCGAGCATCCATGGGCCGGCGCGAAAGTGAAGTTGACGCTTGTCGCACGCGACGAGGCCGGCAATGAGGGCCGCAGCGAACCTCGGGAGATGGAGCTTCCGCAACGCATCTTCGTCAAGCCGATTGCGCGCGCGCTGATCGAGCAGCGCCGGATCCTGGCGCTCGATGCCGGCGCACGTCCACTGGTACTCACCGCGCTGGATGCGCTCACCATCGCGCCGGAAAAATTCACGCCCGAGCTTGGCGTCTATCTCGGACTGCGCTCGATCTATTTCGACCTCGCCAATGCCAGGTCCGACGACGCGCTGCGCGACGTGGTGGCGCGCATGTGGGACATGGCCGTTCAGATCGAGGACGGCAATGTCAGTCAGGCCGAACAGGCGCTGCGCCAGGCGCAGGAGGCCCTGCGGCAGGCGCTCGATCGCGGCGCCAGCGATGAGGAACTTAAAAAGTTGATGGACCAGCTGCGCGCGGCGATGGACAGGTTCCTGCAGGCGCTGGCCGAACAGATGCGTAAGAATCCGCAGCAGCTTGCGCGTCCGCTCGACCACAACACCCGCATGCTTAGCCAGCAAGATCTCAAGAGCATGCTCGACCGCCTGGAAAATCTCGCACGCGCCGGCAACAAGGACGCCGCCCGCAAGTTGCTCGAGGAATTGCAGTCGATGCTGGAAAATCTTCAGACCGGGCAGCAGAACGCGTCCGGCGACGAAGACCAGGACGACATGAATAATGCGCTCGACGAGCTGGGCGACATGATCCGCAAGCAGCAGCAATTGCGCGACAAGACCTTCAAGCAGGGTCAGGATAACCGGCGCGACAGGCAACGCCAGCAGCGTACGCCGGGGCAGAAGCAGTTCGGCGATCTGCGTCAGGATCAGCAGGGCTTGAAAGACCGGCTCAAGAAGTTGCTCGAGCAGTTGCGCCAGCACGGTCTCGGTAAGGACCCTGCCCAGCAGGGCAAGCAAGCCCAGCAAGCCCAGCAAGGCAAGCAGGGCAAAGGCGACATGGATCAGCTCGGTAATGCCGGCGAAGCCATGGGCGAGGCGGAAGGCGAACTCGGCGAAGGCGACGCGGACAGCGCGGTGGACAGTCAGGGCCGCGCGCTCGAAGCGATGCGCAAGGGCGCACAGGGACTCGCGAAGCAAATGGAGCAGAATGGCCTCGGCATGGGCCCGGGCCAGCCCGGCCGCCGTGGCCGCCAGCGCGCCCAGCGGAATACCGATCCGCTCAACCGGCCGATGCGCGGCCGCGAATTCGGCGACGATTTCACGGTGAAAGTGCCGGGCGAGATCGATGCGCAGCGCGCTCGCCGCATTCTGGAAGAGCTTCGCAAGCGTTACGGTGAAAGCTCGCGTCCGCAGCTCGAACTCGATTACATCGAGCGGCTGCTCAAGGACTTCTGATTATTCCGACATTGCGCGTGTGTGACGGCGCGAATTAGCGCCGCGCCAGCGCTTCCTGCACCGCACCCTGGATCTGCTTGAGCGTGAACGGCTTGTTGATCACGTCATGCACGAAGGCGTCCAGTTCGTGCGCGCGTTCGCGTTGATCGGCAAAACCCGTCATCATCAGGATCGCGAGGTCGGGATGTTCGCGCCCGGCTGTCAGGGCGAGGGTGATCCCGTCCATGATTGGCATCTTGACGTCGGTGAGCAGCAGGTCGAATTCGTCATCTTGCTCGCTGAGCGCGTCGAGTGCGGCGCGGCCATTGGCGGCCGCGGTCAGGATATGACCGTCCTGGCTGAGCGCGCGAACCACCAGTGTCCGGATGGCGTCGTCGTCCTCGGCGATCAGAATCTTGGCCATCGGTATCCCATCAGCGCCCGCTCGATTGCGGCGATCGTCGATCGCGGGCTATTTGGCTTCGGCTGCGGCGTCTTGCGCCGTAAAGAAACGCACCAACACGTTGACGGCATCGGCCGGAGGCGATGCGAGCTGGCTGGAAAATTCAAGTTTCTCGCCCGGGCCCAAGATGCTGCGGCTCGGCAACGCGGTCCACGTATAGACCTCCTGGCCGGTGGCATTGCGCGCGGCAAAGCGCAGGCGCGGCACTTCGGTCGGCGTGGGCGCGGTGCTCACGATGACCCCGTGCACGACCAGCATCTTGACGCCCGCCTGCACCTCCCTGGAGATCGCGACGTCCTCGAATTTGAGATGGCGCAGATTGACCGGCAGCCCGATGGCGGAAAACAGCGAAGCGGTTTGCGGCAGATAGCGCACCACGTCGTTGCGTGCGCCGACCACGGCGACGTTGAAGGCGAGCAGGAGGAGGATGATCGCAGTCCAGCGCGAGGAGCGGCGTTTTTCCTTGCGGCGGGCCTGCAGGCGCTGGCGGCGGGCGGCGAAACTTTCGATATCCTCGGAGTCGATTTCGGCTTCGGCGTCACCTGGAAGCGCTACATGTTCGAGCGGCGGCACCAGCGAGGGTGCGTCTGCAATCGTGGCCGGGATCTCCAGCGCCGCATGCTCCGCCAGGGGAGCCTCGTCGCGCTGTGGCGGCATCACCGGCGGCACGCCGGTCTCGACGTTTATGTCAGGTTCGCCCGGTTCAGCGCCGAAATCGTCATCGGCGACCGAAGAGGTCGCATTGGCCGGAGCCGGCGGCAATGAATTTGCGGCGGGTGCCGCTTCGGCTTCGGCAATTACGCTGTCCACAAAAGCGGTCACATCGGCATCGGCTTTCGGCGCGCCGGCAAACCAGGTCGTCTTGCAGCGGGCACAGCGCACCGTGCGCCCGGCCGGGCCGACGGCCGTCTGGTCGATCATGTAGGACGTGGCGCAGCTCGGGCAGACGATCAGCATGGCACCGGTCATGGTTTGCTCCCCGAAAGCTAGCAGCCGTCCGTTAATGGACCGGAAACCATGGCGGTCCCCTGAGAACATGCGGGAAACGGCGGTTTTCTCGCGTCCCGGCTATGGCGACGCCGCAATAATCCTGTAAAAGCGCTGTCTCAGACCTCGAAGCGAAAGCCGCGGACCGCGGACCGCGGGCACCGGGCCGCGGATCTTGCCCACCCGGGCTCAATCCACGGGTCTGACAGGGAATTTATCGGAGAGGGGTGTGGTCCGATTCGAGAACGTAGGCTTACGTTACGGCCTGGGGCCGGAGGTTCTGCGTGACCTCACGTTCCGCATCGAGCCGCATTCGTTCCAGTTTCTCACGGGCCCTTCCGGCGCCGGCAAGACCTCGCTACTGCGGCTTTTGTTTTTATCGCTCAAGCCGACGCGCGGTCTGATCACCCAGTTTGGACACGATGTCGCTACGCTTTCGCGCGACGCAGTGTCGACCCTGCGCCGCCGCATCGGCATCGTGTTTCAGGATTTCCGCCTGCTCGATCACATGACGACCTACGAAAATGTCGCGCTGCCGCTGCGGGTGATGGGACGCGCTGAAGACAGCTACCGCGATGAGGTGGTCGAATTGCTGGACTGGGTCGGTCTGGGGGAGCGCATGTGGGCACTGCCGCCGGTTCTCTCCGGCGGCGAAAAACAGCGCGCCGCGATCGCGCGCGCGGTGATCGCGCGGCCGCAGCTGCTGCTCGCCGACGAGCCCACGGGCAATGTGGATCCAACCCTCGGGCAACGGTTGCTGCGGTTGTTCATCGAGCTCAATAAATCCGGAACCTCGGTGATGATCGCCACCCACGACATCGCGCTGATGGACCAGTACGATGCGCGCCGGCTGGTGCTGCACGAAGGCCGGCTTCATATTTACGATTGAGGACGCATGATCCCGAACAGCGTGCAGCGGGTTCCCGCCTTCGCAACGCCTGCTTCGGCGGGCGAAGCAAGGTCGGATAACATCATGCGCGAGGAAAAAGACCAATGACGGATTTCGTGTCGGAAGAGATGACGGCGCCACCGCGCATGCCGGGCGGCGCGCTGCCGCGTTTCGATACGCCGCTGGTGCCGCGCAATTCGATCTCGGGACGCGCGCTTGTTGCCGTCGTCGCGATCATGACGTTTCTGGCTTCGCTCACCACCGGCGCGGTGATGCTGGTGGGAAACGCGGCGAGCGAATGGCAAGCAGACGTCGCGCGCGAGATCACCATCCAGATTATTCCGGCGCCGGGCCGCGATATGGATGCCGTCGTCGAGAAGGCTGCGGGCGTAGCACGCGCCTTCCCCGGCATTGCCGACGTGCGCCCCTATAGCAAGCAGGAATCGAGCAAGCTGCTTGAGCCGTGGCTGGGCGACGGCCTGTCGCTCGCCGATCTGCCGGTGCCGCGCCTGATCGTGGTGAAAATTTCATCGGGCGCCGCGCCCGATATTTCGCAACTTCGACAGCTATTGACCGAGCAAGTGCCGGGCGCAACCCTTGACGACCATCGCGGCTGGATCGACCGCATGCGCGCCATGGCGGGTACGGCGGTCGCCGTTGGCGTCGCCATCCTGGTCCTGGTGATCGCCGCGACCATGCTCTCGGTCACCTTCGCGACCAAAGGCGCCATGGCGACCAACAAGCCCGTGATCGAAGTCCTGCATTTTGTCGGCGCCAAGAACGGTTTCATCGCCGGGCATTTCCAGCGGCACTTTCTGGCGCTCGGCTTGCAAGGCGGCGTCATCGGCGGTGGTAGCGCGGTCGTGCTGTTTCTTTTGGCTGGCGCGGTCAGCCGCTGGTTTTCCGGTAGCGCCGGGGCCGAGCAGACGGCGGCGCTGTTCGGTTCGTTCGCCATCGGCCTTGCCGGTTACGCGGCTGTGCTCTGTCAGGTGGTGCTGATCGCTGTGGTCACCGCCTTGACCTCAAGGCACACGGTGAACAGCACGCTGGAAATGATTGAGTAAAAATGCTGGCGAGCTTCGCACGTCTGATCGGATTCCTTACCATGACGGCCGCCGCGGTCGGCATTATCCTGCTCGCAGGTGGATTCCTGTGGTTTGTGTTCCACATCCCGGGCGAGGACCCGCTTCTTGGCCGCAAAGCGGATGGAATCGTCGTATTGACCGGCGGAGCCTCGCGCATCCCGGACGCAATCGAACTGCTGGCAGCCGAACGCGGGGCGCGACTGTTGATCACCGGCGTCTATCGCGCGACGAGCAGGGACGAAATCGCACGGCTGACGCCGCTCTATTCCCGCTTTTTCACCTGTTGCGTCGATCTCGACCGCACCGCACTCAATACTCTCGGCAACGCCATCGAGACGCGGCGCTGGGCCAAGGAACATAATTTCAATTCGCTGATCATCGTTACATCGGGCTGGCACATGCCGCGCGCCATGGTCGAGCTCCAGCACCAGTTGCCCGAGACGACGCTGATCCCCTATCCGGTGGTGTCCGAAAAGATCAAAACCGAGTCGTGGCTGCACAACGGAGAAATCCTGCGGTTGCTGATGTCCGAGTACCTGAAATATCTGTTTGCGGTCGTTCGCCTGCGTCTCGATCAGGACACCGCGACGTAAAGGGCAGTTCCGTGCTGATTATTATTCGCTCAATCGCGTTCAACGTCTTGTTCTATTTGAACACGTTGCTGTGGCTGATGGTGGCGCTGCCGACCGCCGTCATGCCCTACAGGGCCGTGGTCTGGGTGGCGAAGACCTGGGGCCGCGTCAATTTGGTCCTGCTGCGCATCGTCGCCGGCATCGATTGCGAAGTGCGCGGACTAGACAAGATTCCGAAAGGGCCGCTCATCGTCGCATCCAAGCACCAGTCGGCATGGGAGACCTTCGCGCTACTGCCGTTGTTCGACAGTCCGCTTTTTATCGTCAAACGCGAACTGATGTGGATTCCGATCTTCGGTTGGCTCATGGCCAAGGGACGCATGGTGCCGGTGGATCGCGGTGCGGGATCGCAGGCGCTCACCAACATGACCGAGCGCGCCAAAGTCGAACTGGCCGACAATCGCCAGCTCATCATCTTTCCGGAAGGAACGCGGCGGCCGGCAGGCGCCGAGCCGCGCTACAAGTTCGGCGTCGCGCATCTTTACGCGGAGGAGGGCGTGCCCTGCTTGCCCGTGGCGCTCAATTCCGGCCTGTTCTGGCCACGCCGCTCCATCCGCCGCCTGCCCGGAAAGGTGACGGTGGAAATTCTCGACCCGATCGCACCTGGGCTCGACAAGCGGGAGTTTTTCGAGCGTCTGCAACGCGAGATCGAGACTGCGACCGCGCGCCTGATTGCCGAAGCCAAAGGCTGAGCCGGCTATCGCGCCGGTTTGCCGAGCGTTCCTTTGAGCCATCCGGCCAGGATTTGCAGCGGCCGGTCGCGATAGCCCTGGCGCTCGATTTCCTTGACTGCGGCGAGCACATAATCGCGATTGTTGCCGGATCGCCCATGGCCCTGGCGTACGAAATGCAATTGCCGTTCAAGCGGGAGCCGACCGGCATATTGCCGGTGGCCGCGGTCCACCATGTAGCAGAGTGCGCGCACGTTGACTTGCGGATCGTCGTCGAGCCAGACCGTGCGCCATGCTTCGCGATAGATCAGTGTGACTTGTTCGCGTGCGCGCAAATAGTCGATCGTTTCGCTGCGCTTTGCCCCGGCGACTCGATAAGCGATGCCGCGGCAATTGCCGCCGCGGTCGAGGCCGAATACCAGTCCCGGTTTCGATGGCGTGCCGCGGTGCACGAACGAATAAACGCAAAGCGCGCGGTGAGCTCCCACCACTCGGGCATGCCGGCGCTCGAGAAAGGCAAAGCCCGGCCGCCACATCAGCGAGCCGTAGCCGAAGACCCACAAATCGTTGGCGTCTTGATTATTTCTTGTGTTCATTGGAGCAAGAAAGCGGTCGCGGCGTTGACAGGGACCGGCGCGTGCGCTCGCGTATCAGGGCTGCCGCCGCCAGGCAAGACGACGGCGCAGAAACGCCGTATTCACAGGCACATTGAGCGCAGATGAGCGATTATCGACAAGGTTTTCAGACGCGCCGGCGCATGGGCCGCCGCTACACGATCGGGGTGTTCAGCGTCATGGCGTTGCTCGCCGGCTGGGCTTGGTTATGGCACTACGCCGCCGGCCGGACGCAAACCGTCATCGAGGGCTGGCGTGTGCGAGAGGCCAAGGCCGGCCGCTTCTACGCTTGCGGCGCGCAGACCATCGGCGGCTTTCCGTTTCGCTTCGAGGTCAATTGCAACAAGGCCTTGGTGCAGCTCCCCCACGGCCAGCCGCCCGTGGAGATCAAGGCTGCGGGCGCCCTAATTGCGGCGCAGGTGTACGAGCCGACCGTGCTGACCGGCGAATTCCGCGGGCCCCTCACCATCGCAGATCCTGGGCAGCCGCCGAGCTTTATCGCCAACTGGACACGGGGCGGTGCGAGCGTTTCCGGAACGCCGGTATCGCCCGAGTCGGTGTCGCTGACGTTCGACGACGCGGCCTTGAACCGCATAATCGGCGGCCAGCAGCAGAACTATCTGCGCGCCAAACACGTGGAAATCGACGGCCGCATGATCGCAGGGTCTGCCGCGCACAATCCAGTCATCGAGGTGGCGCTGAAGCTCGCGGCCACATCGGCACCGGGTCTGCATCCAGCGGCGGCGACCCCCATCGACGCCGACATCACCTGGGTGCTGCGCGGGTTGCGCGATTTTGCGCCCAAGCCGTGGCGCGAACGTTACCGCGAGCTGCAGGCGGCGGGCGGGCGCATCGACATCACACAGGCTCGGGTCAAACAGGGGCCGACGCTTGCGGTCGGCAAAGGCACGCTGTCGCTCAACGCCAATGGCCGGCTGGAAGGCCAACTGCAGGTGACTGTCGCAGGACTTGAGCCGTTCCTGACCGCGATCGGCGCGCAAAAAGCAGTGCAGACGTCGCGCGACATGGACAAGGTTGCCGGCGCGCTCGACCGCTTGCTGCCCGGTCTCGGCAATGTGGCGCGCGAGCAAGCGGCGGCCAATCTTTCCAGCGGAATCAACTTGCTTGGGCAGCAGACCACGCTCGAAGGCCAACAGGCGGTCACGCTGCCGCTGCGCTTGAGCGACGGCGCGATTTTCCTGGGTCCTATCCCGGTCGGCAAGACACCGGCGCTATTCTAGTCTTCACCGGCCGCGTAAGGCTTCGGCAGCGGCGCGAGGTCGGGATGCGGGCGGCCGAAGTCGGGCGTCGCCGAATCCTGACCGATCTCGACAATGCCCTTGCGGATAGCGCGGGTGCGCGCGAAATGCTCGAACAAGGTCTTGCCGTCGCCGTTGCGGATCGCCTTGGTCAACAATCCGATATCCTCGTTGAATCGGCCGAGCATTTCCAGCACCGCTTCCTTATTGGCGAGGAACACGTCGCGCCACATGGTCGGGTCGGAGGCGGCGATGCGGGTGAAATCGCGGAAGCCGCCGGCTGAGAATTTCAGCACTTCGGAGCGTGTCACCGTCTGCAATTCATCCGCCGTGCCGACGATGGTGTAGGCGATCAGATGCGGGAGATGGCTGGTGATGGCGAGCACCAGGTCGTGATGATCGGCCGTCATGGTGTCGACGTTGGCGCCAAACAACCGCCAGAACGACGCGAGCTTGTTGACGGCCCTGGCGTCCGTGCCCTCGGGCGGCGTCAGGATGCACCAGCGATTGACGAACAGTTCGGCAAAGCCCGCATCGGGCCCGGAATATTCGGTGCCGGCAACCGGATGGGCCGGCACGAAATGAACGTTCTTCGGCAGATGCGGGCTCATATCGCGCACGATCGAGCCTTTGACCGAGCCGACGTCCGACACCGTCGCGCCAGCGGCAAGATGCCGCCCGATCTCCTGGGCGACCGCGCCGCAGGCGCCTACCGGAACACAGACGATGACGAGATCGGCGCCTTCGAC
>DATATS010000184.1:0-5835 GCA_036268675.1 Pseudolabrys sp.
CGTCACGATCAAGAATCTGCTGGACTGGCTGCCCGATCCGGTGGTGGCGGTGATCCTGCTCGCGCTCGCCGCCATCATCGCTTACGCCTTGCACAAGTCGGTGCGTAAGGCGCTGCGGGCGCTGCTGGCCGAGCGCTATCCCTACATCCTCTCGGTGTTCACGCAGATGCGCGGCGTGACGCGGCTTGCTCTGTTCATCCTGGCGATGGTCATCGTCATTCCGGTCGCCCCGCTCGATCCCTCGACCACCGAGTGGCTGGCGCGGCTGTTGCTGATCGGCGTCATCGGCTTGATCGGCTGGACGGCGATCACGGCGCTCAATATCGCCGCCGATCTTTACCTGCGGCAATTTCGCGTCGACGTGGACGACAATCTGCTGGCGCGCAAGCACATCACGCAGGTGCGCGTGTTGCTGCGCGCGGGCGACGTGCTGGTGGTGCTGGTCACATTCGGCGCCGCGCTGATGACGATCGAGCCGGTGCGCCAATACGGCGTGAGCCTGTTCGCGTCCGCCGGCGCCGCCGGCATCGTGCTGGGCCTTGCGGCCCGGCCGGTGCTTTCCAACCTGTTCGCCGGCGTCCAACTGGCAATGACGCAGCCGATCCGCATCGACGACGCAGTCATCGTCGAAAACGAGTGGGGCACGATCGAGGAAATCACCTCCACGTATGTCGTTGTGCGGCTGTGGGACTGGCGGCGCATGATCGTGCCGCTGTCCTATTTCATCGAAAAGCCGTTCCAGAACTGGACGCGCGAGGATTCACGCCTGATCGGCAGCGCCATGATCTATGTCGACTATCGCGCGCCGATTCCGGCCATCCGCAAGAAACTCGAGGAGATCGTCGGAGCGTCGAAAAACTGGAACAAGCAGATGGTCAATCTGCAAGTCACCGACGCCAAGGAGCGCACCATGGAACTGCGCTGTCTCGCCAGCGCCAATTCCGCCGGCCAGACCTTCGACCTGCGCTGCGAAATCCGCGAGAAACTCATCGACTTTTTGCAGAAAGAACACCCCGAGGCGCTGCCGACGCAGCGCGCGGAGGTCAACGTTGCGGGCGGCAACGCCGCGCGCGGCGACTTGCCGAGCAAACGCAAAACCGCAAAACGCAAAGCGCCGGCCGCTCGCAGCTGATACCCACCGCCACCGCGGGAGTGACCGCAATGTTGCCTTTGCCGGGTTCTTGTGGCTATCCTGCCCACGTTTTCAGCACGCCGCGCCCACGAGTCGGGCGGTTTTATGCGGCGTACATTCGCGAATGACAGTGCCGGGACAAAAGGCGGGCCTCAATCGGGGTCCGCCTTTTTCGTTGGATCGCGGCGGCATTATCGCGCACCGGTGACACGGCCCTGTGCTGCCGATTCCGCGCCATGGTTGAATTCACAGGGGTGGGTATCGCCATCCCGCTCCAGATCGCTCACGACGCAGGGTGTAACGCACTGACCTCCTTCCGAGAATCAGCAACCGACAGGACAGAAAGCCGTGGCTTATCCCGGCCTTATCCCCGCCCTCGCGGCCGATCGGATTTTCGGGGACGAAGCGGAAAAGCCGGTTTCCGGTCATTTTTCTGTCACCGACGGAGGAATTTAGCCCTACCCCGGGCCTCAAGAAAAAGGGCTTTGCGGGGCCTCCGGATGGCTCAATACTGGCGCCGTTCTCAGCCGCCTTTGTCCCCGAAGTTAACCGACAAACCACAAGATTTAGTGTTTGATTCAGATTTGACGTCTATCTGTTGTTGACGAGGCTGCTGAGTCCACTTAGCTTGGGTTTAGTTCGGTGTGTGTGAGTTCAGGTTCCCTCCGGACCTTCAAAACGACTGTTGAAGTCGTCTCTCGCCCACGCCGGAAACGGCGCTTTTGGGACAGGGATTTGCTTGTGCCGGGGGTCAAAAACAAAGGCGTAACCGGTGCCTAATCAGAGCGCCGGACATAAATAACGGGACGGTCGAACGGGCTGGCGGAGCAAAGCGGTGGACGAGTTTTTAGTCCGCCAGTTGTTATCGTCGGCGGAACGACAGCCGCCCAGCAATGAGGGGCTTGAGACGAACATGCGGATCGAACGGCGCTACACCAAGGACGGACAAGTTGGCCAGGATGCGGCATACGCAGACCTTGCGTTCCGGTTCACCACCAGCGAGATCAAGAATCCCGACGGCTCGGTGGTATTCAAGCTCGACAATGTCGAGGTGCCGGATTTCTGGTCGCAGGTCGCCTCCGACGTCCTGGCGCAAAAGTATTTCCGCAAGGCCGGCGTCCCCGCCCGGCTGAAAAAAGTCGAAGAGAATTCCGTTCCCTCTTTCCTGTGGCGCTCGGTCGCGGATGAAGCAGCCCTCGCCGAGCTGCCCGAAAAAGAGCGTATGGTCGGCGAGCAATCGTCGAAGCAGGTGTTCGATCGCTTGGCCGGCACCTGGACCTACTGGGGCTGGAAGGGCGGCTATTTCGACGGCGAACAGGATGCGCAGGCCTTCTACGACGAGCTACGCTACATGCTGGCGGCGCAGATGGTCGCGCCCAACTCGCCGCAATGGTTCAACACCGGCCTGCACTGGGCTTATGGCATCGACGGCCCGAGCCAGGGCCACTACTACGTCGACTTTCAGACCGGCAAACTGACGCGTTCGAAGTCGTCCTACGAGCATCCGCAGCCGCACGCCTGCTTCATCCAGGGCATCAGTGACGACCTGGTCAACGAAGGCGGCATCATGGACCTGTGGGTGCGCGAGGCGCGCCTGTTCAAATACGGCTCCGGCACCGGTTCGAATTTCTCGGCGCTGCGCGGCGAAGGCGAAAAGCTGTCGGGCGGCGGCAAGTCGTCCGGCCTGATGAGCTTCCTCAAGATCGGCGACCGCGCCGCGGGCGCGATCAAATCCGGCGGCACCACGCGTCGCGCGGCGAAGATGGTCGTCGTTGACGTCGATCACCCGGACATCGAGCAGTACATCGACTGGAAGGTGAAGGAAGAGCAAAAGGTGGCGGCACTGGTCACCGGCTCGAAGACCAACCAGAAGCACCTCAAGGCCGTACTCAAAGCCTGCGTCAACTGCGAAGGCAGCGGCGACGATTGCTTCATGCCGGAAAAGAACCCGGCGCTGAAACGCGAGATCAAGCTCGCGCGCAGGGCCTACGTTCCGGACAATTTCATCAAGCGCGTGATCCAGTTCGCCAGGCAGGGCTACACCGACATCGACTTCCCGATCTACGACACCGATTGGGACAGTGAGGCGTATCTCACGGTTTCGGGTCAGAACTCGAACAACTCCGTGCGCGTCACCGACGAATTCCTCAAATCGGTCGAAGCCGACGGCAACTGGGATCTGTTCAACCGCACCCGCGGCGGCAAGATTGCCAAGACCGTGAAGGCAAAGGAATTGTGGGAGAAGATCGGCTATGCCGCCTGGGCCTGCGCCGATCCGGGGCTGCAATACCACACCACCGTCAATGACTGGCACACCTGCCCGGCCTCGGGCCCGATCCGCGCATCCAATCCGTGCTCGGAATACATGTTCCTCGACGACACCGCCTGCAATCTGGCGTCACTCAACCTGCTCACCTTCCGCGACGAGACGAGCAAGCAGTTCGACGTGGAATCCTACGAACACGCGGTGCGGCTGTGGACCGTGGTGCTGGAAATCTCCGTGCTGATGGCGCAGTTCCCCTCAAAGCAGATCGCGGAACTGTCTTACCAGTACCGCACGCTCGGCCTGGGTTATGCGAACATCGGCGGCCTGCTGATGACCTCCGGCATTCCCTATGACTCGGATTCCGGCCGCGCCATCGGCGGCGCGCTCACCGCCATCATGACCGGCGTGTCCTATGCGACGTCGGCGGAAATGGCGGAAAAGCTCGGCGCGTTCCCCGGCTACAAGAAAAACCGCGAGGCCATGCTGCGCGTGATCCGTAATCATCGTCGCGCGGCTTACAACGAGCGCACCGGCTACGAGAAAGTCGCGACGCCCCCCGTCCCGCTCGACCACGCCTCCTGCCCCGACCAGAATCTCATCGCGCATGCCAAGCGCGCCTGGGATCGCGCACTCGAATTGGGCGAAGCGCACGGCTTCCGCAACGCGCAGGCGACCGTCATTGCACCTACCGGCACCATCGGCCTGGTGATGGATTGCGACACCACCGGCATCGAGCCGGATTTCGCGCTGGTAAAGTTCAAGAAGCTCGCCGGCGGCGGCTATTTCAAGATCATCAACCGCGCCGTGCCCGAGGCGCTGCGCACGTTGGGCTATGGTGAAGCGCAAATCGCCGAGATCGAAGTCTATGCGGTCGGCCACGGCGGCCTCGCGCAGGCACCCGGCATCAACCACACCACCTTGAAGGCCAAGGGCTTCACCGACGAGGCGATCGCCAAGATCGAGAAGGCGCTGCCAACGGCGTTCGACATCAAGTTCGCCTTCAATAAATGGACGCTTGGTGAGGAGTTTTGCCGCGACAAACTTGGCGTTTCGGCAGAGGACCTCACGCTGCCCACGTTTGACCTGCTCGGGGCAATCGGCTTTTCCAAGCGCGAGATCGAAGCCGCCAACATCCATGTCTGCGGCGCCATGACGGTGGAAGGTGCGCCGCATTTGAAGGCCGAGCACTATCCAGTGTTCGACTGCGCCAATCCGTGCGGGCGCACCGGCAAGCGCTATCTGTCGGTCGAAAGCCACATCCGCATGATGGCGGCGGCGCAGCCGTTCATTTCCGGCGCCATCTCCAAGACCATCAACATGCCCAATGAGGCCACAGTCGACGACTGCAAGGAAGCCTACATGCTGTCGTGGCGGCTGGCGCTGAAAGCCAACGCGCTCTACCGCGACGGCTCGAAACTCTCGCAGCCGCTCAATTCGCAGCTCATCGCCGACGAGGACGACGAGGACGACGCGCTGGAAGCTTTCGTCGACAAGCCGAACGCGGCCCGCGTCTCGGCGATGTCGGAAAAGATCGTCGAGAAAATCGTCGAGCGCATCACCGTGCTGCGCGAGCGCGAGAAGCTGCCGTCCCGCCGCAAGGGCTACACGCAGAAAGCCGTGGTCGGCGGCCACAAGATTTACCTGCGCACCGGCGAATATGACGACGGGCGGCTCGGCGAGATCTTCGTCGACATGCACAAAGAGGGCGCGGCGCTGCGCTCGCTGCTCAATAACTTCGCCATCGCCATTTCGCTCGGCCTGCAATACGGCGTGCCGCTCGAGGAATATGTCGACGCCTTCACGTTCACGCGCTTCGAGCCGCAGGGCCCGGTGCAGGGCAACGACTCGATCAAATACGCCACCTCGATCCTGGACTACGTGTTCCGCGAGCTGGCGGTGAGCTACCTCGAGCGCTTCGACCTCGCCCATGTCGACCCGAGCCAGGGCGGCTTCGACGAACTCGGCGCCGGCGAAGAGGAAGGCAAGGCCACGCCCGCGCCCAACTACGTCTCGCGCGGGCTGACCCGCTCGCGCACCGACCGGCTGTCGGTCGTGAGCGGCGGCTCGCATCCCTCCCCGTCTTCCGGGGAGGGTGGCGCGCGGAGCGCGTCGGGTGGGGCAAGCAATGTCACCGCCTTCTCGGGCGCCGCCACCGCGCTCAAAGCCGAGCCGGAGCTCAAGCTCTCGCCGGCGCAGGCCCTCGAACAGCGTCACGACGTGCAGCCCTCCGCCAAGGCTCTCGCTACTGAGCGCCGCGCCGAAGCCAAGGCCAAAGGCTACGAAGGCGAGATGTGCGGCGAATGCGGAAACTTCACGCTGGTGCGCAACGGCACCTGCATGAAGTGCGATACGTGCGGCTCAACAACGGGGTGTTCGTAAAACACCCGCCGAAGTGTGGAGACCGGGCTAAGTCGTCCATCCTGCACGCTTCAGCGTC
>DATATS010000185.1:0-11793 GCA_036268675.1 Pseudolabrys sp.
ATGTCCTGCGCGGCGGCGGGCGTGACGGCAAGAGCCAATATGAGAAGTTGACGCTTCATAACAGCAGGTTATCTGAGTCGCGGCTTGCCTGGGGCCCCGCGGTCATGCTCCGGTAACGCCTTCGCCGGGGAAACGTCGCATGAGTGAACCGCAGAAAACCGCCCTCGTCACCGGCGCCGCGCGCGGCATCGGGCTTGCGACCGCCAGGCGCTTTCTGGCCGAGGGCTGGCGCGTAGCGCTGCTCGACATCGACGGCGAGACCCTGAAAAAGGCAATGGACGCGCTCGGCAAGCCGGATGTCACGCTCGCCATCACCTGCGACGTTGCCGATCCGGCCGGCGTCGACAAGGCGCTGGCGGCGGTGGCGCAAAAATTCGGCCGGCTCGACGCGCTGGTCAACAATGCCGGTATCGCCATCTTCAAGCCGATCCTCGACGTCACCTATGAGGACTGGCAGCGCGTGCTGGCGGTCAATCTCACCGGGCCGTTCCTTTGTTCGCAGGCCGCCGTCCCCTTGATGCGCGACACCGGCGGCGGCGGCGGCGGCGGCGCCATCGTCAACATCACCTCGATTTCGGGCTTGCGCGCCTCGACGCTGCGCACCGCTTACGGCACCAGCAAGGCGGGCCTTGCACATCTCACCAAGCAGCAGGCCGCCGAACTCGCCGCGCTCGGCATCCGCGTCAACGCGGTGGCGCCGGGGCCCGTCGACACCGCCATGGCCAAGGCGGTGCACACGCCGGAAATCCGGAAGGACTATCACGACCACATGCCGCTCAATCGCTATGGGCTGGAAGAGGAACTGGCGGAGGTGATTTTCTTCTTATGCAGCGAGCGCGCCAGCTTCGTGACCGGTCAGGTGATCGCGGTCGACGGCGGTTTCGATTCCACCGGCATCGGTCTGCCGACGCTACGCGCGGAAAAGCGGAACAGCTGATTTCGTGTCCCGGGCGCGGCGCAGTGCGCCAGCGGTGCGCTGCAGACCCGGGACCTTTACATACTCGGAACTCGTAATGGCCCCGGACGATCAAGCCCCGCGCTCGGCTTCATACCGCTCGACGAACTTCGGCGACAGCTTGCGCAGCCGTTCCAGATCGACGCGGCCGGAGCGCGTGATGTAGCTCATGGCGAACTCGGCGGGCGCAAGCGTCATGTGCTCGGCGAAATGCTCGTACCAATCGGCGCTGCCATTGGCGCCGGCCACCAGCTTTTGCAGGATCGGACGGCGCGCCGCTTCATAAGCCGCGAGCGCCAAGGGCACGTCGCCCTGCCCCGCCAGCGCCCTGTCGAGCGCGATGGCGTCCTCCATCGCGAGCCGCGTGCCGGAGCCGATCGAGAAATGCGCGGTATGTAGCGCATCGCCGATCAGCACATATTTGCCGTGCGACCAGCGCTCGTTATGGACGATGGGAAACCGCCGCCAGGTCGAATTGTTGGCAATCAGCGCATGGCCGTCGAGCGTGTCGGCGAAAAGTCGCTCGCACTCGCTACGCGTGGCGCTCTCGTTGAGCGCGACAAAACCCGTGCGCTCGAATGTCGCCTCGTTCATCTCGACGATGAACGTGCTCATGCCGGGGGCGTAGCGGTAGTGATGGGCGTTGAAGGCGCCGTCCTCGGTCTCGATGAAGGTCTGCGTCAGCGTCTCGAATCGCTTGGTGGTGCCGAACCAGGCAAAGCGGTTGCCGAGTTGCGTGACGCGCGCGCCGAACGCCGCAACGTCGCTATTCCGCACCAGCGAATTGACCCCGTCGGCGCCGACCACCAGATCGAAACCGTCGAGTGCGGCGAGATCGTTGACCGCGCGCCGGTACACCAGCTTGACGCCCACGCTCGTGGCGCGCGCCTGCAAAAGCTGAAGCAGCTTGAGCCGGCCCACCGCCGCAAAGCCGATGCCATCGATTACGACGCGTTCGCCGCGATGGACGAGCGTCATGTCCTGCCAGGATTCCATCTGCGGAGCGATGGCCCCGTAAGTGGCCTCGTCGTCGTCACGCAGGAACTCGAGCGCGCGGTCGGAGAACACCACGCCGAAGCCGAAGGTGGCGTCGGCGGGGTTCTGCTCGATGACGGTGACGTCGGCTTGGCGGTCGCGGCGCTTGATCAGGAAGCCGAGATAAAGTCCTGCCGGACCCGCGCCGATAATGGCGATGCGCATGCGGCCGGCATACTACAGACGAACGCCCGTACCAAACTCCGTTCGTTTCCGCGCAAGCGGGAATCCAGTTCTTAAAGAAGGGGTACGGGGCCCCGGGGTCTTCGCTTAAGCGGGCACGAACGGGGTGGTTGTCGTCGCGCAATGTGCTAGCTTTTCTACCATGCTTGAAACCACCATTGCCCTCGCCCTGCACATCCTTGCCGCCACGATCTGGGTCGGCGGCATGTTCGCGGCCTATATCTGCCTGCGCCCTGCCGTAGGCCCGCTGGAGCCGCCGCAGAGGCTGCGGCTGTGGCGCGACTTCTTTCGAAAATTCTTCATCTGGGTGTGGATCTCGATCCTGCTGCTGCTCGCGACCGGGTTCTGGATGATGGCCACGACGTTCGGTGGCATGGCCGGTGCGCCGATCTACATCCACCTCATGCTGGGAATCGGTCTGCTGATGGTCGTGCTGTTCGGATGGCTGTTCCACGGGCCGTGGCTGAAGTTCAAGCGCGCGGTCGACGCTCAGGATTGGCCGGCGGCGGGCGGCCACCTCAGCCGCATCCGGCAGATCATCATGATCAATCTGCCGCTCGGGCTGATCGTGATCGCGCTCGGCGGCACCGGACGGTTCTGGGGACTTTAGGCCGCGGGCGGCGTCTCAAATTGTCTGATTATACTCGCCTACCTCGGGGTGCGTACGCAGTACGCCATCGACCGCCTTGAACATCTCGCGCATGCGCGCTTCCGACACGGGGCTTTCCACCACCACCACCAGTTCCGGCTTGTTGGATGAGGCGCGCACCAGGCCCCAGGTGCCGTCCTCCACCGTGACGCGCACGCCGTTGACGGTGACGAGATCGCGGATCGGTTGGCCTGCAACGCTCTCGCCCTTGGCGCGCGCGGCCTCGAAATGTTTCACCACCGCGTCCACCACCGCATATTTCTTTTCGTCGTCGCAATGTGGCGCCATGGTGGGCGAGCCCCACGTTTTCGGCAGCGCCTTGCGCAGGTCGGCCATGCTCTTGTCCGGATTTCGGTCGAGCATGTCGCAGACGGCAAGCGCGAAGATCATGCCGTCGTCGTAACCGCGGCCATAGGGCTTGTTGAAGAAGAAATGCCCGCTCTTTTCGAAGCCGGCAAGCGCGCCCAATTCGTTCACGCGCCGCTTGATGTAGGAATGGCCGGTCTTCCAGTAGTCGGCCTTGACGCCGTTGGCTTTCAGCACCGGGTCGGTAAGGAACAGCCCGGTGGACTTCACGTCCACCACGAAAGTCGCGTTCTTGTGCAACGTCGACATGTCGCGCGCGAGCATGACGCCGACCTTGTCGGCGAAAATTTCCTCGCCCTCATTGTCCACCACGCCGCAACGGTCGCCGTCACCGTCGAAACCGAGCGCCACGTCGGCGCGGTCGATCAGCACCGCGTCGCGCATCGCATGCAGCATCGTCATGTCTTCGGTGTTGGGATTGTAGCGCGGAAACGTATAATCGAGATTGCAGTCGAGCGGCATGACCTGGCAGCCGACCGCTTCCAGGATGCGTGGCGCGAAGGCGCCGGCGGTGCCGTTGCCGCACGCCGCCACCACCTTGAGCTTGCGCTTGATTTTCGGCCGCTTGGTGAGATCGGCGATATAGCGTTCGGGAAAATTCTCCACGAACGCATACGATCCGCCGCCGGAAGACGCGAATTTTGCCTCCAGCACGATCTCCTTGAGCCGCTTCATTTCATTGGGCCCGAACGTCAGCGGCCGGTTTGCGCCCATCTTCACGCCAGTCCAGCCATTGTCGTTGTGCGAGGCGGTCACCATCGCGACGCAGGGCACGTCCAGTTCGAATTGGGCGAAATAGGCCATCGGCGTTATCGCAAGGCCAATGTCATGCACCTTGCAGCCGACGGTCATCAGCCCGGTGATCAGAGCCAACTTCACCGAGGCCGAATAGCCGCGGAAATCATGGCCGGTGACGATCTCCGGCTTCACGCCCATGTCGCGGATCAGCGTGCCGAGCCCCATGCCGAGCGCCTGCACGCCCATCAGGTTGATTTCTTTCTCCAGCAGCCAGCGCGCGTCGTATTCGCGAAAGCCGGTGGGCTTCACCAGCGGCGAAGACTCATAGGCGTAGGTATTGGGCGTGAGGCTGGATTGCGGCTTTGGAAACATAGACGTCCTCAAAAAGACCGGCGACGGCTGGAATTCCATACCTCAACGCCCGAACCGCGCAAAGCGGTCCATTCGTCGGCAATGTGCGGTTGGAAGGAGGCTACTGCTCAAGCACCAGGCGGCCATCGGCATATTCGTAGCGCCGCAGCCGCGACAGAAACGAGACGCCGAGCAGATTGGTCGCCAGAACGTCGTCGGGCAGCACCAGCGCCGGCACGTCATAGACGATGATGTCGCCGATTTCGACGCGGGCGAGCTTGGCACGCGCCGCCTTGACCTGACCGTTGGCGGTCGAAACCACGGCCGTGTAGTCGCTCGGCATCGGACGAATGCCGATCATGGCCGCATCGGACTCGCGCAAGGCCACCAGCGAGGCGCCGGTATCGACCATGAAATCGATATGGCGCCCTTCCACCCTGACGTCGGCGCGGAAATGGCCCAGCCGATCGCTTTCCAGCATCATGCGGTGCTGGCCGGCCGACGACTGGCTCGGCTCGGCCACCGGCTGAAGCGACGCCTCCTGCACCGGATGCTCCGCCACTACCTTGTTGGCGACGCGCGCGGCATAGCCGCCGCCGACAAGAAGCGCCGCCGCGAGAATGAGAACCTGACGCATGATCGATGAGACCGCCGTTGTGCGCGCGAGCCTCACATGGCGGCGCCCAAGATGGCCTTAACGCGCGCAGCGCACGCGTTGCGGCTTTACGCGCATGGTGAGCGGGCGGTTAAGACTCGGGCTGCAATCTTATGGGACGCCGCCCTGCTCGGCGGCTTCGATGAGGGCGCGCCAGCGCTCGGGCTTGACCATCAGCCAGGCCAGCCAGCCGCTGACGACGAGCACGATTGCCGGCTTGACGACCGCATCGAAGCCCAGACTCCACCACATGCCGAGTACCAGCACTGCAACGATCGACAGCCAACCGCGCACGTCGCCCCGGTCGCGGGTCAACACCATAAAGCCGAGCGCGGCCAGCGACGGCGTCAGCACCAGGAAGGACAGGAACTCGTTGCGCGGCGAAAAGAGATTGATGTAGCAGGCCGTCAGGATCATCAGCGCGAAGCCGAAGCCGCGCATCCCGCTGCCGCGCGCGCGCCAGGCGAGATAGAGCGTGCCGAGCGCCGCGATCAGCCGCAGCGCCAGCGACACCACGCCCGGCAGCACGATCCCGAACGCACGCAACAGCGTGGACAAATCGGCACGATAAAGCCATTCCTGCGCCGGCGCGGTGGCGATCAACCACAGCTTGACGCCGAAGTCGCGATACTGCTCGACCATGTAGCCGGCATCGAAAAACGCAAACGGCAACGCCACCACCACGACCGTCGCAACGACGAGCGGAAGCCGCATACGCGGGCACAGCACGGCGCACAGCAAGGCCATGACCAGCGCCAACGGCTTGAACACGAAGGCAACGAACAGCCAGAACGTCGCCCACAGCCAGCGTGACTGCATGACCGCGACGGCGGCGAGCATCATCGCGCCCGTCATGACGATCTGCGCCTGCACGCCTTTGAAATTGAACCAGGCCGCCGGCACGTTGATCAGCAGCACCAGGCCCGCCATCCACGGCGCCTTGAGATCGCCAGCGCCGCGCGGCAGAACGCGCGCCGTCAGCGCATAACATCCCCAGGTGAAAACCACAGCGAAGACGAGCAACCAGAATCCGGCCGCAAGGCTGCGATTGATCAACGTAAAGGGCGCATAGAGCAGCAACGAGACCGGCAGATAGAGAAACGCGCCGAGCGCATGCGGGTCGTAAACTTGCGCGTGCGCCATCAGCCGCTCGGCAGCCTCGAGATAATAAGTAAAGGTCGAAGCGAACCGGCGCGGCGTGACGCGCGCCAGTGCAATGACGCAGAACACAAGCCATCCGATCCAGCCGCCCCAGGGAAACTTGAGGACGAGCGCGGACGTCGATTCGGTCATGCGTTTTACGGCGGCGTGCATGGCATGTTTCATATCAGCGGCAACATGCGATGAAAATGGCGGCGCGGGCTTATTCCCCACGCCGCTTGGCGCGCCGGGTGGCGGGCGCATGCAGCGGATCGTCCGGCCAGGGATGGCGGGGATAGCGCCCGCGCATCTCGGATTTCACTTGCGCGTAGCTGCCGCGCCAAAAACCCAGCAGATCGCGCGTCACCTGCACCGGCCGGTGCGCGGGCGACAGCAGCTCGATCACCAACGGCACGCGGCCGCCGGCAATCGCCGGATGCGCCGCGAGCCCGAACAATTCCTGCACGCGGATCGAAACCGTCGGCCCCTGCTCGGCCTCGTAATCGATCGGCACATGCGAGCCGGACGGCGCGGTGAAATGCGTCGGCGCCTCGGTATCGAGCCGCTTGCGCAAGCTCCACGGCAGCAGCGCGTCGAGCGCGGCGCCAACATCCTCGGCGCCGATTTGCGCGAGCGCGGTCTTGCCGGTGAGAAACGGCGCCAGCCAATCGGCGGCGCTGCGCGCCAGCGCCGTATCCGACAAATCGGGCCACTCCTCGCCCTCAGAACGGCGTAGAAAATTCACGCGCTCGCGCAATTGCAGTTGCGGCTTGCTCCACGGCAGCTTGCCGATGCCGAGCGCCGCGATGCCTTCCGCCAGCAGCATGGCGCTGGCCGCATCGGGCGCGACTTGCTTGATTTGCTCGGACAGAACTAAAGCGCCGAGACGGCGCGAGCGGCGCGCGCGCAGCGAGGCGGAGCTCGCGTCGAAGGCGACAACGTCGCGATCCTCGATCCGGCCGCCAAAGCGCGCTTCGATCTCGTCGAGCGAGATCGGCGCTGCCAGCACGATGCGGCCCGACGCCGCCGCACCTGTCAATTCCGCCACGGCCAGAAACGGCGCGCGCGACAGCGGCGAAACCGGATCGATGGTACCGCCGCGGCCATTGGCGAGCAAAAATCCGCCGCTCCCGCCGCCGCGATTTTTCGCGATGCGGTCGGGGTAAGCGAGCGCGAGGATGGAGCCGGGCGAATGCCCGTCACCGCCACCCTTGCCGCCGGCCATATCGGCCCACCGCTTCGCCATCGCCCGCGCGTCCTGCGCGCGCGCCGAACGGTCGCGGCGGAATTGATCGAGGCGATGCTGCAAATCGACATCGTCGCCACCCAACCCTCGTTCGGTAAGCACGGCGGCAATTTCCGCGGCGACGAGCGCGGCGCCTTCTGCCGCGAAATCGACCACCATGCGCGCCAGCCGCGGCGGCAGCGGCAACGCACGCAGTTTGCGCCCTTCTTCCGTAATGCGCCCCTGCCCTTCGATGGCGCCCAGCTCAGTCAGCAAGGCGCGCGCCTGATTGAGCGCGGGTGCCGGCGGCGCGTCGAGAAAAGCGAGCTTGGATAAATCGCTCGCGCCCCAATGCGCCAGATCGAGCACGAACGACGACAAGTCAGCCGACATAATCTCCGGCCGTGTGTAAGGCTCCAAGGAACCCGTCTGCGGCTCGTCCCACAGCCTGTAACAGACGCCGGGCTCGGTGCGCCCGGCGCGGCCGCGGCGCTGGTCGGCAGCCGCGCGCGACACGCGCCCGGTCTCCAACCGCGTGAGACCCACGTCCGGCTCATAGCGCGGCACGCGCGATAACCCGCTGTCGATGACGACGCGCACGCCTTCAATCGTGAGCGACGTCTCCGCGATCGACGTCGCCAGCACGACCTTGCGCTTGCCCTGCGGTGACGGCGCAATGGCCCGGTCCTGTTCGCGCGCGTCGAGCGCGCCGTAAAGAGCGACAATATCAACGGACGGATCGCGCACACGCTCTTTCAGCTGCGTCTCGGTACGGCGGATTTCGCCGGCGCCCGGCAGAAACACCAGCAGCGAGCCGGTTTCGGCGCGCAGCGCACGTTCCACTGCATCGGCGACCTGCCGTTCGATGCGTTCGCGCGCATCGCGGCCGAGATAGCGCGTCTCGACCGGGAAGGCGCGGCCCTCGCTGGCAACGACCGGCGCGCCGCCCAAGAGCGCCGCAACGCGCGCGCCGTCGAGCGTCGCCGACATCACCAGAATTTTCAGATCCTCGCGCAGGCCCTGCTGCACATCGCGGGCGAGCGCGAGGCCGAGATCGGCGTCCAATGACCGCTCATGGAATTCGTCGAACAGCACTGCCGCAACGCCGTCGAGCGAGGGATCGTCGAGCACCATGCGCGTGAACACGCCTTCGGTCACCACCTCGACGCGCGTGCGGCTGGAAATTTTCGAGCCGAAGCGTACGCGCAGGCCCACCGTGCCGCCGGCCTGTTCGTCCAAGGTCGAAGCCATGCGGCTTGCCGCCGCGCGCGCCGCCAGACGGCGCGGCTCCAGCACGAGAATTTTTTTATTTGCAGCCCACGGCTCGTCGAGCAGCACCAGCGGCACGCGCGTGGTCTTGCCGGCGCCGGGCGGGGCCACCAGCACGGCGCAATTGTTCGCGGCAAGCGCGGCGGTGAGCTGCGGCAGCGCGTCGTCGATGGGCAGCGGCGTATCGAAACTTTTCATGATATTCTGTGTCATCGTCCGCGAAGGCGGACGATCCAGTAGACGCAAACCTAATTTGTATTGCGAGACCGGGGTTACTGGATGCCCCGCCTGCGCGGGGCATGACAACTTCTAGAAAATATCATTTCCGTGCCCGCCCGATGCCTTCATAGGCAAACCCGTGGCGCGCGATCTCCTCCGGCTGGTACACGTTACGAAGATCGACCAGCACCGGCTTGGCCATGACTTTCTTCAGCCGCGCGAAGTCGAGCGCGCGGAACTGCTCCCACTCCGTGACGATCACCAGCGCGGACGCGCCCTCGGCGCAGTCATAGGCGCTGTTGCAGAACGTCACCTTGTCGAGCACGCCCTTGGCCTGCTGCATGCCGACCGGATCGTAGGCGCGCACCTTCGCGCCCATGTCCTGCAACGCGGCGATCAGCGGCAGCGAGGGCGCGTCGCGCATGTCGTCGGTGTTCGGCTTGAATGTGAGACCCAGCACGGCCACGGTCTTGCCGCGCAATTCGCCGCCGAGCGCGGCCAGAACCTTCTTCGCCATCGCGCGCTTGCGCATGTCGTTGACCGCCACCACCGCTTCGACGATGCGCAGCGGCGCGTCATTGTCCTGGCCGGTCTTGAGCAGCGCGACCGTGTCCTTGGGGAAACAAGAGCCGCCGAAGCCCGGGCCCGCATGCAGGAATTTCGATCCGATGCGATTGTCGAGCCCCATGCCGCGCGCGATCTCCTGCACGTCGGCGCCGACTTTTTCCGCCAGATCGGCAATCTCGTTGATGAAGGTGATCTTGGTCGCGAGGAATGCGTTGGCCGCGTATTTGATCAATTCGGCGGTGCGCCGGTCGGTGAACATGATCGGCGAGCGATTGAGATAGAGCGGCCGGTAGAGTTCGGTCATTATCTCGCGCGCGCGCGCATCTTCGGCGCCGACCACGATACGGTCGGGGTGCTTGAAGTCCTGGATGGCGGCGCCTTCGCGCAGGAATTCCGGATTGGACACCACCGCGAATTCCGCGGCCGGCCGCGTTTCGCGGATGATGCGCTCGACTTCGTCGCCGGTGCCGACAGGGACCGTGGATTTGGTCACCACCACGGTGAAACTACCGAGCGCGCCTGCGATCTCGCGCGCGGCGTCATGGACGAAAGTGAGATCGGCGTGACCATCGCCGCGCCGCGACGGCGTACCGACGGCGATGAAGACGGCGTCGGCAGCCTTGACGGCCGGCGCGAGGTCGGTGGTGAACGAGAGCCGCCCGGCGCGCGCATTGGCGGCGACCAGATCGTTCAATCCCGGCTCATAGATCGGCACCTCGCCATCCTTGAGCGCGGCGATCTTGGCCGCGTCCTTGTCGACGCAGGTGACCTCGTGGCCAAAATCGGCAAAGCAAGCCCCCGAGACGAGGCCGACATAGCCGGTGCCGATCATGGCAACGCGCATATTTGTCCTTCGCGTGGGCTGTTAACCGACGGCAATCGGCATCGGCGGCGTTTCCATAGCAGAGGGCGCACAACGTGGCGAGAGCCCGCGAAGCGTTCCACAGGCGCAGCCTGACGCATTGATTAACGCACCGGCCCGGTCCACATTCGCGCCATGCCGACATCCGCCAAATCGAAAACCGCCGCCAAAGCCAAGGCGAAACCCTCACCCGCTGCGCCGGCAAACCCTGCGGCGCGGCCCCTGAAAAAGGGCGATCACCTGTTTCTGGTGGACGGCTCCGGCTACATTTTCCGCGCTTATTTTCAATCGATGAACCAGGACCGGAAATATAACCATCGGTCTGACGGGTTGCCGACCGGCGGAATTCGAATGTTCTGCGCGATGCTGTGGAAGCTTCTCCAGGGAATGGACCCAAAGGACAAGCCGACGCATTTGGCGGTTGTTTTCGACAAATCGGAAAAAACCTTTCGCACCGATTTCTATCCCGAATACAAAGCGCACCGACCAGACCCGCCTTCAGATTTGATTCCACAGTTTCCACTCATGCGAGAAGCAGTGCATGCATTTGAAATCCCTTGCCTCGAGCAAGCGGGATACGAAGCCGACGATTTGATCGCCACTTATGCGCGGCTGGCCTGCGAGGCCAAGGCGACTACCACGATTGTCTCGTCAGATAAGGATTTGATGCAACTCGTCGGTAACGGCGTCACCATGTACGATACTGTTAATGAACGCCGCATCGGCGCCTCCGAGGTAATAGAGAAATTCGGCGTTGGGCCCGACAAGGTGATCGAGGTGCAAGCCCTAATCGGTGATTCGTCCGACAATGTCCCCGGCGTGCCCGGTATTGGGCCCAAAGCGGCGGCTGCACTAATTCTCGAATTCGGCTCTCTTGACGAAATACTTAAGCTTAAGCCTGACGCCGTCGATGAGAGGCTGACTAAGCGACTGACAAAATTACAATCAGAAATAGATAAGCTCGCTGGCGCGCCGGTAAAAATCGGTTCCTCATCCGATGTAGGCAAGGTGCTTGCGGAAAAATTCGGTGTATCCAATCTTGCGCGCGACAAGAAAGGCAACCTTTCCGCCGATGCGGCAAAGGTTGAAGAACTGGCGGCATCGGGAATCAATTTCTGCGAATCTATTTTGCGGGCGCGCAGCGTCTCTCGCACGATCGGCAATGCAGTGCGTAAACTGTTTGAGGGAAGAGAGTCTGCGCTACTCTCAAAGCGCCTTGTCACATTGGTTCCGAACGTTCCACTTGATATTTCCATCGACCAACTTTCGGTGCGCGAGCCCGATTATAAAA
Organism: Pseudolabrys sp.; assembly: GCA_036268675.1. Classification (GTDB taxonomy): domain Bacteria; phylum Pseudomonadota; class Alphaproteobacteria; order Rhizobiales; family Xanthobacteraceae; genus Pseudolabrys. The sequence goes on from DATATS010000185.1 coordinate 11,506, forward strand.
AACTAATTGCCTTTCTGAAGGCGATGGAATTTGAAACCCTCACTCAAAACATCGCCAAAAAGGTCGGCATCGATGCGAGTGCGGTCGAGGCGGATGCCAAGCTGATCTCGAGCGCGCCGGCAAAGGCCGCGCGGCCTGTCGCGGCCGACACGAGCGGCGATCTGTTTCCCGCGCCGCAAGCCAAGCCAAGCGGCAAAGGCGGAACCGATAGTCCCCTCACCCCCATCTCGCTTGCCGCCGCGCGCGCGGAGAAGGCGCGCAACGCCAAGATCGACCGCACGAAATATG
>DATATS010000186.1:0-31559 GCA_036268675.1 Pseudolabrys sp.
CAGGTGCGGCGACGTATAGGCGTGCACGCGTTTTCCCGCGGCTTCAAGAATCGCGCGCAGGAAGGCGATGGTCGATCCCTTGCCGTTGGTGCCGCCGACGTGAATCACCGGCGGCAATTTGCGCTCCGGATGATCGAGGGCAGCCAGCAGGCGCTGCACTCGATCGAGCGACAGATCGATGCGCTTGGGGTGCAGCGCGGTCAGCCGCGCAACGATGGAGTCGATGGGGGTCATATTTCAATCTGTCACGGCCGCGAAGGCATGACAGCTCACGCGTGCGCCGGAACCGGCAACTGCTGAGGCGGGCCGGCGGCCGGCGCCTTGGTCAACACCCGGCATAGTTCGGAGAGCGTTGCGCGCAGCTTGTGGCGATGCACGACCATGTCGACCATGCCGTGTTCCGTGAGATATTCGGCGCGCTGGAAACCTTCCGGCAGTTTCTCGCGTATGGTCTGCTCGATGACCCGGGGGCCGGCAAAGCCGATCAGTGCACCCGGTTCCGCGATCTGCACGTCACCGAGCATTGCGTAAGACGCCGTCACGCCGCCAGTGGTCGGATTGGTAAGCACGACGATGTAGGGCTTCTTCGCCTCGCGCAGCATCTGCACCGCCACGGTCGTGCGCGGCAACTGCATCAGCGACAGGATGCCTTCCTGCATGCGCGCGCCGCCCGAGGCTGCAAACATCACGAACGGCGTCTGCCGGCGCAGCGCGGTTTCCAGCCCGACGATCACCGCCTCAGCCGCGGCCATGCCGAGAGAACCTCCCATAAAATCGAAATCCTGCACGCCGATCGTCACCATCAGCCCATCGAGCTTGCCGATGCCGAGTTTCACGGCATCCTGTAAACCAGTCTTGGTGCGCGCATCCTTGAGGCGGTCGGCGTAACGCCGCTCGTCGCGGAACTTGAGCGGATCGAGCGGCACGTCCGGCACGGCGATGTCTTCGTACTCGCCGTTGTCGAACATGGTTTTCAGCCGCTGCGGCGCGCTGATGCGCATGTGATAGTTCGACGACGGGATGACGAACTGGTTAGACTCAACGTCCTTGTAGAAGACGAGCTGGCCGGTCTCCGGACACTTGATCCAGAGATTTTCCGGCGTTTCGCGACGCAGGAAGCCGCGAATCTTGGGGCGGACGACGTTGGATATCCAGTTCATGGCTTTTCTATATAGGCCGCCTATGCCGATTTTGTAACTGCCGGCGCCGCCGAATGGTTACTCAGCAGCCGTGCGGCGGGCGGCCCGTACGCCTTGCGCCAACTCCGCCACCAAGTCGGTCACGGCCTTGACGGTCCCAGCACCGGCCTTGCCCTTGCCATCAAGGCTCTTGCGCAGCGCCTCGACCAGCGCCGAGCCGACCACGACGCCATCGCTGCCTTCGGCGATGGCGCGCGCCTGCTCCGCCGTGCGCACACCGAAGCCGACCGCCACCGGCAATTTGGTGTGCCGCTTGATGCGTTCCACCGCGATGGTGACTTTGCCAGCATCGGGCGCGGCTGCGCCGGTGATGCCCGTGATGGAGACGTAATAGACAAAGCCCGACGTGTTGCTAAGTACCGCCGATAGGCGCTTGTCATTAGTGGTCGGCGTCGCGAGGCGAACGAAATTCAATCCGGCTTTCAGCGCCGGAATACACAATTCTTCGTCTTCTTCCGGCGGCAAGTCCACCACGATGAGCCCGTCAACTCCGGCGGCTTTTGCATCAGTGAGAAACTTATCGACGCCGTAAATGTAGATCGGATTATAGTAGCCCATCAAAACAATCGGCGTCGCGTCGTCGTCTTTGCGGAATTCGCGCACCAGCGTCAGCGTCTTCTTCAAGGTCTGCCCAGCGGCGAGCGCGCGCACGCCAGCAGCCTGGATCGCGGGACCGTCCGCCATCGGATCGGTGAACGGCATGCCGAGCTCGATCAAGTCGGCGCCCGCTTTCGGCAACGCCTTGGCAAGGGCGAGCGAGGTCTCGGGATCAGGATCGCCCGCCATGGTGAAGGTCACCAGCGCGGCGCGACGTTCCTCTTTAAGCGCGGCAAATCGCTTCTCGATGCGCGTGGTCATTTATGCTTGCTCGCAAGAAACGCTTCCACGCTCGCCAGGTCTTTATCTCCTCGCCCCGAAAGATTGACCACCATCAGGTGATCCTTCGGTTTCTTGGGCGCGAGGTCGAACACGCGGGCGAGTGCATGCGCCGGCTCCAATGCCGGGATGATGCCTTCGAGCTTCGAGCAAAGCTGGAACGCCGCCACCGCCTCGTCGTCTGTGGCCGACAGAAACGTCACGCGGCCCATGTCATTGAGCCAGGCGTGTTCGGGGCCGATGCCGGGGTAATCAAGACCGGCAGAAATTGAATGCGCCTCTTCGATTTGGCCGTCGTCGGTCATCAACAGATACGTGCGGTTGCCGTGCAGCACGCCGGGCTTGCCGCCCGAGATCGAGGCCGCATGCTTGCCGCTGGGGATGCCGTGGCCGGCGGCCTCCACACCGTAAATCTCGACGGCCGGCTCGTCGAGGAACGCGTGAAAAAGACCCATGGCGTTGGAGCCGCCGCCGATGCAGGCGATGAGCGAATCCGGCAGGCGTCCCTCGGCCTTTTGCACCTGCTCGCGCGTCTCGCGGCCAATAATCGACTGGAAATCGCGCACCATGGCCGGATAAGGGTGCGGACCCGCAACGGTGCCGATGCAATAGAACGTGTCGGAGACATTCGTCACCCAATCGCGCAACGCCTCGTTCATGGCGTCCTTCAGTGTTTTCGAGCCGCTCTCGACGGCGCGCACCTCAGCCCCGAGCATCGTCATGCGCAGCACGTTCGGCTTCTGCCGCTCGACGTCGACCGCGCCCATATAAACGATGCAGGGCAGACCGAACTTGGCGCACAGCGTGGCGGTGGCGACGCCGTGCATGCCGGCGCCGGTTTCGGCGATGATGCGGGTCTTGCCCATGCGCTTTGCCAGCATGATCTGGCCCAGCACGTTGTTCACCTTGTGCGCGCCTGTGTGGTTGAGTTCCTCGCGCTTGAAATAGATTTTCGCACCGCCAAATCTCTGGGTCAGCCGCTCGGCAAAATAGAGCGGCGATGGTCGTCCGACATAGGTGTCGAGGTACCCGTCCATTTCTTTTTGAAATTTGGGATCGGCTTTGGCCTGCGCGTAAGCGCGTTCCAGGTCGAGGATCAGCGGCATCAGCGTCTCGGCGACGAAGCGGCCGCCATAAATGCCGAAATGCCCGCGCTCGTCGGGGCCGCCGCGGAAGGAATTGGGACGCACGCTCATGTGCCACTCACCACGCTGGACTCGCCCAGCGGCAAGATGTCGGCGGCGCGCGCCGCGCGGATGAAGGCGCGGATCTTGTCGGGGTCCTTTTCGCCTGGCTTGCGCTCGACCCCGGACGACACATCGACGCCGGGCGCGCGGGTGATGCGCAACGCCTCGGCGACATTACCGGCATCGAGCCCACCCGACAGCATGAAAGGAATGCTCGTGTCGATGCCTGCGAGCAGCAACCAGTCGAACGGCGTGCCGAGCCCGCCCGGACGCGTCGCCTCCTTGGGCGCGCGCGCGTCGAATAGCAGCCGGTCGGCAACATTCGCGTAAAGCCTGATCGGCGAGAGGTCCTTGCGTTCGGCGATCGGCAGCGCCTTCATCAACGGCAGGCCGAAACGCGTGCGCACCGCCACCACGCGGTCAGGGGTTTCGCTGCCGTGCAGTTGCAGCATGTCGGGTTTGAGCGCCGAGACAATACCGGCGATGGTCTCGTCATTGGCATCCACCGTGAGCGCGACCTTGCAGGCGCGGCCCTTGACCCGCGCGCCCAGGACCCGCGCGGCTTCCAGACCGAGATTGCGCGGGCTCGGCGGGAAGAACACAAAACCGACCATGTCGGCCCCGGATTCCAGCGCCACATCAAGCGCTTCCGGGGTCTTGAGGCCGCAGATTTTGACCGTGAGAGCCATAATGGCCGCCTTCTAGCGCCTTCTCCGCACCATCGCAAAGCGGGAAGCGGGTGCAGAATCAAGGAATGGGCGGCGGGATGACCGACCGCGGAACCGGTTGCTCGGGCGGCGGCGCAGGCTCAGACGTCCCGAAGCGGCGGCGGATGGTTCCCAGTTCATTGTGCAGCGCGCGCACATCGGCGTCTGCTCGGCGCGCCAGGCGCCGCCACTTGCTCTGGCGCAGCCAGGCGGCGAAGCCGCCGACCAGCACGCCGAGGACCAGCACTGCGAAAATGACGGCAAACAGAGGCAGGGTGGCGGCATAGGCCGGGCTCACTTGCGAGAACGGATCGAACGAAACCGTCACCGTCTGCCGGTTCGCCACCGCAAAGGCGACGATCAGCACAACCAGTGGGACAACAATGACGGCGGTGATAATTTTGCGGAGCATGAAGCTGCTTTCGTCATGCCCGGCTTTGTGCCGGGCATCTACGCCTTGCTTGCTGTCCGATCCTAAAGGCGTGGATGGCACGCGCAACTCGGGCCTGCCCGATTTGCGCCAATAATTTGACTACCCAAGTCGGGTAGACCCGACTTGGGTCACAAGCCCGGCCATGACGGCAGATTTTAGGTCCGCGTCGGCCGCGTTACACCGCGCCGGGCTTGTTCAGCCGCTCGCGCATTTCCTTGCCGGTCTTGAAAAACGGCACCGACTTCTGCTCGACCGACACGTGCGCGCCGGTGCGCGGATTGCGGCCGGTGCGGGCCGGACGGTTCTTGACCGAGAAGGCGCCGAAGCCGCGCAATTCGACGCGGTCGCTCTTCGACATGGCGGCGGTGATCTCGCCGAGAATGGCGTTGACGATGTTTTCGACGTCGCGCTGATAGAGGTGCGGATTTTGGGCGGCGATACGCTGTACGAGTTCTGACTTGATCATCGCCACTGCCCTGCCCATTCAGTTCGACAGTGGAGGGTGCCAAAGCGCCAACAGACCGTCAAGATTAAGTCGCTCGACCGCCTGCGTCGAAGCCCATTCTTCGATGCGCTGCGCAATGGCCGGAAGTCCGGCGGCGGCGAGCGTCCAGGCGGCGACGTGGAGGAAGGAAAACTCGCTGAATCGTGGCTGCAACGCGTAATCGCGCACCGGAAGGCCCGCCGGGACCTTCTTTTGCGCCGTTAGCCAGGACAACGCGGTCTTTTCATTACCGAGGCCGTCGACCAGCTTCAGGCCCACGCCCTGCCGGCCTGTGAAGACGCGGCCATCGTCGACGGCGGCGAGCTGGGCGTCGTCCATGTTGCGGCGCTTTTTCACCAGGTCCTTGAACCAGGCATACGAGTCGAGAATGATCGCCTCGATCGCCGCGCGCGCCTCCGGGCTGGTCGGCTCAAAGCCGTTGGGCGCGGCTTTCAGCGGCGAGGATTTGATCGATTCCATCTTGATGCCGAGCGTCTTCAAGGCATCGGTGAAGTTGGGAAATTGAAACAGCACGCCAATCGAGCCAACCAGCGACGTATCGTCTGCGATGATGTGGTTTGCCGACAGCGCCGCGATGTAGGCGCCGGAGGCGGCGAGCCCATCGACCACCACCACCATCGGCTTCTTTGCTTGCAGCGCGCGCAGGGCGTCATAAAGCTGCTGCGAGCCTGCGGTAGTTCCGCCGGGCGAATCGATATGCACGATCACTGCCTCGGCGTGCGACTTGCCGAGCCGATCGAGCGCCTCGACGCGCTCCTGGTTGTCGCGGATCAGCCCTTGAATCCTAATGCGCGCGATGTAGCCGCCGTCCGGTATCCGCAGCCAACTGTCGGGCGCGAGCAGCAGGCCGACGCCGGCGACCGCCAGCACGGCAATCAAGAGCGCCGCAACGCGCCAGAAGGTGAGCTTGCGCCGCATGCGGCGGCGATCGACGATTGAATCGGCATCGAGCGACATGGATGCGCTCCTTCAAATCCCATTACAGCCCTTGATAGCGGGCCTGACCCCGCTATGGGGCCGATTTTAGGCATGGCTGCAAGGCCAAAGAAAAGCCCCCGGGCCTGAACCCGGGGGCAATTTTCAACGCCCTAAATTCGGCGGCTGGCTTATTCCTTTTCCTCGGCCTTCTCAGGCTCCGCCTTGCCTTCCTCTTCATCGCCGGCCCGCTGCTTGAGCGCGGCACCCAGGATGTCGCCGAGCGAAGCGCCTGAATCGGCGGTGCCGTATTGCGCGATCGCTTCCTTCTCCTCGGCGACTTCCAGCGCCTTGATGGAGACGGAAACCTTGTGCGTCTTGCGATCGAAGGCAGTGACGCGGGCGTCCACTTTCTGGCCCACGGCAAAACGCTCGGGACGCTGCTCGCCGCGCTCGCGGGCAAGATCGGCACGCTTGATGAAGGCGGTCAGTTCGGTGCCGACGATCTTCACTTCGAGGCCGGACTCCTTGATCTCCATGACCTCGCAGGTCACGACGGAGTTCTTCTTCAGTTCGCCGGCGCTTTCCATCGGGTCGCCCGCCAACTGCTTGACGCCGAGCGAAATGCGCTCCTTCTCGACGTCGACGTCGAGCACTTGCGCCTGGACCATGTCGCCCTTCTTGTATTCCTCGATCACCTGCTCGCCGGGACGTTTCCAGTCGAGGTCCGACAGGTGGACCATTCCGTCAACGTCGCCGTCGAGGCCGAGGAACAGACCGAATTCGGTCTTGTTCTTGACTTCGCCTTCAACGGTCGAACCGGGCGGGTGCTTCTCGACGAACACTTCCCACGGATTGCGCATGGTTTGTTTCAAACCAAGAGAGATTCGGCGCTTGACCGGATCGACTTCGAGAATCTGCACTTCGACCTCCTGCGAGGTCGAGACGATCTTGCCGGGGTGGACGTTCTTCTTGGTCCACGACATTTCCGAAACGTGGATGAGCCCCTCGATGCCGGGCTCAAGCTCCACGAACGCGCCGTAGTCGGTGATGTTGGTGACGCGGCCCTTGAAGCGATTGCCGACCGGGAATTTGGCCTCGATGCCCTGCCATGGGTCGTCCAGCAGTTGCTTCATTCCCAGCGAAATGCGGTGGGTCTCGTGGTTGATCTTGATGATCTTGACCTTCACCTGCTGGCCGATATTGAGCACTTCGGTCGGGTGATTGACGCGCCGCCAGGCAATGTCGGTGACGTGCAACAGGCCGTCGATGCCGCCCAAATCCACGAAGGCGCCGTAGTCGGTGATGTTCTTGACCACGCCGTCGATGACCTGACCCTCTTCGAGGTTCTGTACCAGCTCCTGGCGCTGCTCGGCGCGGGTCTCTTCCAGCACGGTGCGGCGCGACACGACGATATTGCCGCGGCGGCGATCCATTTTGAGAATCTGGAACGGCTGATTGACGTTCATCAGCGGTGTGACGTCGCGGATCGGGCGGATGTCGACCTGCGAGCGCGGCAGGAACGCCACGGCGCCGTCGAGATCGACGGTGAAGCCGCCTTTGACCTGATTGAAGATGACGCCGGTGACCTTCTCGTTGTTCTTGAACGCGGTCTCCAGCTTGCCCCAGCTTTCCTCGCGCCGTGCTTTGTCGCGCGAGAGCACCGCTTCGCCAAGCGCGTTCTCCACGCGCTCCAGATAGACTTCAACCTCGTCGCCGATCTTGATGTCGTTCTGGCGTCCCGGACCCTGGAACTCACGCAAGGCCACGCGGCCTTCGGTCTTCAGTCCGACGTCGATGACGGCGAGATCCTTTTCGATGCCGACGACCTTGCCTTTGATGACGGAGCCTTCCTGAAGGTTTCCGGTGCCAAAGGCTTCATCGAGCATCTTGGCGAAGTCTTCACGCGAGGGTGCTTGAGCGGTGGCCATTTTATCTCCTGATCAGCGGCGCCGGCGGGTTGGCATGGCGTTCAAGAGCGCGGGCCGAAGATCCCGCAAGACCTTCGACGGCCCCCGGGAATCCCGGATGGCCGGCGCAAATACCGTGCTTTTGAACGATGGGTTCGGTCAGGCTGCCTTAGCGCAGAGACTCGAGCGGGACTTTGTCCTCCAACAACGAGGGGCGTTAATCGCGCCCTCGGCCCGCTCGGGTGGCCTCGACGATATCGATGGCGGCCCGGATGGCGCTGGATATATCCAAATGCGTGGTGTCGAGCAAGTGCGCGTCCGGCGCCTGTTTCAAGGGGGCGGCGGCGCGGGCCATGTCGCGCTCGTCGCGTTTGAGGATGTCGGCCAGCACGGCGGCCTCGTCGATGGCCCTTCCTTGGGCCCGGTATTCGGCAGCCCGCCTGCGAGCGCGCACTTCGGACGCCGCGGTGACAAAAATCTTAACGTCGGCATCGGGGCAGATGACGGTGCCGATATCGCGGCCGTCGAGCACGGCACCGGGCGGTTTGGCGGCAAATTCGCGTTGAAACGCCAATAGAGCGTAGCGCACTTCGGGAATGGCAGAAACGACCGAAGCTGCTTCGCCGGCCGCGTGACCTTTGAGAGCGGTCTCGTCGAAACGGGCCGGGTCGAGCGCGCGGGCTGCGGCGATTGCGGCGGCCTTGTCATCCGGCCGCTTGCCGGCGTCGAGCACAGCTTTTGCGACGGCGCGGTAGATCAGGCCGGTATCGAGATGGCGCAATCCGTAATGCGCGGCGAGCTTCTTGCCGAGCGTGCCCTTGCCGGAGGCTGCTGGTCCGTCGATGGCGATGATCATACCAGGTCCGCGCCAAGCGAACGCATCAACTCGACGAAGCCGGGGAAACTGGTGGCGATGAAGGCTGAGTCGTCGATGCGCACCGGATTGTCGGACGCGAAGCCAATCACCAGCGCCGCCATGGCGATGCGATGATCCATATGGGTCGCCACCTCGCCGTTTCCGGCGGGCCGGCCCTTGCCATGCACGATCAAGTCGTCGCCCTCGATCTCGCAGGCAATGCCGTTGACGCGCAGCATGGCAACCGTTGCTTCCAACCGGTCGGACTCCTTCACGCGCAATTCCCGCAAGCCGCGCATGCGCGTCGTTCCTTCCGCAAAGGCGGCCGCCACCGCCAGCACCGGATACTCGTCGATCATCGAGGGCGCACGCTCCGCCGGCACGTCGACGCCCTTGAGCGCCGATGTGCGCACGCGCAAGTCAGCGACCTCCTCGCCGCCATCGTCGCGCGTTTCGACCGCTTCGATGTTGGCGCCCATCTCACGCAATGTCGCGAGCAAGCCGGTGCGTAGCGGATTGGTCATGACTGCTTCGAGTACCAGATCGGACTCTGGCGCGATCAGCGCTGCCACCAGCGGAAACGCCGCCGAGGACGGGTCGGCCGGCACGATCACATTGGCGGGCTCAAGCTCGGGCTGGCCTTGCAACGTAATACGGCGGCCGTGCTCGCCGTGCGGCTTGCTTGTGAGCTTGGCGCCGAAATGTTTCAGCATGCGCTCGGTGTGGTCGCGGGTGGCTTGTGCTTCGATCACCGTGGTTTCACCCGGCGCGGCGAGGCCAGCCAGCAGCACCGCCGATTTAAGCTGTGCCGACGGCACTGGCGGCTCATAGGTGATTGGAACGGGATCGGCGGCCCCGTGCAGGGTCAGCGGCAACCGGCCGCCGTCGGCGGCCTCGAGCGCGCGGGCACCCATTTTTTCCAGCGGGTCGAGCACGCGCCGCATCGGCCGCTTGCGCAGGGACGCATCGCCGTCAAACGTCGCGGTTACCGGCGAACCAGCCACCGCGCCAAGGGCAAGCCGCACCCCGGTTCCGGAATTGCCGAAATCGAGCGTCGCCGCCGGGCTGGTAAAGCCGCCGACGCCAACACCATGAATATGCCAAAGCCCATCGCCCGTACGTTCGAGGCGGGCGCCGAGTGCGCGCATGGCGGCGGCGGTGTGCAGCACGTCCTCGCCTTCCAAGAGGCCGGCAACCGTGGTCTCACCGACGGTCAGCGCGCCGAGAATCAGCGCGCGATGCGAGATCGACTTGTCGCCCGGCACCCGGGTCCGGCCCCGAATGGGGCCGCCACGGCGGGCGGTCAGCGGCGTCGATACGGCGGTGGTCACTGGGCGAATACCTTCAAGAAGCAGCGCCGTCCTAGCATGCAGCCGCGCGGGCCGTCAGCCCGCCGCCAGGGCGTTGCCCCGCCCGCGCGACGCTATTGACAGGCGCGCCGCGACTAGCCAAGTGAAACACCGATTTATCGACATTCCGAGGAACCTCGACCGTGGCGAAACCCGATCTCGGCACCAAGCGCATTTGTCCGGAAACCGGCCGCAAATTCTACGATCTCAACAAGACGCCGGTCATTTCGCCCTATACCGGCAAGGTCGTGCCGATCGTGGTGGCGCCCGTGCGCGCGCCACGGCCGGAGCCTGCGGCGCCTGCGCCGGTCGCGCGGCCCCCGACGGTCGTGGCCGAAGCCGAAGCGGTCGAACCGGAGACCGCCGACGCCGAATTCGTCTCGCTCGACGACGCCGAGGCCGAACAGCAGGGCAAGAAGAAGCCGGCGAAGGAAGGCGAGGCCGCAGCCGGCGAGGAGGACGAGGTCGAGGTCGACGCGAGCCTCGACGATGCCGCCTTCATCGAAGAGGAAGAGGAAGGCAATCCCGATGTGACCGACATCATCGGCGAGACGATCGAGAAAGAAGAAGAGAGCTGACGTTACCGCGCCGCCGCGCGCGCTTTCCAGACTGCGGCAGACGAATTCGCGATTGGGGCCATAGCTCAGCTGGGAGAGCGCCTGCATGGCATGCAGGAGGTCGGCGGTTCGATCCCGCCTGGCTCCACCAAGCTTCGCCGCTTCGGTTGGCAAGCCAGCCTGCGCGCACGGCAGTCACTAAAATTGGGTATCGCGTAGCGGCGAAGGTTGCCCGCTTGCCCGCGCTTGCCGCTGCATAGCATGATGGCGAACACGCTCCGGGAAAAACAATGCAAAACAAAATCGCGCTTGAGGAACATTTCGCCATCGAGCCCACATTGGCGGACTCGCGCGTGTTCGGCCCAAACATCTGGTCCGAGCTCGGGCCGCGCCTGCTCGACGTGCAAGACATGCGGCTCAAGCAGATGGACGGACACGGCGTCGAAATGATGATCCTGTCGCTCAACGCCCCCGCGGTGCAGGCGATCCCCGACGTCAAGACCGCGATTGCCGTCGCCCGGCAGGCGAACGACGCGCTGGCCGAGCACGTGCGCAAGCGCCCCGGCCGCTTTTCAGCCTTCGCAGCGTTGCCGATGCAGGACGTCGAAGCCGCGACCGCCGAGCTGACGCGCTGCATCAAGGAGCTTGGATTCGTCGGCGCGCTGGTCAATGGATTTTCGCAAGCCGGCACGCCCGACACCGTGCTCTATTACGACCTGCCGCAATATCGTCCGTTCTGGCGCGCGCTCGAGGCGCTCGACGTGCCGTTTTATTTGCACCCGCGCAATCCGCTGCCGGACTGGACTCGGTTCTACGACGGTCATCAGTGGCTGTGGGGCCCGAACTGGGCGTTCGCGGCAGAAACGTCCGTGCACGCGCTGCGGCTGATCGGCAGCGGCCTATTCGACGAATGCCCGAAGTTGAAAATCGTGCTCGGCCATCTCGGCGAAGGCATCCCGGTTTATCTCTGGCGCATCGACAACCGCAACGGCTGGATGAAGGCGCCACACGATTATGCCGCCAAACACGGCGTCGCTCACTATTTCCGGCGGCACTTCCATCTCACGACGTCGGGCAACTTCCACACGCCGGCGCTGCTCAACGCCGTGACGGAAATGGGGCCTGAGCGGGTGATGTTCTCGATCGATTGGCCGTTCGAGGATGTCGGCGAAGGCGCGGAATGGTTCGACAAGGCCGAGATTGGCGAGACCGATCGCGAAAAGATCGGCCGCACCAACGCCATCAAGCTGTTCAAGCTGAAATTAGGCTAGCTCGGTTTGCGCTATTTCTTGTTCTGCGCCAGCGCCGCCGCCGCCCAGTCCCTTTCATAGGAACCATTGCCCCAGGCGATTGGGCGGTAGAACAAATGTTCACCGTAGCGCACCAGCCGGTGCATTTCGCGCACCCAGTTCGGATGCACATACAGCGCGTGATAATGCGTGGAGGCGCCGACCGCCTGCTCGTAAAGCTTGCCGTCGAGCGTCTGCTTGGCGATGCGATTGGCGCGCGCCCAGGCGCCGCGTTCCTCGATCACTTTGCGTTTGCCGTCGCAGGCGAAGGTGAACTGGCAGGCTAGGTGCCGATTGGCGTTCTGGTAGACGACGGCGCAGATATCGTGCGGGTAAAATCCGGAAAAGACGCGGTTCATCACCACCTGCGCCACGGCCATTTGCCCGCGCAACGGCTCGCTGCGCGCTTCGAAATAGACCGCGTTGGCGAGGCAGTGCTCGGCCTTGGCGTAGTCCTTGCCATCGAGATGCAGCATCTGCGCCGGCGACTGCGGCGGCGCCGCGCGCGGCATCGGCACCATGTCGAGTGGAATCGCGGCCGACATCGGCGCAGACATAGAAGTGGACAACGACACCGGAATCGGCGCGGGGGCCTGCGTGGGGATCGGCTGTGTCTGGGGCTCGATGCTGGCAAGCACCACCGGCTGGGGCTTCGACGCGACCTTGGGCACCGCCGCAGGCGTATGCGAAACCGCGGGCACGGACGCCTGCACCGGATCGGTCAGCAGCACTGGCGCCGTATCGGCTTTGGCCGCAGCGGCCGGCTGCACCATTGCGAATTCGACCGCGTCCCGATGGCGCGCGGCGGACAACTCGGCGACTGGAGAACTTTCGCGCACCGTGGTGGTTTCGGCGGGATTGAACGAGACCGGCAGCGGCTCCATCGCAAGATCGTCGCGCGGTATGAGCGCCGTGGCGGAGGCGACCTGCGCCGGCGCGCCAATCGCAATCTGACTGATGCCGGTGCGGATCAAATTCGGCAGGTCGGCAAGGCGATGATGATGTTCGTGGATGAATTCGGCGGTGTTTTCGACGATGCGAATATTCATCAGATCGAGCGCGCTGAGCGCCAATGCCGCGCACGCGAAGATGACACAGACGCGCTTGGCGCCGTGAAATAGTTTTTCCTCGAACGACAGATCGAATGGGTCGAGATCGATGCTACGCGTCAGCAATGGAAGCTCCCCGATATCGCCGAATGAATTCTTGTTGGCGGGATACTATCGGGGCGCGATGCGCTCGCGGCGTATCTTAAGAGATTTTTGACTCATCAAGGCAAACACGTATGCTTAATTTAACCATCGGCGCGCGGTTTTGCGCCGCGATTTTGCCGCCCGGTCAGTTCAAGCGAAAGCGTTTGACCGCGTCCTGGTCCCAGATCATGCCGTTTCCAGCGCGCGCGGGCACCATGGCATGACCGTCGGCGATAACGAGCGGCTCTTGCAGAAACCCATCCGCCCAATCCACGTATTCGAGGAAGTGGCACGTCGGCGTGGCGGCAAGCAAATGCGCGCTCACCTCGGGAAACAGATGCGACGACATTTTGATACGGTTAACCGCCGCCATTTCCGCGGCGTCCCGCCAGCCGGTGACGCCGCCGATGCGCTCGAGATCGGGCATCGCGTAATCGGGCTTGGCCTGTTCGAGCGCAGTCGCCATTCCGGCAGGCAATGAAAAATTCTCGCCGATCTGGACGGGCGTCTTCAACTCACGCGCCAGTCGCGCGCAGCCCGCATAATCGTCATGCCGGATCGGTTCCTCCAGCCAATAGATGTTTTCGCTATCAAGCGCGCGGCCGCGCGCGAGCGCGTCTTCGACCGGCAGCGCCTGATTGTAGTCGACCATGAGCGCCACATCGCCGCCGACACGCCGGCGCACCGCCTTGACCGCCGCCATATCGCGCGCAAGCGTCGGATAGCCAAGCCGCAGCTTGATCGCCTTGAAATTTCCGGTGGCGAGCAAGGTCTCGGCTTCGGCGGCGAGCGCGCCGGAATCGTCCATCAGGCCGAGGCCGCAGCTATTATAGGCCGGTACCGGACGCGGCTCGGCGCCGAGAATTTTCACCAGCGGTTGTCCGGCGGCGATCGCCACGGCGTCCCAGCAGGCGACATCGAAGCCGGCCATCGCCATGCGCACGATGCCCTGCACGCCGATCAGCGCGAAACGGCCGGCGAGCTTTGTCCAGAGCGCGGCTGGATCGGCCGTCTCGCCCTTGGTCACGGCTTCGACTTCGCGGAGCAGGCTCGCGACGGCGGAAGCCGCCGCCGGCAGATAGCAGAATATGTACGAGCGCCCGGTGACACCTTCCTCGGTCTCCAGATCGATCAGCAGCAATGCGGCCTGGCGGAAGGCGCCGCGGCTGGTGCCGAGCACGAAATTAAGCGGCACCACGACGGGCGTTGCGCTGATCGCCCGCACGGTGAGATCCGGCGTTGGTGGTCGGTCGGACATGAGAACCCCCCGTCGTTGGCCGATTATAAGGCGCCTTCGGCCGAATTCCCCTTGTTCTTGAACCTTTAACCCGCGCCGCCCATATTAGGCAGGACCGGACGGCAGTGGCCGGACGGTTGGGGTGCCCGTGAGGGGCCCCGTCAAAGTCGCTTCTAGCGAGGGCTTTGAGACCATGTCCCGAGTTCCGTCACTATCCAGCCCGTTCCTGTTGGGCTTCGATGAGATCGAGCGACTGCTCGACCGCGTCACCAAGGGAGCCGACGGCTACCCGCCCTACAACATCGAACGGCTGGCGCGCGATGCGCACAACCCGGAACGGCTGCGTATCACGCTCGCCGTCGCCGGTTTTACCCGCGATCAACTCGACGTCAGCGTCGAGGAAAGCCAGTTGCTGATCCGCGGGCGCCAGCAGGACGACAAGAGCCGGCAATACCTCCATCGCGGCATCGCCGCGCGCCAATTCCAGCGCACCTTCGTGCTGGCGGACGGAATGGAGGTACGGAGCGCCGACCTGAAGAACGGATTGCTGTCGATCGATCTGGTGCGCCCGCAAGCTGAGCGGATGGTCAAGACGATTGCCATCCATGAGCAGGAAGAATGACGAACTCGTGAATAAGGACTCGACCGCGTTAAGCGTTGACTCAGAAAGGAGTCGAGGGCCAATGACTGATAAAATCACGAACGACAAGCAGATTGAACCGGCCGCCACCAATCCCGCGATCACGCAGGAGGCGCTGGCGCATCTGGGCGACGGACGCCTCGCTTATGTGAAGGCGATCCGCTCCGAGGACGTTGCGAGCATGTTTCCGCAGGCGCCGCGGATCGCGCCCGGCATCCAGCTGTTCTCGCTGCACGCGGCCGACGGCACGCCGATCATGCTGACGGACACGCGCGAAGCCGCGATTGCCAACGCCTGGAGCCAGGAGCTCGAGGCGGTGAGCGTGCACTAGAGGCGATCGGCGCGAACGCGATCCATCCGCTCGTCCCCGCGAAAGCCGGGACCCAGAACGACAACCAATGCTGAATGCAAATCGCCTGGATTCCCACTTGCGCGGGAATGAGCGGAGTTTGCGCTTGCCTTTTTGGGTATTTACGCCGCGCTGCTCGCCGGCGGCATCGCCAACACTGCATAGAGCGCGTCGGCGTCGCGCGATTCACGCAGCTTGCGGGCAATTTCCGGATCGCGCAACAGGCGCGCGACCCGCGCCAACGCCTTGAGATGATCGGCGCCGGCCGCTTCCGGTGCCAGCAGCAGAAACACCAGATCGACCGGCTGGCCGTCGAGCGCCTCGAAGTCGATGCCGCGCTGCAATCGCGCGAATAGTCCGAACAGCCGACCGAGCTTGGCGAGCTTGCCATGCGGAATCGCCACGCCGTTGCCGACCGCGGTGGAGCCGAGCTTCTCGCGCTGGAGCAGGATTTCCAGAATCACCCGCTCATTCTGACCACAGAGTTCCGCCGCGCGAGCGGCGAGTTCCTGAATCGCCTGCTTTTTGTTGTTGACCTTGAGCGCGGGCAGAATCGCGTTCGGCGCGACGAGATCGGTAAGCGTCATGGACTTGTCCAATGATCGGAAAAGGCAGCGCCGGATTGCAAGGGATGTTGAAGGCGGCGGTTTATAGGAGCGGTGCGCGGCGGCGTCAATGGGCGGGGTTAGGCAGCGCGTGCTGTATTTTCTTGCATCGTTCTAAACTGCCGCGCGGCGGCGTTAAATTCGTCAGCGGCCGCGCATGGCCCCTTGATCCTTGCGGCGGCGCTTGTAGCGGCGCAAACGTTTTTCAATGTGGATCGCGGCCTGATCGGCACTGTCATAGGCATCGGCCGACATACCTTCGGCTTCCAGTATCGCGCCCGAGTCGAGATGCAGTACGCATTCAGTGTGAAAGCCGAAACCATCCTTGCCGACGGTAGCGTGGCCGGAAAATCCGCCACGGAAATATTTGGATGTCGCGTCCTCAATGCGGTCGGTGATGCGCTGCCGCAAAGCGAGCCCGATGCTGATATTCTTGCCAGAAACGCGCAATGGCATGCGTCTGCCTCCATGGATTCCCACCCGGCTAAGAATTTAAGCTTAGAAAGGTTCAGATAAAGGTCAATGCGCGGCTAGGTCGCGGACGCCGTCCGCGCATGCTTTACGATGCGGCCGCGGCCTGCTTCTCGCGTCGCCGCTGCACCGAGGATGGTATACGCATCGCTTCGCGGTACTTGGCGACCGTCCGGCGGGCGATGTCGATGCCAGCCTCGCGCAGCCGGTCAACGATGGTGTCGTCGGAAAGCACGTCGACCGCGGATTCCGCATCGATCAGTTGGCGGATGCGATGGCGCACTGCTTCGGCGGAATGCGCGTCGCCGCCGTCGGCGGAGGCAATCGACGAGGTGAAGAAATATTTGAGTTCGAAGATGCCGCGGTTGGTCGCCATGTATTTATTTGCGGTCACGCGGGAAACCGTCGACTCGTGCATGCTGATGGCGTCGGCCACGATCTTGAGATTGAGCGGGCGCAAATGCTGCACGCCGTTGGCGAAGAAGGCGTCCTGCTGGCGCACGATCTCGCTCGACAC
Source organism: Pseudolabrys sp. (assembly GCA_036268675.1). GTDB lineage: Bacteria > Pseudomonadota > Alphaproteobacteria > Rhizobiales > Xanthobacteraceae > Pseudolabrys. The sequence continues at coordinate 16,796 of DATATS010000186.1, forward strand.
CTTGAGAATGGTCTTGGCGCGCTGATCGAGCGCGCGCACCAGCCAGGTCGCCGTCTGCAGGCAGTCGGCGATATAGCTTTTGTCGGTATTGTTGCGCGTCGTCTTCGACACCTGCGCGTAGTAGCGCTGATTGATGAGAACCTTCGGCAGCGTGTCGGAATTAAGCTCGACCTGCCAGCTGCCGTCGGGTGCCGACCGAACGAACACGTCCGGCACGATCGGCTGCACCACCGTCGAGCCAAAAGCCAGTCCCGGCTTGGGATTGAGATTGCGGATCTCGGCGATCATGTCGGCGAGATCCTCGTCGTTCACGCCACAGAACCGGCGCAGGGCGCCGAGGTCCCGTTTAGCCAGGAGATCGAGATGCTCGACCAGCGTACGCATCGCCGGGTCGTAGCGGTTGCGATCCTTGAGCTGGATCGCGAGACATTCGGTTAGGCTGCGCGCGCATACGCCGGGCGGCTCGAGCGTCTGCAGGATCGCGAGTACCGCGTCGACATCGGCGCGCGGCGCACCCAGCTTGTCGGCGACGGAGTCTAGATCGCCGCCGAGGTAGCCGGCCTCGTCCACCATGTCGATCAGGTATTGCCCGATCATGCGTCCGGCCGGATCCGAGATCGCCAGTGCCATCTGCTCGGCCAGATGGTCGGACAAGGTCGCCTGGCTCGATACGAAGGCTTCCAGATTGTAGCCGCCGTCCTCGCCGCGCGAGGCCGAGCCCGACCATTCCGAATAACCAGGCGCCGGCGCCTCGGCGCCCGCCGATTTTTCAGCGCCGCTGTCGTCGGGAAAAACATTCTCAAGCTCAGTGCCGAGCCCCTCTTCCATGGATGTACGACTGGTCTCGAGATCGCCGCCGATCCAGTCGGCCGGACTGGCAGCGTCGTCACCGTCAGTCGCTTCCGGCTCAGCGGCAGCGGCCGCCGGCGATTCGTCGTCGTCGCTGGCGCGCTCAAGCAGCGGATTGCGTTCGAGTTCGCCCTCCACATAGGTGGCGAGATCAAGACTCGAGAGCTGCAGCAGCTTGATGGCCTGCATCAGCTGCGGCGTCATCACCAGCGCTTGGGTCTGGCGGAACTCTAGTCTTTGCGACAGAGCCATTGAGGCTTCCCGGCTGAAACTGGTCCGATTCTTGCTTGTTTCTTATACCAGCTTCTCGACCGCAGCGGTAATCGTTTCCGCATTGCCGAAGTGCACAAATTTTGTGCGCGTTGCCTGGCGGATTGGCGCTTCTGAGCCAAATGGCAGCGCGCCTAAAGCCGGAATTCCTCGCCCAGATAGAGCCGGCGCACATCGGGGTTATTCACGATGTCCTGCGCCTGACCCTCCATCAGCACCTCGCCCGAATAGATGATGTAGGAGCGGTCGGTCAGTCCCAGCGTTTCGCGCACGTTGTGGTCGGTGATCAGCACGCCGATGCCGCGGTTGGTCAAATGCCGCACCAGCGCCTGGATGTCGCCGACCGCGATCGGATCGATGCCGGCAAAGGGTTCGTCGAGCAGCATGTAGCTCGGCCGGGTCGCCAGCGCGCGGGCAATCTCGACGCGGCGGCGCTCGCCGCCGGACAGCGCAATGGTCGGCGTCTTGCGCAGGCGCACGATATTGAATTCCTCCATCAGCGCATTGAGATCGGCTTCGCGGCGGCGGCGATCCGGCTCCACGACCTCGAGCACCGAACGGATATTGTCTTCGACATTGAGGCCGCGGAAAATCGAGGCTTCCTGTGGCAGGTAGCCGATGCCGAGCCGGGCGCGCTGATACATCGGCAGCCCGGTGACATCGTAGCCGTCGAGCTCGATACGGCCACGGTCGGCCTTGATCAGTCCGGTGATCATGTAGAACACGGTCGTCTTGCCGGCGCCGTTCGGTCCCAGCAGGCCGACCGCTTCGCCGCGGCGGACATAGATTGTGACGCCTTTGACAACCGTGCGGCCGCCGAAGTTTTTTTCCACGCCATGGGTGGCGAGGTAACCGTGGCGGGCGCCCTGCCGGACATCCGTATCGCGACGTGGACGGACCGCCTGCTGCTGCGCGGGCGCGTTGCCCTGGCGCGCGTGCTGCATCGAGGCATTCATCACGGCGGCCTGGCGCTGCTTGGCCTCAGCAGGCGACAGAACGCGCCGGGTGGGCGGCGGCCGGCGTCGAAACATCGAGAGAATGTTCACCGGGCAACCTCGCGGCGCATCATTGGCGGATAAGCTGAACATGCCGGGCGCGCCACATTAGCTGATTCCCCCGCATGGCGATGGGTCATGGCCGCGCCGGCTGCGGGCTGCCCGGAAGCTTGATATCGGGCGATCCCTTGCCGCTCGGCAGGAACAGGCCCTGCACGCGGCCGGCACCGTTTTTGGAGGATTCGACCTTCGAGACGCCGCTGGTGAGATCGACCACCAGCTTGTCGCCGCGCAAAACGTTATGCCCCTGCGTCATCACCACGTTTCCGGTGAGCGTGACGGTATTCGTTCGCATGTCGAAAATGCCGAGATCACCGGTCGCGGTTTGCTCCTTCTGGGTCACGACAACGCTGCCGCGAGCTTCAAGCCGCTTGATGCTTTGTTGGCCGCCCGGGCCGGGATTGGCCGCCGGCATGGTCTGGCCGCTCGTGCCACCCTGTTCGTAATACACGACCAGCGATCTGCAGCGCATGGCGGTGTCGCCCTGCGTGACATGCACATTGCCGCTGAAGGTCGCGACCTTGTCCTTGTCGCGCACTTCCAGGGTCGCGGCGTCGATATGAACCGGCTGATTGCGGTTCTGCGAAAAGCCCTGCAACGCATTCGGCGGGCCTTTCGGCTGCGCCTGCGCCGCCATGGCGCAAACAGCCAGCAACACGGCGACGATCGGGATAAGCCTGCTTGGAATGCCGGTCACGGTCATCGCACGCCGGGTTTGCCTTGCGGATCGTCGGAATGGTTGAGCATCAGCGTCATGCTCACACCACCGTCGAAGCGCACCAGTTCGCCGGAATTGACGATCTCGAGCCGGTTGGCGTCGAGCGTACCCTGCAACAGCTTTACTTCGACCGGGTGATCCGAGACCACGTGGCCTTTCCGAATATCGACCATTGCTTCGCTCAAGCGGCCCTCATATCCGGTCGACGAACTAAGCAGGATATTCCGGTCGAGCTTGAGCGTTTCCAGCTTGCTGTTGTAGGTGCCGAGCGCGGCCGTCAGCTGCACGCTGGTGTTGTCCTGCATCTGCACCTTGGCACGCAGATGTTGCAGATCGACCAGGTCGGGCTTGGTCAGATCTTGCGCCGCTGCGTCGGCGGATAGTTCATAGGCGCGCGCGTCCTTGGTGAAGCCGGACAGCCGCGGTTGCTCCATGGTGATCTTGGTGCCGGAGACCACCAGATTGCTCACGTCGATCGGGAGCTTTGCGAGCATGCGCAGCGGATTGAAATAGGTGATCAGACCGATGCCGATCGCGCCCAGCGCAACCGCCAGCGGAATCGCGATCCGCAGAACACGCACAAAGCGGCTGTGCCGGCGCGCGCCGCGAAATGCGCGCTCGGCGTCGCCGCGGCTCATGGTCCAATAGGCATGAGCGGTCTGTGGATCGGTTCTGGCCGTGGTCAATCGATTCATCGGTCGAATGTGATCGTCAGAGATTACGTCGGAGTTCGCCTGCGGGCTTTTGGCGCGTGAAACCGGCCCACCCGGAACAGGTTTTACAAATCGCGCCGCCCCCGGCGACGAAGCATGACGTGCGAATATGGCTCACAAACGGCGAAGAAAGTCACGCAAACGCGTCGATTAGCCAATAACAGCCGAATTGCGACAACTTGCGGCCGCATTGCACTTGCCGTCAGACCGAGTGCGAAAAGATGTCCTGGGCCGCCCAGCCGGCAAGATCGAGGCGGGCGCGGTCGGGCAGGAAGCGGAAGCAGGCGGCCGCCAGATCGGCGCGGCCCTCGCGCACCAGCATGGCGTCGAGCTTGTCCTTTAGCGCATGCAGATGCAGGACGTCGGTCGCCGCGTAGGCGACCTGGGCGTCGGTCAATTCGCCGGCTCCCCAATCGGACAGTTGCTGCTGCTTGGATAGATCGACGCCGATCAGCTCGCGCGCGAGGTCCTTGAGGCCGTGCTTGTCGGTATAGGTGCGCACGAGGCGCGAGGCGATCTTGGTGCAATACACAGGTTGCGCCATGACGCCGAAAGCGTTGGCGAGCGCGGCGAGATCGAAGCGCCCGAAGTGGAAAATCTTGACCTTGGCGGGATCGGCCAGCAGGCGTTCGACATTGGGCGCCTTTTTCTGTCCAGCGGCGATCTGCACGACATCGGCGGAGCCGTCGCCGGGCGATAGCTGCACCACGCAGAGCCGGTCCCGCGCCGGCTCAAGCCCCATGGTCTCGGTGTCGATCGCGACCGCGCCTTTGTAGGCGTTAAGGTCCGGCAAATCGCCGCGGTGCAGGCGGATGGTCATTCAGCTGGCCCGGCTCATGGTCTGGGTTCGATCCTATCTGGTGCCCAGGAGAGGACTCGAACCTCCACGCCTCGCGGCGCTAGTACCTGAAACTAGTGCGTCTACCAATTCCGCCACCTGGGCATGAAGCGACTAGGTATTGAGCCGCTTTCGGCTTGTCAATTGAACGCGCCCCGAGCGGCCCTGTACAGGCACCGGACGATCCTGTAATTGGCGCGGAACGCTGGCACTCCCACGTTCGAGCGACCCATGCCCCGCAGCAACAGCGAAACCCTGATCACGGTCTATGGCGGCTCCGGCTTCCTCGGCCGCCACGTGGTGCGGGCGCTCGCCAAGCGCGACTACCGCATCCGGGTGGCGGTGCGCCGGCCCGAACTCGCCAATCATCTCCAGCCGCTCGGCCGCGTCGGTCAGATCCACGCCGTGCAGGCCAACATCCGCAACGGCGCCTCGGTCGAGGCTGCGGCGCGCGACGCACATGTGCTGATCAATCTGGTCGGTATCCTGTTCGAGCGCGGCCGCCAACGTTTCGAAGCAGTCCACGCCTATGGCGCCGAGCAGGTGGCGCTGGCCGCTCACGCGCATGGCACGCGTCTGGTTCATGTCTCGGCAATCGGGGCTGATGAGAACTCGCCGAGCGCCTACGCGCGATCCAAGGCCAAGGCCGAGCAACTGGTGCGGTCGGCGCAAGCCGGAGCGATCGTCATGCGGCCGTCGATCCTGTTCGGGCCGGAAGACGACTTCTTCAACCGCTTCGCAGCGATGGCGCGCATCGCGCCGGCGCTCCCGCTGGTCGGCGGCGGCCATACGCGCTTCCAGCCGGTCTTCGTCGGCGACGTCGCAACCGCGATTGCCAATGCCGTGGACGGAAACGCAATCGAGGGCACGACCTACGAATTGGGCGGACCGGACGTGCGCACGTTCAAAGAACTCATGCAGTTCGTGCTCACGACCATCGAGCGCAAGCGGCTGCTGCCGCCGATCCCGTTTGGCGTCGCGAAACTGCAAGCGATGCTGCTGCAATTCATGCCGGCACCATTGCTCACGCCCGATCAGGTCGAGTTGCTGCGCGTGGATAATGTCGTGTCGCAGGAGGCCGTGAGCGAGCGGCGCACGCTGCCGGGCATGGCAATCGACCCCGAGCCGATCGAAGCGATCGTGCCGGCCTATCTCTGGCGTTTCCGCAAGACCGGCCAGTTCCGCAGCCGCACAGCCTGATCGCCGAATCAACGGGAATTGGGGTTTAGAGGGCCCGGTGGAGCATCTGCCGCCAGCCTGTGCAATGTGACTCGCCTCTCGTTAGAATCGATTCAGTTCACTGATTCGCAGTCACGCTCCCTTAACTCCGCGGGGCCAAGGCCCATTGCGAGCGTTGCAATTCTCTTGCGTCCCGAATGTCATGGCGAGAGCGTGGCCACGGAGCCGAGCATGAGGCTATCGACGCGACTGGCTGGTGCGATGATAGCACTGGCGGTGCTGACCGCCGCAGCGGTTGGATTTGTCACCTATCGCAACGTGGAGTCGGCGATCCTGTCGACCGAACTTGAGCGGCAGGAAGCCGACATTCATCTGATTGCGGTGGAGTTCGAGTCGCGCATGCGGGCCGCGCGCGCCGATATCATCGGGTTTCGGTCGGCGGTGGCGCTCGCCGGCATTATCCGCGCGGCGCAAGCCGGCGGTCTCGATCCGGTCGACCGGACGACGCTCGCAGAATGGAAACGGCGATTCTCGGCCCGTCTGGTGGCCGAGCTCGGCGCCAAACGCAATTATCTGCAATTCCGGATTATCGGGCTGGCCGACGGCGGCCGCGAGATTTTGCGCGTCGATCGGCAGAGCGCGAGCGATTCGGTCCGCGTCGTACCGGACGCTGAGCTTCAGCGCAAAGGCGACACGACGTATTTCAAAGCCACAATCGCGCAACCGCGCGGCGGTATCTACATTTCTCAACTGGAGCTGAACCGGGAGCACGATGCAATTGAGATTCCGTATGTGCCCGTCATGCGCGTCGCGACGCCGCTTTTCACGGCGGACGCAAAGCCGTTCGGCATTCTGATCATCAATCTCGATCTGCGCGGGGCCTTCGGAAATATTCGTGCAAACACCCGACTGGGTCACAAAACCTACCTTGTTAATGAGCATGGCGACTATCTGATCCACCCCGATCGAACCAAGGAATTCGGTTTCGAGTTCGGAAGACGGTTTAATTGGCGGGACGACCTGCCAAAGCTCGCAGCCGCGCTCGGATCAAGTCAGCTCGGCGTGCATGTGGTTGAGGATGCCGCCGGTAATAAGGTCGTCGGCGCACTCGCTTCGGTGCGTCTGGCCGGCGGCCCGCTGGTGTCGGTCATCGAAACGGCACCCTACGCGGTCGTCATGGCATCGGCGGTCGCGATCCGGCGCTTGACGTTGGCGGTCGGGCTGGCGGCCGTGTTGGCCGCGGCCTTGCTCGCCGCTTTTTTCGCCCGCTCGTTGACCAAGCCCCTGGTCCAGATGACCGCGGCGGTAAACGACTTCGGCGACGGCAAGCGGGCCGCGCTGCCGACCGAGGCCGGCGGCGAGATCGGCACGCTCGCGCGTGCTTTCGCACAGATGGCAGGCGAGGTCAGGGAGAAGACGGCAGACCTCAACCGCGAAATTGAAGAACGCCGCCGCATTTTCGAAACCTCGCTCGATCTGATCCTGATCACCGACAAGCGCGGCGATTTCATTCGCGTCAGCCCTAGTTCGGAAACAATTTTGGGTTTCCGGCCGGACGAGATGGTCGGGCACAGCGGAAAAGAGTTTCTCTACGCCGACGACCTCGACAGCACCCGGCAGGAAATGCGCATGGCGCGGCAGGGCCATGACATGCGCAATTTCGAGACGCGTTACGTCCACAAGGACGGTCGCGTCGTCACCATGTCCTGGAGCGGCGTCTGGTCGGAGCCAGAACAGCGGCATTTTTTCATCGGCCGCGACATGAGCGAGCGCATCAAGCTCGAACAGCAGCTGCGTCATTCGCAGAAGATGGACGCCATCGGTCAACTTACCGGCGGCGTTGCCCATGACTTCAATAACATTCTCACCGTCATCACCGGCACAATCGAGATTCTGGCCGAAGGGGTCGCGGGCAATGAAAATCTCACCGAAATCGCCCATTTGATCGACGAGGCCGCCCAACGCGGCGCGCAACTGACCGCGCAGCTTCTCGCCTTCGCGCGCAAGCAGCCGCTGCAACCGCGCCAGATCAATCCCAATACATTGCTTCAGGAAACGACCAAGCTGCTCAAGCCGCTGCTCGGCGAGCATATCGAGATCGCGACCATCCTGGACCAGACGGCCTGGCCGGCCATGGTCGATCCGAGCCAGCTATCGACGGCGCTCATCAACCTTGCCGTCAACGCGCGCGACGCCATGCCCGACGGCGGCAAGCTCACGCTCGAGATTCACAATGCGGTGCTCGACGACACCTACGCCCGCGCGCACAACGAAGTGCAGGCGGGCAATTACGTGATGGTCGCGGTGAGCGACACCGGCGCCGGCATTCCGGATTCAATCAAGGACAAGATCTTCGAACCGTTCTTCTCGACCAAGGACATCGGCAAGGGCACCGGGCTTGGGCTCAGCATGGTCTATGGCTTCGTCAAGCAGAGCGGCGGCCACATCAAGGTCTACAGCGAGCAGGGCAGCGGAACGACGATCAAGCTTTATCTGCCGCGAGCCGGCGAACAGGCGCAAGGATCGCCCGAAGCGGCGGAAAGTACGGAAATCGCCGGCGGCAGCGAGACGATTCTGGTGGTCGAGGACGACGCCCTGGTGCGCAACTATGTCATCGCGCAATTGCAAGGCCTCGGCTACACGACGCTGTCGGCCGGCAACGCCGCCGAGGCGCTCGCGCTGGTGGACGGCGGCGCGCATTTCGACCTGTTGTTCACCGACGTGATCATGCCCGGCGAAATGAACGGCCGTCAGCTCGCCGATGCGCTGCGCAAGGTTCGCACCGCGTTCAAGGTGCTATTCACGTCGGGATACACCGAAGACGCCATTATCCATCATGGCCGGCTCGATCCGGGCGTCATCCTGCTCAATAAGCCTTATCGAAAGGCCGACCTTGCCCGCTTGTTGCGCGCAGCGCTGGCGGCCTGACCGGCTGCGCGTAAAGATCGCGTAACTAAGTTTTTACCACCGAGGCGAATAGTACCCCCCGGGCCGTTCTCCCAATTGGATTGACCGGGGGGTCTTTGAATGCCGCGGGTTCTGGTGATCGACGACGACCGTGCGGTCGCAAATACGGTCAGGCTGCTGATGGAGGCCGACGGTTACTCCGTCGTCATCGCCGGCGATGGCGCTGCCGGCATGAAGGAAATCGAGACCAGCGCGTTCGACCTCGCCATCATCGACATCTTCATGCCCGGGATGGACGGCCTCAAGACCATCAAGGCGATCCGCCAACAGAACCGCAAGACACCCATCATTGCAGTCTCCGGCATGATGCCGTCGTCCGCGACCGGACAGTCGCTCGACGGCCTCAGCGTGGCGTCGAATTTCGAGGCTGTTGTCTGCCTGCGCAAGCCGTTCCAGCCGAGCGAGCTGCGGCAGACCGCCCGGCGCCTGATCGCATCCGCGACGCTTGGTAAAGAGCCGGTGCAGTCCGCTGCGCGAGCCGCGACAGCAGAAGCGGTGACGACCAGCTAGAGCGGCCTAAAGAAAATAGATGGTGTAGATGCCGATGGTGCCGACCACAATGCGCCACCAGGCGAATGCCGCGAACGAATGCCGCTGCACGTAGCGCAGAAACGTCTTCACCACGATCCAGCCGAAGATGAACGAGAACACGAAGCCGACCGCGATCGCAGTCAGGTTGCCGTGCGCGAGGTCGTGTCGGTTCTTGAACGCTTCGAAGGCGAAGGCGCCGACCATGGTCGGCATCGCCAGCCAAAACGAGAATTCCGCCGCCGAACGCCGGTCGGCGCCGAACAGCATGGCAGCGACGATTGTCGCCCCGGCGCGCGAGACACCCGGGACCATCGAGAGGCACTGGCAGAAGCCGATGGCGAGATACATCGGCAGCGGGAAGGCGGTCGATTCGTGGTAACGCGGATTGAGATTGAGCCGATCGACCAGCAGCAGAACGAACCCGCCGACAATCAACGAGATGCAGACCACGCGCACATCGAAGAGATACGTCTTGATGATGCTGTAGGCGAGCGCGCCGATCACCGCGGCCGGCAGGAAGGCGAGCAGCACGCCGATGATAAAGCGCGCGGCAGCCCACTGCGTGAACATGTTTTTTGCGAGCGCCCAAAGCCTACCGAAATAGATCGTGAGGAGCGCTAGAGTGGCGCCGAGCTGGATCAGGATGGCGAACGACTTGCCGAATGCGCTGTCGCTCCAACCGAACAAACGCTCCATCAGCAGCAGATGGCCGGTCGAGGACACCGGCAGGTATTCCGTCAGCCCTTCGACAATGCCGAGTACCGCTGCCTTGACCAGATCGATATGGCTCTCGATCAGTCCCGGCATGGCCAGCTCGATGGCGCTCAAGGTCATTTGGCTGGCTCCGGATGAGAATCGGGCGGCGGTTCAGCGCTTTTGGCGCAACTGGATCGACCCGGCAACGAAAAAAGTCATATCGACGCCGGATTTGCGCCGTGCCCGTGGGTTTCTATAGTGCGCAAAGCGATTCCCGCCGCGCTGGCCCCGCTGCCACCATCCAGACCTCATGCTGACGCTGTTTCATCATCCGCTCTGCCCGCACTCGCGCTATGTGCGGCTGATCCTTGGCGAATATGACGTCGCCGCGCAGCCGGTCGAGGAACGGTTCTGGGAGCGGCGGGAGGGGTTCCTGCTGCTCAACCCGGCGGGAGAAATCCCGGTCCTGATGGCCGACGGTGAGCCGGCCATTCCGGGCGCCGGCATCATCGCGGAATATATCGAGGAGACGAGCGGGCCTGCGCGCGGCGAGGACCGATTATTGCCGGCCGCGCCGGGCGAACGGGTCGAGGTGCGGCGGCTGGCAAGCTGGTTCAACGATAAGTTCAACCGTGAAGTCAGCGGCATCTTGGTGACCGAACGGGTGTTCAAGCGCCATATGACCAGGGAACAGGGCGGCGGCGCGCCCGACACCGAGGCGCTGCGCGTCGCCCGCCACAATATCCGCTATCACATCGCCTATCTCGGCTGGCTGGTGCGCACACGCGACTGGCTTGCCGGTGATCGCTTGAGCCTGGCGGATCTCGCTGCGGCCGCGCATCTATCGGCCGCCGATTATCTGGGCGAGGTGCCGTGGAACGAGGACGATGCCGCCAAGAACTGGTACGCGCGGGTCAAGTCACGGCCCTCGTTCCGCCCGTTGCTCGCCGACGTGCTGGCCGGATTGCCGCCGTCAAAGACCTACGCCGACCTGGACTTTTGAGCGAACGGCAACCGGGTTCAAAACTCCCTCACCGCCGCGATCAGCCGCTCGATGTCCTCCGGCCGCGACAGCCGGTGATCGCCGTCCTTGATGAGCGTCACCACCACATCGTCGCGCGCAAAGCGCGCCACCAGATCGAGCGCGTGCCGCCAGGGCACGTCCGGATCCTGCACGCCTTGCAGGATATGGACCGGGCATCCGGTCTCGATCAATCCGCCGAGCAGGAGATGCTTGCGCCCATCCTCGATCAGCGCACGGGTGATCGGATAGGGATCCTCGCCATAGGCCGACGGCCGCAGCCAGAAGCCATTGCGCTCGATCTCGTGTTTGACCGCCTCGGAAAACTGGTCCCACATCAGCGCCTCGGTGAAATCGACCGCCGGTGCGATCAGCACCATGCCCGCGATCGGCGCGGCATCTTTGGTCGCGCGCAAACGCTTCGCCAGCAGCAGCGCCAGCCAGCCGCCCATGGATGAGCCAATAATGACCCGCGGCCCTTTGGCGAATTGCCGGTAGACCGCGAGACTTTCTTCCAGCCAGGCGCCGATCGTGCCGTCGGTGAATTCGCCGCCCGATTCGCCGTGGCCGGAATAATCGAAGCGCAAGCAGGCGCGGCCTTCGGTCTCGGCCCAGGCGTCGAGCGCCACGGCCTTGGTGCCCTTCATGTCGGACTTGAAACCGCCGAGCCAGAACAGGCCGGGTCCCGGATCGTTGCTATTGATCTTGCTCTCGCGCGCGCGCACGGCGATTGTCCGCGTCGGCGGAGGCGATTCTATCGTGAGGGACTGGATATCAATGTCGCTCATGCGCGCTTTTGACGGATTTGGATTGCAGGCGATACGACCAACTTCTCGTCCCAAGTCGGGCCTGAAAGCAAGGGGCCGGTCATGATCCCGGCCGCCCAGGCCGCGCCGCGTTCGCTGGCTGGCGCCACCGTTTTGCAGCTTGTGCCGGCGCTGCGCGAGGACGCTGTCGGCCACGCCGCGGTTGAGATCGCGCTTGCGCTGCTGCAATCGGGCGCCCGCGCCATCGTCGCCGGCGAAGGCGGACCGCTCGCCGGCGATCTGCGCGCCTTCGGCGGCGAATGGCTGCCGATGACGCTCGACACCGCCAATCCGCTGCGCATCCGGAGTAACGCGCGCGCGCTGCATGAACTTATCGTGGCCGAACGCATCGACATCGTGCACGCGCACTGCGCCGCGGCGGCCTGGAGCGCGCTCGCCGCCACCCACCGGCAGCCAGTGTTCCTGGTGACATCGTTTCCCGACCGGCCGTCATCGAGTTCCTGGCTCGGTGCCCGGATGGCGCGCTCGCTGGCGCGCGGCGACCGCATCATCGCGCCGTCGAGCTTCATGTCGCGCATGATGATCGAGCGCTACGCGATCCCACCCAAGCGCATCACCGTGATCCCCCGTGCGGTCGATACTGCCGTGTTCAGTCCGGCGGCGGTGAGCGCCGACCGCATCGCGGCGCTGCGCCGCATTTGGGGGGTTCTCCCGGGCATGCGCATCGTGCTGGTGCCCGGCCGTGTGGCGCCCTGGAACGGACAAATGAGCGTGGTCGACGCAGCCCGGCTCATTGTCAGCGGCGGCGAGCGCAACATCGCCTTCGTATTCGCCGGTGAGGATCGCAGCAACGCCGGCTACGCGCGCAGCCTGCGCCGCCGCGCGCATACGCAAAGCATCGATACGCTGTGCCGCTTCGTCGGCCACTGCGCGGACATGCCGGCGGCGCTCGCCGCCGCCGATGTGGTGGTGGTGCCGGCGCTGCAAGCGCCGCTGTCGGGACGCACCGTAGCGGAAGCGCAAGCCATGAGCCGGCCGGTGGTTGCGACGACGCTTGGAGTATTGCCGGAGAATGTATTGTGTCCGCCGCGCATGCGCGACGAATTGCGCACCGGCTGGCTGGTGCGGCCGGGAAATGTCGGCGAAATTGCGCGCGCGACCGCCGCCGCGCTGGCGCTTCCCGCCACCGCCTATGACGCCTTGGGCGCCCGTGCGCGCCAATTCGCCGAATTCATGTTTTCCCCCCAAAGCGTTGCCGCGGGCATTCGTGGGGTCTATACCTCGCTGCTCGCACGCGATCATTGACGAACGTTTGAGGTCTTGACGGGTATGTCGAGTTTGCCGGCGTCGGATATTTCTGCAGCCGCAGCGCGGTCGGAGCGAAAAGCGCGCAGCGAACCGCGCGATGCCATCACAGTGCTGATCGTGGTTCCCACGCTCGACACCGGCGCGGCCGATGCCGGCGCGGTCGGCCTCACGCGCATTCTCGGCGCGGCGGGCCATCGTGTCATCGTCGTCTCGCGCGCCGGCCGTCTTGTTGCCGACGTCGCCGCCGCCGGCGGTGAATTCATCGCGCTTGACGCGGCCAGCCACAACCCGATCACCATGCTGCGCAACACCGCCGCGTTATTGCGCCTCGTACGCGAACAAAAGTGCGACATCGTGCACGCGCTCGGCCGCGCCGCGGCCTGGAGCGCCTATCTTGCGGCGCGGCTCAACGGCGTTCCTTTCGTCACCAGCTGGTACAAGGGTTTTCGCGAGCAGAACCTCTTCAAGCGGCTCTATAACGGGATCATGGCGCGCGGCGAGCGCGTCGTCGCAGTGAGCGAGCAGATCGCGCAACTCATCAACGACCGCTACGGCACACCGTGGGAGCGCATCGCGGTCGTGCCTTGCAGCGTCGACTTCGATCAATTCGATCCGGCGGGCGTTACGCGCGAGCGTGTCGAAGCAGTGCGCCGCGGCTGGGGCGTCAAGCGCGGCACCAAGGTGATCCTGATCGTCGGCCGTATTTTACGGCGCAAGGGCCATCACGTGGTGGTGCGCGCGGCCAAGCGGCTCAAGGAAAGAGGCCTTACCGATTTCCTGTGCGTCTTCGTCGGCGAGGATCGCGGCCGCACGGGCTATACCGGCGAGCTGTGGGACCTGGTGCTGTCCACCGGCACCATGGATGTCATTCGCATGGCCGCGCCGGTTGCCGACATGCCGGCGGCCTATGCCGCGGCATCCGTCGTGGTATCCGCGGCGATCCAGCCGGAAGGCGTGCAACGAGCCATGCTTGAGGCGCAAGCGATGGCCCGGCCGGTGATCGTTTCGGACATGGCCGCCGGTCCGGATGTCGTGCTGACCTCGCCGGCCGTCCCGGAAAACCGCATTACCGGTTTGCGCTTCCATAGCGGCGACCATCCATCGCTGGCCGCAGCCCTCTTGCGGCTCTTTGCCATGCCGGATCCGACCCGCGCCACGATCGGCCGGCGCGGCCGCGACTGGGTGCTCGGGCATTTCAATCAGCCGGTAATCGCCGAGCAGACCTTGGCGCTCTATGAAGGGATCGCGGCCCGCAAAAAAGCCCACGGTGGGATGCCGTGAACCGGCAAAACCGGCAGGATTCGAAGGATTTACCTGCAAATCGGGGGGTTCCGGCCTCCACGCGCAGGAACCACGTTGACTTATTGGCCGTTTCTACCAATCTTTCGTTGTCGCGGCGCGCTTAACGATACCGTGCGCACGCGGCCGGCATTAACAGCATGAGGAGAGCAAAGCCATTCGTCGTCCGATGAAGTCCGCGCAGCCCGCCCAAAAGGACGGCCCGCGCATCAACGAGGAGATCCGCTCGAAAGAAGTTCAGCTGATCGATAGTACCGGCGACAACAAAGGTGTCGTCGATTTTCAAACCGCCATGGGTATGGCGGAAGCGGCCGGGCTCGATCTGGTGGAGATTTCTCCCAACACGACCCCGCCGGTCTGCAAGATCCTGGATTTCGGCAAGTACAAATTCCAGGCGCAGAAAAAAGCCGCCGAAGCCCGCAAAAAACAGAAAGTCGTCGAGATCAAGGAGATCAAACTCCGGCCGATGATCGACGATCACGATTACGATGTGAAAATGCGTTCGATGAAACGCTTCTTCGAAGAAGGCGACAAGGTCAAGATCACCTTGCGG
>DATATS010000187.1:0-1577 GCA_036268675.1 Pseudolabrys sp.
CGCCTGGCGGAAGTCGCGCACGATGTAGAGCATCACGTGATCGCGCCGCGAGACGCGCCGGTTGAAGAATATTCCATGCAGCGCCGGCGGACCGCCGAGCTCGATATTGCCTTCCTCGGCGAGTTCGCGCGCCAGCGCCTCCAGCACGGTTTCACCGGTTTCCACCCCGCCGCCGGGCAGATGCCAGCCGGCGACATAAGAATGCTTGACCAGGAAAATGCGGCCCGCGCCGTCGATCACCATGGCGCGCGCACCGAGCGTCGCCGCACGCGAAAAGCGCCAATAGAAATGGCTCAGCCGCCGGATCAACGGCTCGAACGCGCGGCGCAAGCGGTGCAATCGCATCATCCAGTTCCGGAAGTTGGCGGACAACGCCTTACCAGCAGCCATGTTGATAGCAGTCAAACCCACCCTTCACAGTTTAGAAATATTCTAATATAGAAATTACAGACCGCCGCGACCGAAAGGCCCTTTCCGTGAAGCGATTTTCCGAGCTGACCGAGCAGGAAGTGCTGGCGCTCGCCATCACCAACGAAGAAGAAGACAGCCGCATCTATCGCGGCTTTGCAGAGGGCCTGCGCGAGCAGTTTCCCTCCTCCGCCAAGGTGTTTGACGAGATGGCGGATGAGGAAGTCACACACCGCACGATGCTGTTCGATCTCTACCGGGAAAAATTCGGCGACTATCTGCCGCTGATCCGCCGCCAGGACGTGAAGGGCTTTCTGCACCCGAAACAGCCCCTCTGGCTGATCCGTCCACTCGGCCTCGAGCAGGCGCGCAAGTTCGCCGAAAACATGGAATTCGAAGCCGAGCGATACTATCGTCGCGCGGCCGAAACCGCGCGCGACGTCTCGGTGCGCAAGCTGCTCATCGAACTCGCCGAAGCGGAAGCCGGCCACGAGTCGCTGGCGCACAAATTGTCCGAGACAATTCTCACACCCGGCGCGCGCGCCAAGGAAGACGTGACCTCCAAACGCATGTTCATGCTGCAATATGTGCAGCCGGGGCTTGCCGGATTGATGGATGGTTCAGTCTCCACGCTGGCGCCGCTGTTCGCCGCGGCCTTCGCCACGCACAATACCTGGGCGACGTTTCTGGTCGGCATGGCCGCGTCGGTCGGCGCCGGCATTTCGATGGCCTTTGCCGAGGCGTTGTCGGATGACGGCTCGCTGACGGGGCGCGGCTCGCCTGTCATCCGCGGGCTCGTCACCGGCGGCATGACCGCGATCGGCGGGCTCGGCCATACGCTGCCCTATCTCATTCCGGACTTCCTGACCGCAACGATTGTGTCCATCGCCGTCGTGGCGGTCG
Organism: Pseudolabrys sp.; assembly: GCA_036268675.1. Taxonomy (GTDB): domain Bacteria; phylum Pseudomonadota; class Alphaproteobacteria; order Rhizobiales; family Xanthobacteraceae; genus Pseudolabrys. The sequence continues at coordinate 1,312 of DATATS010000187.1, forward strand.
AGCTGACGGTGATCTCCTGGATTCGCACAAAATACATGGACACGCCGTTTTTGCAGGCCGCGTTCCAGGTGGTGGTCGGCGGGGTGCTAGTGTTCGTGGCCGGTATATTGATCGGGAGTTCGTAGCTACAATTGCCGGATGGCGTTTGTACTCGCTCATCTGTCCGATCCGCATCTGGCGCCGCTGCCGCGGCCACGGGTCGATGAGCTGATCGGCAAGCGCATCACCGGCTATGTCAATTGGCGGCGTCATCGCCGTTTCGTGCA
>DATATS010000188.1:0-3895 GCA_036268675.1 Pseudolabrys sp.
GACGGGCTGACGACGCTGGGTGCCACACTGGGCAAGCCGGAAACGATCAAGCTCGGTTTCGACGCCAATAAATACCCGCCGGTGTTGCGCACGCTCGACCGCTACGGGCACCGCCTGGATGAAGTTGAATTCCACCCGGCCTGGCACGATCTCATGGCGATCGCGCTGCGTGCCGGCTTGCATTCCAGCCCGTGGGCCGATCCGAAACCGGGCGCGCATGTTGCACGCGCCGCCGGCACCTACATGCTGGGCCAGGTCGAGAGTGGCGTCTATTGCCCGATCGCCATGACTTATGGCGCGGTGCCGGCATTGCGGCACGCACCGGACGTTGCGAAAGAATGGCTGCCGAAGATTTTCTCGCGCGATTACGACAAGCGCTTCATCCCCGTGCGCGAGAAAATGTCCGCGCTCATCGGCATGGGCATGACCGAGAACCAGGGCGGCTCGGATTTGCGCACCAACACGACGCGCGCCGAGCCCGCCGGCGGCGGCAGCTTCCGCTTGCACGGGCACAAATGGTTCATGTCGGCGCCGATGTGCGACGCATTCCTGGTGCTCGCGCAAAGCGCCAAGGGCCTGAGCTGCTTCCTGTTGCCGCGCTGGACGCCCGACGGCAAACGCAACGCCATTCGCATCATTCGTCTCAAGGACAAGCTCGGCAATCGCTCGAATGCGTCGAGCGAGGTCGAGTTTGAGGGCGCCTTCGCGCAAATGATCGGCGAGGAGGGCCGCGGCATTCCGACCATCATCGAAATGGCCGGCCACACGCGGCTCGATTGCGCCATCGGCTCGTCCGCCTTGATACGGCAGGCGGTGGCACAAGGCGTGCATCACGCGCGCCACCGTGTGGCGTTTCAGAAAAAGCTGATCGACCAGCCGCTGATGGACAATGTGCTGGCCGATCTCGCGCTCGAATCCGAGGCCGCCACCGTGCTCACCCTGCGTCTCGCGCGCGCTTACGACGAGAGCGGCGAGACGGCGGACGTTTTCCGCCGCGTGGTCACGCCGGCGGCGAAATTCTGGATCTGCAAACGCGCGCCCTTCGCGTGTGTCGAAGCAATGGAGGTGCTGGGCGGGTCCGGCTACATCGAGGAATGCATCATGCCGCGGCTTTACCGCGAGGCGCCGGTCAATTCGATCTGGGAGGGGTCCGGCAACATCATGGCGCTCGACGTGCTGCGCGCCATCGAACGCACGCCGAATGCAGCCGATATCGTCCAGCGTGAACTGGCCGGTAGCGACAAGCGCGTGCAGGTCTTTGCGGCCTATCTGCGCGAGCGCATGACCGCGGCCGACCGCAATGATGAATCGCAGGCGCGCGCGCTCACGCGCGATCTGGTGCTGGCCTTGCAGGCGGCGCTTTTGGTCAAGCACGCGCCGGCAGCGGTCGCGGACGCGTTCTGTGCCTCGCGGCTATCGGGCGAAGCGGGCTCGGCCTTTGGCACGCTGCCGCGCGGGCTCGATCTGCACGCGATTGCCGAACGCGCCGCGCCGGTTGGCTAAAGTTTGCCGAGCGCTGCCAGCGCCAATGCGGCCTGCGCCACGAAGCCGACTACGAAGGCGAGCGTTCGCAATCCCGGAATGCCGAGTGCATAGACGATGACATAGGCGAGGCGCGACCAGAAAAAGACCGCGCAGGCCAGCACCGTGCTCGCGGTCGAGTGGTGGATGGCGTTGAGGATCAGCACCAAGGCCGCGAACACAACGAGATTTTCCACGCTGTTGTAATGCGCGGCTTGCAGCCGTTGCGCCCATGCCGACTGCGGCCTGAGCGTGGGCGAGGGATTGGCCATCGAGCCCATCAAGCCGCGCACCACGGCGCGGTCGAGAATGTAGGGTATCCACAACACGCCGGTCAGAATGACCGTGTAGGTGAGCCACATCAGTTCCTTGGTCATTTGCATCCCTTTCGTTAATCGCGCACTTTAACATAACTGCCCGGCGCGTCTTCGATCGCTTTCAGTTTGCCGCCGATCGCGCGCGCCGGCACTTTTTCATTGTCGTGCGAGGTGAGCCAGTCGAGCCAATCGGGCCACCACGAGCCCGCATGCTCGGTAGCCTTCGCCACCCAGGCGTCGAGATCGTCGCCGCCCGGTTCGCCGCCGGTCCAGTACTGGTATTTCGGCTTGGCAGGCGGGTTGACCACGCCGGCGATGTGGCCGGAGCCTGCCAGCACATATTTCACCGGCCCGCCGAAATACTGCGAGCCGTAAAGCACGGATTTTGCCGGCGCGATGTGGTCCTCGCGCGTCGCAAGATTGTAGATCGGCACCGTCACCTTGGAGAGATCGAGATCGATGCCGGCAATTTCCATTTCGCCCTTGGTGAGCCGGTTGTCGAGATAGCAGTTGCGCAGATAGAACGAATGATTGGCCGCAGGCATGCGCGTGGCGTCGGAATTCCAGAACAGGATGTCGAACGGAAACGGCTTCTTGCCGCGCAGGTAATTGTTCACGACGTAGGGCCAGATCAAATCGTTGGAGCGCAGCAGATTGAAGGCGGTCGCCATGCGCGAGGCTTCCAGATAGCCTTGCTGCTTCATATGCGCTTCAAGTTGGGCGATGCGGTCCTTGTCCACGAACACCATCAGGTCGCCGGCGAACGTGAAATCGACTTGCGCGGCAAACAGCGTGGCCGAACGCACGCGCTCTTCGTTTTTGGCGGCGAGATAGGCGAGCGTGATCGAAAGCAGCGTGCCGCCGACGCAATAGCCGATGGCGTCGACTTTCTTCTCGCCGGTCGCCGCTTCAATCGCATCGAGCGCCGCGATCACGCCGTCGCGCATGTATTCCTCGAAGCTCTTGGCCGCCAGCCGCGCGTCCGGGTTGACCCAGGACACAACAAAGACGGTGATGCCGCGATCGACGCACCACTTGATGAATGATTTTTCCGGCGTGAGGTCGAGAATGTAGAACTTGTTGATCCATGGCGGCACGATCAGCAGCGGAACTCTGAACACGTCCTCGGTCGTCGCTTCGTACTGGATGAGTTGCATCAGTTCGTTCTGGAAGATCACCTTGCCGGGCGAAAGCGCGAGGTTGCGCCCGACCTCGAATTGGGACGCGTCCGACTGGCGGATTTTCAGGTTGCCGTGGCCGGCCTGGATATCCTCGGTGAGCATGTGCATGCCGCGCACCAGATTGTCGGCGTTCGAGGCAAGCGTTTCGCGGAACAGCTCCGGATTGGTGAGCACGAAGTTCGACGGCGAAATCGCGTTGCTGATCTGCTTGACGTAGAAGGCGGCTTTCGTGCGCGTGTGTGCGTCGACGCCCTCGGCGTCCCGGACCAGCCGGTCGCCCCATTGCGCGGTGAGCAGGTAGGCCTGCTTGAGGAAATCGAAAAACTGGTTCTGCGACCATTCCGGATCGGCAAAGCGCTTGTCCTTCGGGTCGGGAGTAGCCGCCGGCGGCGCTGCTTCGCCGGCCATGCGCTTGACCGCGCCGGCCCACAGATCGAGATAGGCGCGGCCGAGGCTCGCCTGCAATTCGAGCGCGCGATGAGGATCGGAGAGCCAGTATTCCGCCACCTGGCCGACGGTCTTGACCACGTCGGTCACGTCCTCGGCCAAGTCGCTTTTGATCTTGCCCTCTTCGCGCGGCTTCATGTAGGCGGCGAGCGCCTTGCCGCTCTGCTCGATCAGGCGCGCCAGATTCTGCGCGAATGCCTCGATCTGCACCGAACCGATCTTTGGTGTCTCGTTGGGCGTGACATTGGGCGTTTCACTGGGTGGCGCATGGGCCGGCAAATTGGCGGCCTTGCCGGCAACCGGCGTCGCATTTGCCTTGGCCGGCTTGCGCCTGGGCTTTTCCATCCGCGTCATGTTGGTCCCCGTAAACACAAGTGGCCCGCAGCGCGCTTGGCCGCAAGGCGCGTTTGGGCGCATGGTTTGGGGGAG
>DATATS010000189.1:0-6720 GCA_036268675.1 Pseudolabrys sp.
GCGCGCGAGCGGGCCGAAGCGCCGGCCACTTGACTTTATTCCTATCGTTCGCTATGTGCGTCCGGTCTTGCTCGTTGAGGGGCGTCTTCTAGGGACGCTTTTGAAGACGGAGCAGGATGCGGCGCCTGCGGGCGGGGTTCGTAACCCCGCTCCCGGGAGGCCTCGGGCAGCCGTCCGTCCCTACTAAGGGGGACTGCCTTGAATGGCTGGACGCGGCGCGGATGAAGGGCGGCGAAAGCTGCCCGGATCGGGGTTGGGCGATGCCCTCCCGTCCGCGCCCGGAAGCACGGCCCCGGGGACAGAAAAGCCGCAAGTGGAGCGCCGGCTGGCGAGCGCGCCGATCGCAAGGCGCGCGACGCCATAAGGCGTCAGGCTCATGGTTGCGCCAACCGGCGCTCCATCCCCTCGCTTTCGGGCGAGGAACCAATGCAGGGGCTCGCGCCGGCGGGCTCAGCTTACGGGCGCCCCCGCGCCTCAAAAAAACAGGGGCGATGACGCTTGCCCGGAATATTTCCGTGGGCGAAAGCGCAGGCAGGCAGGCCGAATCCCCGGGAGCGCGCAGCAGCGTTGAAAGAGCGTGGCTCTCGGCGGTATGATGCCGCCAACGGGCGAAAACCAATGCCCAGGAGGAAACAATAATGAGCAGCCAAGTCACCACTCAACCGCCCGAGCGCCAAGGCGTCGGCGGCATCATTCTCGTCGGTATCCTGCTCGGCGCCATCATCGCGCCGATCGCGGCCTATTTCGGCATGGATTATCTCGGCCAGGTCGGCCACGCGTGCGGCGGCGGCGGCGAGCAGATGACCTGCCCGATGCGCCACATCATCCTGTCGGGCATGGGCATCCCGGTCGGCGCGCTCATCGGATTTGGCCTGGCCTATTGGGTCGCGTCCCGCAGGTTCAACGCGGGCAGGTGAGGGCCGGCGGCGCGGCGGTGCCTCGCCGGCCGGTCACCTGGTCAATTATTTGGCCGTTTACTTGGCGTAGCCTTGCGACCTTAGCCATCTGATTTTGCCGTCTCCGGCAATCCATTCGTCGATTTCGGCTTTGCTCTTGAAGCCATCGACGATGCGAATCTCCACGTCGGGATAGTGCGCTTCGATTTGCCATTCGCCTTCCGCGATGCGGCGAGGCCTGAAGGTCACGCGCGGATTTTTGCTCATTCTTCGTCGTCGCCCTTGCCGCCGATTTGCTTGAGCTTGGCGAAGACCGCCGACACGTCAAGATCGCTGCCGCCCGGCTTCTTCTCGGCTTCGGCGGCGTGCGCTGCCGCAACTTCGGCTTCCTTGCGCGCGGTGGTCTCGGCCGCCGGCAACAGCGTTGCCCCGGTCTCGGCCGGCGCCGGCTTTTCCTTATTGGCGCGGTTGACCTCGAAATCGAGATCGGTCTGCGTCGACAACCCAAGCGTCACCGGGTCCATCGGCGCCAGCGCTTGCGCGTTCCAGTGGGTGCGGTCGCGGATCGCGGCGATGGTCGACTTGGTGGTGCCGACCAGCCGCATGATCTGGCTGTCTTTCAATTCGGGATGGTTGCGCACCAGCCACAGAATCGCGTTCGGGCGGTCCTGCCGGCGCGACACCGGCGTGTAGCGCGGACCTTTTTTGCCGCCGCGGTCGGGCTGCGGCACGGCGACCTTCTGGTCGGCGAGTTTGAGCCGCACCTCCGGATTGGCTTCCGCTTCCGTGATCTGCTCGCGCGTGAGCTGCCCGGTGAGGATCGGGTCGAGGCCCTTGATGCCTTGCGCTGCATCGCCGTCGGCGATCGCCTTCACTTCGAGCGGATGCAGCTTGCAGAAATCCGCCACCTGATCGAACGTCAGCGCGGTATTGTCCAACAGCCAGACGGCGGTTGCTTTCGGCATCAGCGGTGGCGCGCTCGCCATGGCAAAATCTCCTCTATGCTTCGCCCGCCCACTGGGTGAAGCCTGATCATCGGTGATGATCTGAAAAGTGGCCGGAATATAGGGGCAAGACCCCTGTGACGCAACCTTTCCGGCTTGACAGAGGCGCGGCTTGCGCCCATGTCGAGGAAATAAAGGACGCGAAAAAACCGCGCGTTTTGAGGATATTTTATGCCATCGGCCGCCGAAAAGCCCGCGCTCAAGGTGCTGTTGTGTTCGCCGCTCGGCTTTTGCGCCGGCGTCGTGCGCGCTATCGAATCGGTCGAGCGATTGCTCGAACTTTACGGGCCGCCGGTCTATGTGCGTCACGAAATCGTGCATAACCGCTACGTCGTCGAGGGCCTGCGCAAGAAGGGCGCGGTTTTTGTCGAGGAACTCAGCGAAGTTCCGGCCGACACCAACGCGCCGGTGATTTTCTCGGCGCATGGCGTGCCGCGCTCGGTGCCGGCGGAGGCGCAAAAGCGCAATTTGTTCGCATTCGACGCGACGTGCCCGCTGGTCACCAAGGTGCATCGCGAGGTGGAAATCCATCACCGGCGCGGGCGCGAGATCATTCTGATCGGGCACGCCGGCCACCCGGAGGTGATCGGCACGCTCGGCCAACTCCCCCCCAACAGCGTCAGGCTGATCGAAACCATGAAGGACGCCGAAACCTTCCAGCCGAACGACGCCAATAAACTTGCGTATGTGACGCAGACCACGCTGTCGGTGAACGACACCGCGGAAATCGTCGAGGCGCTCAAGCGCCGGTTTCCGTCGATCGTCGGTCCGCACAAGGACGACATCTGTTACGCCACCACCAACCGGCAGGAAGCCGTGCGGCGCGTCGCGCCCCTAGTTGACGCCATGATCGTGGTGGGCGCGCCGAATTCCTCGAATTCGCAGCGGCTCAAGGAAGTGGCGGAACGATCGGGCTGCCCGCGCGCGGCGCTGGTGCAGCGCGCCACCGACATCGACTGGGCGCAGTTCAGCAATATTACGACACTTGGCATCACCGCCGGCGCTTCGGCGCCCAAGGTGCTGGTGGACGAGATCATCGACGCCTTCGCCGAACATTTCACGCTCGACGTCGAAACCGTGACGGCCGCCGAGGAGGGCGTTTTCTTCCCGCTGCCCCGATCGCTGCGGGAGCACCAGGCGGCGGAGTGACGAGCCCATGGCCGTCTACACCGACGTCACGGCGGACGATCTCGCGCAATTTCTGAAGGCTTACGACATCGGCGAACTGCTCTCCTACAAGGGCATCGCCGAGGGCGTGGAGAATTCCAATTTCCTGCTGCACACCGACGCCGGCAGTTTCATCCTCACGCTCTATGAAAAGCGCGTGGCGGCGGGCGACCTGCCGTTCTTCCTCGGATTGATGGAGCATCTCGCGAGCCGCGGCATCACCTGTCCGCAGCCGGTCAAGACTAAAAACGGCGGCATGCTCGGCACCATCGCGGGGCGGCCGGCGGCAATCGTCACCTTCCTCGATGGCGTATGGATCCGTCGCCCCACTGCGGGTCACTGCGCGGCGGTGGGCGAGGCGCTTGCTGGGCTCCATATCGCCGGCAAGGATTTTGCACAGAAGCGGGCGAATGCGCTGTCGATTGCAAGCTGGCGGCCGCTTTACGAGCAGGCGAAAGCGCGCGGCGACAGCGTGCGGCCGGGCCTGTGCGCGGAGATCGCCAGGGAACTCGACGCGTTGGAAAAATTATGGCCGCGCGATTTGCCGCAAGGCGTGATCCATGCCGACCTGTTTCCGGACAATGTGTTCTTCCTTGGCGACAGGCTGTCCGGCCTCATCGATTTTTATTTCGCCTGCACCGATACGCTCAGCTTCGATGTCGCGATCTGCCTCAACGCCTGGTGCTTCGAGCCTGACCATGCCTACAACGTCACCAAAGGCCGCGCGCTGCTCAACGCCTATACGCGCGCCCGCGCGCTGACGGACGCCGAACTTGCGGCGCTTCCCGTTCTGGCGCGCGGCGCGGCGGTGCGTTTCCTGCTGACGCGGCTGGTGGACTGGCTGGCGGTGCCGGATGGCGCGCTGGTCAAGCCGAAAGACCCGCTCGAATATCATCGCAAGCTGCGTTTCCATCAGTCGGTGAAGAGCGCGAGCGACTATGGATTCGATAGCGCATGAATGAACGCGTCACGATTCACACCGACGGCGCCTGTTCCGGCAATCCGGGGCCAGGCGGCTGGGGCGCGATTTTATCCTTTGGCGATCATCAGAAGGAAATGATGGGCGGCGAGGCGCACACGACCAACAACCGTATGGAGCTGATGGCCGCGATCGCAGCGCTCGAAGCCTTGAAGCGCCCTTGCGCCGTCGATATTCACACCGACAGCGAATATCTCAAGAACGGCATTACGTCATGGATCAACGGCTGGAAGAAGAACGGCTGGCGCACGGCGGACAAGAAGCCGGTGAAGAATATCGATCTCTGGCAGCGGCTCGACGCGGCGCTTAGCGGTCATACGGTGCATTGGCACTGGGTGAAAGGCCACGCCGGCCACGCCATGAACGAACGCGCCGACGTGCTTGCGCGCGAGGGCATCGTCGCCGCGCGTGCCGGGGCGAAAGGCGCGATGAAGAGTAAATAACCTCCCCGTCATGCCCCGCGAAGGCGGGGCATCCAGCACTCAGGCTCGCAATTAAATTCGCGAAGGTAGAGATTGCTGGATCGCCCGCTTTCGCGGGCGATGACGGCTTGTGGAGAAATCGGCGATGGGAGCAATCAAACCTGCTTCAGCAACGCGTCGCCGCCGGAAATGTCGCACTTGCCGGGCGCATCCTCGACATTGAGCTGCTTGACCACGCCGTCGTCGACCAGCATCGCGTAGCGCTTGGAGCGCGTGCCCAATCCGTTGCCCGAGCCGTCGAAGGCCATGTCGATTGCCTTGGCAAATTCGCCGTTGCCGTCGGCGAGAAAATCAATCTTGCCGTCGGCGCCGGTCGCCTTCTTCCAGGCTTCCATGACGAACACGTCGTTGACGCCGGTTACGGCGACGGTGTTGACGCCCTTGGCCTTGAACGCATCGACGTTCTTCAAGAAGCTCGGCATGTGCAGGTTATTGCATGTCGGCGTGAAAGCGCCGGGCACGGCGAACAGGGCGACCTTCTTGCCCTTGAAAATATCGTCGGATGTCTTGGGCTTGGGGCCTTCGCCGGTCATCATCCGGAATGTCGCATTGGGCACACGATCGCCGACCTTGATGGGCATGGGAGTTCCTCTTTGCGTTTGGGATTATTTGCTGTCGTCGGAGCGGAAACTAGCGCCTTTCGGCGCCGCTAGTCGAGATGCGTCTTGGCTTCGACCGGCTGGCCATCGCCGACGATCGTAAAGGTGAGTTCGTAGGCCCCGCGCGGATTAACGCCGGGCGGCAGCCCATCCAGTTCGAATCCGAAATACTGGTGGCCCGCCGGCGCGCCCGGCGCCGGTTTCGGGATGGGCAGCGCCCATTCCGCAGTCGGTCCCTCGACGAATATCTCAATCGGCTTGCCGGTCGGTGCCTTCAGATCGACGAACACGAGCGGCTTGACCTTGTGGTCGCTGGCGATATGCGCCTTCAATCCGACCGCGGCCGCCGAAATCTCCTTCGGCACATGCGCCTCGGCGGACGCGAGCAGCGCGTCGCTCTCAGCCGTTGCGCCGGTGAGTGTCAGTTGTGCCTGCGCCTCGACCGGCACGCATAATTTGTCGCAGATCGCGTATTCGGCCTTCAGATGCAGCGTGACCGGTTTTGACTTGTCGCGCGCCACGACGCGCAGCGGAAAAATCACGCCGCCTTTGTATCCGATGATGACTCCGGCTTCGTCGGAATAGGCGTGCGGCGCCGGATAGAGGACCTTGACGGAGGCGACGTTGTCGGAGCCCGGAAACGAAAAGCGCGGCGGCACGCCGGAGTCGCCCGGATAGCGCCAATAGGTGTGCCAGCCCGGCTCCAGCCGCAATTGGATGCCCGCGCGCAAGCTTGTCGCACCGCTCGCATTGTTGCCGCCGATCAGGCGCAGCGCCGAATGGCTGTCCTCGACCCACGGCGATTCGCCGGCCGCGTGCGCCGGTGCCGCGAGCGTCAGCGCGAGGCCGCATGCCGCGGCCGCAATCGAGAATCGATTGTGGCGATCCACCATGACCGTCGATCTAATCGGTAATGCTACATGCCGCCACTGAATTCATTGTGAGCAACCGGTGACCGGGAATCGGGCACGGCGGCGATTTTGCCACAATTGTTTTATTGAATATGACGGCGAGCGATGTGAACTTTCCGCCGGGCGCGTCGTTTGCATTAGCGGACCTATTGGGTAACCTTGAGCCATGAAGCTTCCCAAGAAAGCGGCCGGAAAACGATCGGCGCGCGGCTATCTCGACGGCCAGATGCTGATCGCGATGCCGGCGATGAACGACGAGCGTTTCACGCGTTCCGTGATTTACGTCTGCGCGCATTCGAGCGAAGGCGCCATGGGCATCGTCGTCAACCACCCCGCGCCGAACATCCGGTTTCCCGACCTGCTGGTGCAGCTTGAAGTCATACCGGCGGCCGAACGCATCGAACTGACCACCAAGGCCGAGGACGTCAAGGTGCTCAAAGGCGGGCCGGTGGAAACCGGGCGCGGCTTTGTGTTGCACTCGGCCGACTTCTTTATCGAGAACTCGACGCTGCCGATCGACGAGGGCATCTGCCTGACCGCCACGCTCGACATTCTCAAGGCGATCGCGCGCGGCAACGGCCCGGCCAGCGCGATCCTGGCGCTCGGTTATGCCGGCTGGGCGCCGGGCCAGCTCGAGCACGAGATCCAGGAAAATGGATGGCTGCATTGCGCCGCCGACCCG
>DATATS010000190.1:0-2105 GCA_036268675.1 Pseudolabrys sp.
CTGCAGGCCGAACTGGTGGCCACGCGTCATTACGTGCCGCGCGCATGGCCCTTTGCCTTCACCAACGGCGTGCAGGCGAGCTATCTCGAAGTCGACACCGAAACCGGCTTCGTCAAGCTCCTGAAGCACTGGTGCGTCGAGGATTGCGGCACCATCATCAATCCGCAACTGGTCGACGAGCAAATTCGCGGCGGCGTCGTGCAAGGCATCGGCGCCGCGCTGTTCGAGCACTGTCTTTATGACGAGCGCGGGCAGATGCTCAATGGCAACATGGCGGACTATCTGGTGCCGATGGCCGCCGAGATGCCCGACATCGAATGCGGTCACGTCGTCTCGCCCACCGCCGACTCGGAGCTCGGCGCCAAGGGCGCGGGCGAAGCCGGCACCGCCGGTGCGCCGGCCTGCGTGATGAACGCCATCAACGACGCGTTGCGCCCACTCGGCGCCGAGCCGCTCACCGACATGCCGTTCACGCCGGGAAAAATCCTGCGGGCGCTAGGCAAGGTTTAGCGCCCGCCGCGCTCGCCGGAGCGACCCCGCTTGCTCGATCACCGGGACCCATTGCAATATTGCGATCGCGGCAACTGCGGGAAAACTCACGCGGCCGATGTGGAATTACGCAGAGGGAGCCCGCGCCATGGACATCAAGGTCGGCAAGGAGGCCATCGCCGAAGCATCGAAGACGCTGTCCAACTGGGGACGCTGGGGCAAGGACGACCAGATCGGCACCCTCAATCACGTCACGCCGGAAGACATCGTCAAGGCGGCGGGCCTCATCCGCTCCGGCAAGGTGTTCGCGCTCGGTATCCCGCTCGACAAGACCGGCCCACAGACCGGCCTGTTCGGCGGGCGTTTCAATCCGATACATCAGATGTTGGCGACAGGCACCGACGCCATCGCCGGCCGGCAGGACTGGAATAAACTGCGCTACGCCGACGACACGCTGATGCTGTGCGTGCAGGGCGCGACCCATTGGGACGCGCTCGGCCACGTCTTCTACGAGGACAAAGGCTATAACGGCCACGAGGCGAAGATGGTGGACGCGCGTGGCCTCAACGTGCTCGGCATCGAGCATTCCAAAAACAAGATGGCCGGGCGCGGCGTGCTGCTCGACATCGCGCGCTTTCGCGGCGTCGACTGGATGAAGGACGGCGAAAGCATTTCCAATGACGAACTCGACACCTGCGCCAAGGAGCAGAACGTCGCGATCGGCCGCGGCGATTTCGTCATCGTGCGTACCGGGCAGATGGAGCGATGCCTCGCCGAGAAGAAATGGGGCGGCTATGCCGGCGGTGACGCGCCCGGTGTCAAATTCGAGAACTGCTACTGGTGCCAGGACAAGCAGATCGCCGCCATCTGTACCGACACCTGGGGCGTCGAGGTGCGGCCGAACGAGACCAAGGAGGCCAACCAGCCCTGGCATTGGGTGGTGATCCCGGCCATGGGCCTGTGCATGGGCGAGATTTTCTATCTCAAGGAACTGGCCGAGGATTGCGCCGAGGACGGCGTCTACGAATTCTTTTTCTGCGGTCCGCCGCTGATCATCACTGGCGGCACGGGCTCACCGATCAATCCGCAGGCTATCAAATGACGCCGCAGGCGTCATCTATCGCTCAAGATTTTGGCAGCACCTGCGGATTGACGCAATTCGGCGGCACGCGGCCCTCTATGAGCGCCTGAATATTATCGACGACGATATTGGCCATCTGTTCGCGCACCTCGACGACAGCGCTACCGAGATGCGGCGTCAGCGCGACGTTCTTCATGCGCTTCAATTCGGCGGCGATCTTGGGCTCGAATTCGAAGACGTCGAGGCCGGCGCCGGCAATGAGTTTTTTCCTGAGCGCGCGCACCAGCGCCTTCTCATCGACGATTGCGCCGCGCGCCGTATTGATCAGGAAAGCGGTCCTTTTCATGAGACCCAATTCGCGCGCGCCGATCTGATGATGAGTCGTCGCGTTGAGCGGCGAATGGATCGAGACGAAGTCCGATTGCCGCAGCAATTCGTCGAGCGTCACGCGACGCATGCCGGTGTCGCGCTCAGCCTCCGGTTTTGGGCGCGGGCTCCAATAGAGAAGCTTCATGCCGAAGCCGCGGGCGCGGGC
>DATATS010000191.1:0-4313 GCA_036268675.1 Pseudolabrys sp.
TGACCCGCCGCGTGGCCAAGACGCTGGACAACGCCTTCGACATTGAAATCCTGGAAATGCATCACAACCAGAAGGTCGATGCGCCGTCCGGCACCGCATTGCTGTTGGGCCGCGCGGCGGCGGAAGGCCGCAACATCGATCTCGACAAGCATTCGGTGAAGGCGCGCGACGGCCATACTGGCGCGCGTAAAGCTGGCGATATCGGCTTTGCGACGTTGCGCGGCGGCACCGCGGTGGGCGAGCACAGCGTGATTTTTGCAGGGCCCGCCGAACGCATTGAACTCACGCACAAGGCCGAAGACCGCATGATCTTTGCGCGCGGCGCCCTGCATGCCGCCTTGTGGGCGCGCGGCCAGAAGCCCGGACTTTATTCGATGTCCGACGTGCTTGGCCTCGGCAATTTCTAGACGGGGGACGACATGACACCGGAGCCAGTGACAAGGCGAACCGGCTGGGCCTACGCGCTCATCGCCGCGGGCATCGCGTGTCTTTTCGAGACCTATCAATACGCCAAGCCATGGGTGCCGGGGACCGAACCGGCGCCGGAATTTGCGCCGTATCTGTTCGGCGGCCTCGCGCTGGTCTGGCTGATCGCCGGCGCGGTCCTCTGGTACGCGCTGAAAAGGCAATCGACGCCGCCGGCGACGACCGATCTCAAGAGCCCGCAGGGGAAGGTCGTGTTGCGCCTGATGGTGCTCGGCATCGCCGCTTTGATCGGCACCTATTTTGTCGAATACATCGTGCCTGAGGGGAGTGGCCTGGATCTGGCCATCAACGGCGCGCTCCTGCTGGTCATGGCGGTCTGCTTTGTCAGCGCCGGCTGGATCGCAAAGAAAGCGCGTGTCGCGACAGCAGGAGCCGCGAAGGGATGACCGAACGCCTGCTTGTGCTCGTTCGCCACGGCGAGAGCGACTGGAACAAGAAGAACCTGTTCACCGGCTGGCGCGACGTCGACCTGACCGAGAACGGCATCGCCGAAGCGCGCGAGGCCGGGCGCAAATTGAAGGCGCGGGGGCTGACATTCGATGTCGCCTTCACCTCGGCGCTCAAGCGCGCCCAACGCACGCTCGACCTGATGCAGGAAGAACTCGGCCAAACAACAATCCCCGTGTTCAAGGACCAGGCGCTCAACGAGCGCGACTACGGCGATCTCGCCGGCCTGAACAAGGACGACGCTCGCAAGAAATGGGGCGCGGAGCAGGTGCATATCTGGCGCCGTTCCTATGATGTAGCGCCGCCGGGCGGGGAATCCCTGCGCGACACCGCGGCGCGCGTGCTGCCCTATTATCTTCAGGAAATTCTGCCGCGCGTGCTGCGCGGCGAACGCGTACTGGTGTCGGCGCACGGCAATTCGCTGCGCGCGCTGGTGATGGTGCTCGACAGGCACACGACGGAAAGCATCCTCAAGCTCAATATCGCAACCGGCGCGCCGATGATCTACCGGCTCAACGCCGATTCGACGGTGGCCTCGAAACTGGATCTGGCGGCGTGAGCGATCCGGAGATTGTCGCGCTCGACGGTGACGCGGCGGCAGCGGCGCTCGATGAACTCGCCGCAGTGCTGGAAGATTGCGTCGCCGGCGGCGCGTCCGTGAACTTCATGCCGCCGTTCTCGCGCGCCGACGCCGCCGCGTTTTTCCGCGGCGTGGTCGAGGAGGTGGCGCGCGGCGATATCGTTCTGCTGGTCGCGCGCGATGGCGGCCGCATCATCGGCACGGTCCAGCTCGGATTGGCGACGGTGCCGAACCAGCGCCACCGCGCCGATGTGAAAAAAATGCTGGTGCATCGCAGCGCGCGCAACAGGGGCATTGCCGCTGCCCTGATGCGCCATGTCGAGGACGAGGCGAGAGCACGCGAGCGTACGCTCCTGGTGCTCGATACGTGTGTGGGCAGCGAGGCCGAGCGGCTTTACGTGCGTGCTGGCTGGAACAGAGCGGGCGTTGTTCCCGGCTACGCGCTGTGGCCGGATGGACGGCCTTGCGACGCGGCCTTTTTCTGGAAGCGGGTCTAGCGCATGATCCCGAAAAGCGGGAACCGGTTTTCGGAAAAGATCATGCGCAGATAATATACCTCACGCCGCCGCCATCCCGGCTTCCCAGCCGAGCATCGCGCGCTTGCGCGTGATGCCCCAGTGATAGCCGGTGAGATCGCCGTTCTTGCCGATGACGCGATGGCACGGCACCACGAAGCAGATCGGGTTCTTGCCGACCGCGGCGCCGACCGCGCGTGCGGCCTTCGGCGCACCGGCGCGCGCCGCCAGATCCGAGTAGGTGGTGAGCTTGCCCATCGGCACGCGCAGCAATTTCTCCCAGACGCGCACTTCAAAATCGGTCCCGATGAGCACCACACGCAGCGGCTGTTCGGGGCGCCACAGCGCCGGATCGAAAATGCGCCGCGCGGTAGCAGCGGTTGCCGCGAAGTCTTCCATGTAATTCGCCCGCGGCCAGCGCGCGCGCATGTCCTTGAGCGCGGCGCGTTCCTTGCCGGCGTCGGCGAGCGCCAGCCCCGCCAGCCCGCGCGGCGTGATCATCACTAATGCTGTGCCGAATGGGCAGGGGTGGAAACCGTAAGTGACGGTCAGCCCCTCACCGCCCGCCTTCCATTCGCCCGGCGACATCGCCTCGTGCGTGACGAACAAATCGTGCAACCGCCCGGGGCCGGAAAGACCGACCTCGTAGGATGTTTCCAGCACACTCGCGGAGGAGCGCAGCAAGTCGCGCGCATGGTTGAGGGTGAGCGCCTGCAAAAATGCCTTCGGCGTCAGCCCGCACCAGCGGCGGAACAGATGATGCAGGTCGGTGGCGCTGACGCCGGCGGCGTCGGCGATCTTGTCGATTTCGGGCTGCGCGCGCCAATGGCCGCGGATATGGGCGATGGCGCGGCGCACAATGTCATAGTCGGCCGCGGCAGTCGGCAGCGGCGCAAGGGTGAATCGGTCGGTCAAGGCTGAATGGTCCAGGGTCATGCTCATGACCGCTATCTAGGCCGGGGCAGGGACGCCGGCCACCCGTTTTCTGGCAGAGTTCAAGACACGATCGTTCTCGTCACGCCACGCTTGGCCTGATTGAGCGCCGCCGCAAGCTCCTTGGCAAAGCCGGCCTTTTCATCGGGACCGAGAAAACCCGCGATGGCGAGCCGTTTGCCGCGCGAGACAAGCAGCAGGCGCTCGATGCCGAACTCCTCCTGCACGACCTTTTCAAGTCTGACCCAAAGCGGGTTGAGTACCCATTCGCGCGCCTGACCGCGGTGGCTCACTTTGCGCACGGTGAGCGCCACTGGCGTCATGGTCACCTCCTCATAGGCCGCAGCATGGCGGTAATTGAGTTTGAACGCCCAATAGAGCAGCAGCACGTCGAGGCCAAAAAAGCCAAATACGGGCCAGGCGCCCATCAGCAGGAACGCGACGCCGGCACAGAAACTCAAGCCGCCGAAAACCGCCATCAGCACCACAAAGCCCACTCTGCCGAGCGAGCGGTGCGGCGTAATCACGGCGGAAAAAATAGTCGGTTCGAGTTCGTCGTTGTCGCTGGTCATGTTGTCGTCAGTCTTGGCGCTCATTATACCGGAACAATGAAAAAAAAGCCGGTCCGCAAATTCTCGACCAAGGCCCGCACGGGGAAGGCCGCGAAGGCGCAAGGCAAGGGGGCAGTTAAGCCGATCAAGGCTTCGGTTGAAAGACCGTCGAAGCCCTGGACCAATGCCCAGATCGAAGAAGCGTTCCGCCGCTTCCTGGCCGCGAATCCGGAACCGCAAACCGAACTACGACACGTCAATCCGTTCACGCTGCTGGTGGCGGTGGTGCTGTCTGCGCAGGCGACCGACGCCGGCGTCAACAAGGCGACACCGGCATTGTTCGCCGCCGCCGATACGCCGGAAAAGATGATCGAACTCGGCGAAGATCGCGTGCGCGAGCTGATCAAGACGATCGGCCTGTTCCGCACCAAAGCGAAGAACGTCGTCGCGCTATCGGAGAAGCTGGTGGCGGAGCATGGCGGGCAGGTGCCGCGCTCGCGCGAGGCGCTGGAGGAACTGCCCGGCGTCGGGCGCAAGACGGCGAATGTCGTGCTCAACATCGCCTTCGGCGAGCCGACCATCGCGGTCGATACGCACATTTTCCGTGTCGGCAATCGCACCGGCATGGCCACCGGCAAGACGCCGTTCGAGGTGGAAGAGAAACTCGAGAAAGTGGTGCCGGCGCATTACAAGCGCCATGCGCATCACTGGCTCATTTTGCACGGACGCTACACGTGCGTCGCGCGCAAGCCTCTGTGTGAGAAATGCATCATCGCCGATTTGTGCAAATGGCCGGGCAAG
>DATATS010000192.1:0-7662 GCA_036268675.1 Pseudolabrys sp.
CCGGGAGGTTGGCGGTGGACGAGCCACTCGCCAACCGGGTCAGATCCGGAAGGAAGCAGCCCTAACGAGCACGGATCGGGTCGCTCGTCAGCCTCCCACCTTTTCCTCGACGCGATGGATCGAGCCCGCGCCCGGCGCGGCCGCCGGTCGGATAGCACGATGAGCGAACCCAAAAGCAGCGCGAAGAAACCTTCCGATAAAGCGCCTGACCTTGCGGCGGCGCCCGAGGGCAGCGGCTATCGCGTGCTGGCGCGCAAATACCGCCCGGCGAGCTTTGCGGACTTGATCGGCCAGGACGCCATGGTGCGCACGATCTCGAACGGCTTCGAGTCGGGGCGTATTCCGCAGGCCTGGATCCTCACCGGCGTGCGCGGGGTCGGCAAGACCACAACAGCGCGCATCCTTGCGCGCGCGCTCAATTACGAATTGCCCGACGGTTCGGTGAAGGGGCCCACCATCGACATGCCGGTCATGGGCGTTCACTGCCAGGCGATCATCGAGAGCCGGCATCCCGACGTGTTGGAGATGGACGCCGCCTCCCATAACGGCGTCGACGACGTGCGTCAGATCAACGACGCCATCCGTTACGCGCCGATGAGCGCGCGCACCAAGGTCTATATTCTCGACGAAGTGCACATGCTCTCGCCCGCCGCCTTCAACGCGCTGCTGAAGACGCTGGAAGAGCCGCCGCCGCACGCCAAATTCATCTTCGCCACCACCGAGATTCGCAAGGTTCCGGTGACGGTACTGTCGCGCTGCCAGCGCTTCGATCTGCGCCGCGTGGACGCCGCTTTGCTGGTGAAGCACCTTGAAGGCATCGCCACCAAGGAAAAGATCGAAACGGAGCCCGCGGCATTGGCGTTGATCGCGCGCGCTGCCGAAGGATCGGTGCGCGATTCATTGTCGCTCTTCGATCAGGCCATAGCTCACGCTGCAGGTCTCGTGCGCGCGGAAGACGTGCGGCAGATGCTCGGTCTCGCCGACCGCGTGCGCATTGTCGACCTGTTCGAGGCCTTGATGAAGGGCGACGTCGTCGCCGCGCTGAACGAATTGCGCGAGCAATACGATATCGGCGCCGATCCGGCGGTGGTGCTGTCGGATCTGGCCGAGTTCACGCATTTCGTCACCCGCGTCAAAGTCGTGCCGGCGGTCGCCGACGATGTCGCGCTATCGGAGGCCGAGCGGGTGCGCGGCCGCGCCTTCGCCGCGCAACTGTCCATGCGCGTGCTGTCGCGCGTCTGGCAGATGCTGCTCAAAGGCATCGGCGAGGTGCAGGCCTCCGGCCGGCCGGTCAACGCCGCCGAGATGGTGCTCGTTCGTATTGCCTATGCCGCCGATCTGCCGACGCCGGACGAGGTGGTGCGCACAATGAGCGACAATGGCGGGACCGCGCGTGCGCAAGGCAATGGCGGGCCATCTCCGGCGCAGGCCGCGCCGCAGAGTTTCACGCCGCGCTACGACGCCCCGCGCGGGGCGCCCCGATCGTCAGCCGCGGTGTCGCCGCGCATCGCCGACGATCCGGTGGCGCAGCGCGACGAGCAGCCGACGCTCTCGATCGGCTCGTTCGAACAGTTGATCGCGCTTGCCGTCGAAAAGCGCGACATCACGGTGAAAATGGCGCTGGAACGCGACGTGCGGCTGGTGCGCTGCGAGGACGGCCAGCTTGAAATCGCGCTTGAGGCGAGCGCGCCCAAGACATTCGTCCACGACCTGCAACGCAAACTCACCGCCTGGACCGGCAAGCGCTGGATGGTGGTGGTGTCGCAGGAGCAGGGCGCAGCCACCATGCGCGAGCTGGCGAATGACCGCGAGGAGGAGCTCAAGCGCGGAATCATGAGTGATCCACTCGTGCAAGCTGTCCTGAAGAGATTTCCCGGCGCGACGATTGGGCCGATCACCCAGAAAGGCGACGAGCCGGATTTTTCCGGCGACGCGCCGCTTGATTCGCCTTCCGACGAAGAGGACTGAACGATGGCCGATTTCATGGGCATGATGAAACAGGCTGCGCAATTGCAAGCGAAGATGCAGGCGTTGCAGGCGGAACTCGACACCATCGAGGTCGAGGGCGCGGCTGGTGGTGGCCTGGTGACGGTCAAGCTCAGCGCCAAGGGCGACCTCAAGGGCACGGCCATCGATGACTCCCTTCTCAAGCCGTCGGAAAAGGAAATCCTCGAGGACCTGCTGGTGGCGGCGCATGCCGATGCGCGCCGCAAGGCGGAAGGCGTGATGCAGGAAAAAATGAAAGCGGCCACCGGTGGTCTGCAACTTCCGCCGGGGATGAACCTGCCTTAATGCCCACCGCCGTCGCCGGACCCGAGATCGAACGGCTGATCCAGTTGCTGGCGCGCTTGCCCGGCTTGGGCCCGCGCTCGGCGCGCCGCGCGGCGCTGCATCTCATCAAGAAACGCGAATTGCTGATGGCGCCGCTCGGTGCTGCCTTGCAGACCGCGATGGACAAGATCGTCATCTGCAAGGTTTGCGGCAACATCGACACGCAGAATCCCTGCACGGTCTGCACCGACGTCAAGCGCGACCCCTCGATTGTCGTCGTGGTGGCCGACGTCGCCGATCTGTGGGCGCTGGAGCGCGCGCACGCGGTCAATGGCCGCTATCACGTTCTCGGCGGTACGCTGTCGCCGCTCGATGGTGTCGGGCCGCAGGACCTGTCGATCGACGCGCTGATTTCACGCGTCCACGCCGAGCCGATTAAGGAAGTCATCCTGGCGCTCAATGCCACCGTCGACGGCCAGACCACGGCGCATTACATCACCGAATTGCTGGCCGACGCGAAGGTCAAGATCACGCGGCTCGCCCATGGCGTGCCGGTTGGCGGCGAACTCGACTATCTCGACGAAGGCACGCTTGCCGCGGCGATCAAGCAGCGGACGCTGTTCTGACGCGCCGCGCCGGAAACGCTCAATCTTCGCCGGGGTAGGGCATCGCATAAATCGGCGTCGGAACTCCGCTCGGGCCGATCGCAACCCGCGAGCAATCGCCCGATCGATTGAGATGCGTCTCGTTATCGTAGGCGTTATGCGAATATTTGTAGCGGCAAATGCCGTCATCGTATTCGATATCGGTCCAGGTGCCGCTGGTGTTGCGGTAGATGTTCGGGCTGTGCCAGTCGGCCGCGGCAGGCGATGACATAAGCAGGACGCCGCTCAGCGCGCAGCCGAGTATCGTGATCGTGACGTATGAACGCATGGTGACCTCCTTGTCGTTCGGAGGCGAAACGCATGTTGCGCGCCATCGTTCCGGAGTTTCATGGCGAAGTATTCATCGCACCCGAGATGGAACACCGGCGACTTTATGGCCGCTTCGCCACAAGCGTGGCGAAATGGCCGCGCTGTTGCAGCCACGCCAGCAATACCAGGCTCGGCAATCCGGCGAGAGCGCAGATGACGAAGAACCAGGCCCATCCCGTGTTCTCGGCGATGAAGCCCGCGCCCGACGACAAGTAAGTCCGGCCGACGGCGGCCAGCGCCGTGAGCAGCGCGTATTGCGTTGCCGTATGCAGCGGGTTGCGGCAGAGCGCCGACAAATAAGCGACGAACATCACGGTGCCGATGGCGCTGGTAAAATTCTCCACAGTGATTGCGATCGCCAGCGCGGTCTGATTGTGTCCGGCAACCGCTAGCCAACTGAAGCTGAGGTTCGCGGCCGATTGCAGGATCGCGCCGATCCACAGGCTCATTGCAAGCGGCAGCGCGCGGGCAATGAACCCGCCGGCAAACCCGCCCAGCAGCAGCGCCGCGAGGCCGGCGCCTTTGACGATTGCCGCGTATTCGTTGCGCGTAAAGCCAAGATCGATGACGAAGGGGGCGGTCATGGCGCCCGACAGCGCATCGGTGAACTTGAACAGCACGACGAAGGCGAGCATGACCGCCGCCATCTCGTAGCTCAGGAAATCCTTGAAGGCTCCGGCCGCGGCCTCGATCACGCGCGCAAAACGCCTTTGATGGGCGTGCGCGGCTTCCGCGGCGCGCGATCGCTCCGGTTCCGTGGCGAGCAGCGCGGTTACGGTGCCGATCAGGACCAGTAGCGCCATCGCGTCGTAGCCCCAATGCCAGGCGGCGAGCTTTTCGAAACCTTCGGCCTGGAAGCCACTCACCAGAAACAGCGTGCCGGCGGTCGAGACCAGCATGCCGACGCGATAGGCCGCGACATAGGATGCCATGCCGGCGGCCTGCTCGTTATCCGGCAGGCTCTCGACCCGGAAGGCATCGACGACGATGTCCTGCGTCGCCGAGGCCGCAGCCACCAGCAGTGCGCCCAGCGCGACCAGACCGGGCGCGGCGGCGGGATCGCAACTGCCGAGAAACAGGATCGCCACGATCAGCAGGATTTGCGTGAACACTAGCCAGCCGCGGCGGCGGCCGAACCAGCGCGACAGCAGCGGCGCGTCGAGCGCGTCGGTCAGCGGCGCCCATAGGAATTTCACGGTGTAGGGCGTCCCCACCAATGCGAAAAGCCCGATGGTGCCGAGATCGACGCCGGATTCCCGCATCCACACCAGCAGTGTCGTGCCGGACAGCGCCAGCGGCAGCCCGGACGAAAAGCCGAGGAACAGCACGATCAGCACGCGCGGCTTCAGATAGACCGCGAGCGCATCGAGAAAGGACGGGCGCGCGCGTTCGACGGGCGCGGTCATTGCGTTATTCGCCGGCTTCCAGCTTGCGGAGGGGCGCGGGGATGACCTGGGCGCTCGGCGGCTCGTCGGTGAACTCGACGCCCTGAATTTTCTCGCCGCGGCTGAGGATTTTCTCGGCCGAGGTCACGATCTGCTCGATATCCTTGTTGACGTTGCCAAAGTGCCTGTCGAGATTTTCGACGCGATCCTTGAGCCGCTGCACATCGTCGATCATCAGCGCGACTTCTTTCAGGATTTTGTCCGCCGCCTCGCGCATGCGGGCGTCCTTCTGAATCTGCTGGACAACCTGGACAGCCAGCATCAACAAAGACGGCGATACGATGATGACGCCGGCCCGGTAGCCTTTTTGCAGAACGTCATCGAAAGCGTCGTACAGTTCGGCAAACATCGACTCGGAAGGGATGAACATGAAGGCGACGTCCTGCGTCTCGCCCTTGATCAGGTATTTTCCCGAGATGTCGTCGATATGTTTGCCGAGATTCTGTCGCAGCTGGCGCACGGCCTGAAGCCGCTCGTCATCGGTCTTGGCGTTCTCCAGTGCGGTGGTCGCTTCCAGCGGGAATTTGGCATCGATGACGAGATATCGATTGTCCGGCATGTTGATGCAGCAATCGGGGCGCGAATTGTTCGACAACGTAAACTGGAATTCGTAGGCGCCCTGCGGCAGGCCATCGGCAATGATGTTCTCCATCCGGCCCTGGCCGAAGGCGCCGCGGCGCTGCTTGTTGTCGAAAACCTTTTGCAGCGACGTGACGGTGGTCGCGAGATCGGTGATGTTCTTCTGCGCCGAGTCGATCACCGCCAGCCGTGCGTGCAACTGCTGGAGATGGTCGGTGGTATTCTTGGTGGTCGTCTTCATCGACTCGCCGAGGTTCTGCGCCACGGCGTCGAGCTGCGTGTTCACGGTCTGCTGCAATTGGTTGTGCGAGTTCTGCAGCCAGCCGCCCATGGCATCGAGCCGGGCGTTGAGCTCCATCAGCCGCTGCTCGGCCGCGGGGTCGACAGCAGGCGCCGCCTTGCGCAGCAGCAGCACAATGATGGCGACCACGCCGATCGTGATGATCAGGCCTAAGACGATGAGGACAGTTTCCGACATGAGGGCGCTTCTATCGTGATTCGGCCGCCGGCGCGAACGAAGGGCGAACGGTAGGGCGATTGCACCGATGGCTCAAGGGGAAAGGCCGATTGACCCCACGACTCGCAACCCTTACATCGCCGCCATGGCGGTGCGCGACATCCTCATCATTCCCGACAAGCGATTGCGGCTGGTATCCGAGTCGATAACGGCGGTCGACAAGCCGGTACGCAAGCTCGTCGACGAGATGTTCGAGACCATGTATGCGGCGCCGGGCATCGGCCTCGCCGCGATCCAGATTGGCGAACCGCTGCGCCTCGTCACCATGGACCTCGCCAAGAAGGACGAGCCGCCGGCGCCACAGGTCTTCGTCAACCCGGAAGTCACCTGGGCCTCCGATGACAAGGCTACCTACGAAGAAGGCTGCCTGTCGATCCCGGAATATTACGAGGAGGTCGAGCGGCCGACATCGGTGAAGGTCAGGTTTCTCGACCTCGACGGCAAGCCGCAGGAGATCGAGGCCACCGGACTGTTCGCCACGTGTTTGCAACACGAGATCGACCACATCAACGGCGTGCTGTTCATCGACCATATTTCCAAGCTCAAGCGCGATATGGTGATGAAGCGGTTCAAGAAGGCCGCCAAGCGCGGCGAACCGGTCAAGCCGCTGTCCGAGGACAAAGAGCCTTCGCATCACATCGGTTAGCGACGAGCTTGGTGCAAGCATGTCCCTCCGTCTGATTTTCATGGGCACGCCCGATTTCGCGGTGCCGACGCTGATCGAGCTCGCCGCGCGCGGGCACGACATCGCGGCGGTTTATACCCGCGCACCGAAGCCCGCCGGCCGTGGCATGGACGTGCAGATCACGCCGGTCGAACGCGAGGCGCGTCGGCTCAATCTGCCGGTGTTGACGCCGGCGACACTCAAAAATGCGGACGCGCATGCCGCATTCCATGCGCACAACGCCGACGCCGCCGTGGTCGTCGCTTACGGTCTGATCTTGCCCAAGCCCATTCTCGAATCGCCGAAGCTCGGCTGCTTCAATATCCACGCCTCGCTATTGCCGCGCTGGCGCGGCGCCGCGCCCATCAATCGTGCCATCATGGCAGGGGACACGGAAAGCGGCGTCACCATCATGAAAATGGACGAAGGACTCGATACCGGCGCGGTTGCCATGGCGCAACGTCTCGCCATCGCGCCCGACGCCACGGCCGGCGACCTGCATGACGATCTGGCGCGGCTTGGCGCCGACCTGATGCTGCGCGCGCTGGCCGCGATCGAGCGCGGCACGCTCGACGCGAAGCCGCAACCCGCGCAGGGCGTCACCTATGCCGCCAAAGTTGCCAAAACCGAGACGCGCATCGATTGGACGAAGCCGGCTAATGAAGTCCATGACCACATCCGCGGCCTGTCGCCGTTTCCCGGAGCCTGGTTCGAAATCGATGGCGCGCGTGTGAAGGCGCTGCGCTCCACCAAGGCCGATGGCGCAGGCTCACCGGGAAGCGTACTCGATGACCAGCTGACCGTCGCATGTGGCGACGGCGCGGTGCGTCTCACACAGGTGCAGCGCGCCGGCAAGCAGCCGATGGGCGCGGAGGAATTTCTGCGCGGCACGCCGGTTCTGCGCGGCGCAAAGGTCGCCTGACATGCCGCGCTACAAGCTCACCATTGAATATGACGGCACGCCGTTTTCCGGCTGGCAGATTCAGCCGGAGGGATTAACCGTGCAAGGCGCGCTGACGGCCGCGATCGAGGCGCTCTCTGGCGAAAAAGTCATGGTGCAGGGTGCCGGGCGCACCGATGCCGGCGTGCATGCGCGCGCTCAAATCGCGCACGTCGATTTGGCCAGGGACTGGGACGCCGACACCGTGCGCGATGCGCTCAACGCGCATCTGCGGCCGCATCCGGTGGCGATCCTGATGGCCGAAAAAGCGC
>DATATS010000193.1:0-15391 GCA_036268675.1 Pseudolabrys sp.
CGCAGTGCTGACCGGCGATCTTAGAGTCTGAAGTTATTCCGCCGCGGCCTCGGTGTGGCCGAGACGCTTGTTGAGAGAATCGAGGAGGGCCTCGGCGGCTTCCGCAATGACGGTGCCGGGCGGGAAGATCGCCTCGGCGCCGGCGGCTTCGAGAGCGGCGTAGTCCTGCGCCGGCACGACGCCGCCGACCACGATCATGATATCGCCGCGGCCCTGGCGGTCGAGCTCGGCCTTGAGCTGCGGCACCAGGGTCAGGTGTGCGGCGGCGAGCGAGGAGATGCCGAGGATGTGCACGTCGTTCTCGACGGCCTGGCGCGCGGCTTCGGCCGGCGTGGCGAACAGCGCGCCGATATCGACATCGAAACCGAGATCGGCAAATGCCGTTGCGATCACTTTCTGGCCGCGGTCGTGGCCGTCCTGGCCGATCTTGGCGACCAGGATGCGCGGGCGGCGCCCCTCATTGTCCTCGAATTCGGCGACGCGCTTGCGCACCCGTTCGACGGCGTCCGACATGCCGACCTCCCGACTATAGACGCCGGAGATTGTCTTGATCTCCGCCTGATGGCGACCGTAAACCTGCTCCAGCGCCAGCGATATCTCGCCGACAGTCGCTTTGGCCCGCGCCGCATCGACGGCGAGCGCCAGCAGATTGCCGTTGCCGCCGGCGGCATTGCGCGTCAGCGCCGCCAGTGCTTCCGCCAGCGCCCGCGGATCGCGCTCGCGCTTGAGGCGTTCGAGCATGTCGATCTGAAGCTGTCGTACCGCCCCGTTGTCGACTTTAAGAATATCGAGCTGAGTTTCGTCCTGGGGACGATATTTGTTGACGCCGATCACCGCCTGGGCACCGGAATCGATGCGCGCCTGGGTGCGCGCGGCGGCCTCCTCGATCCGCAGCTTCGGCAGCCCGGCCTCGATCGCGCGCGTCATGCCGCCGAGTTCTTCCACCTCCTCGATGTGGCCCCACGCCGCACCGGCGAGTTCCTGCGTCAGCCGCTCGACATAGAAAGATCCGCCCCACGGATCGATGGTGCGTGTGGTGCCGCATTCGCGTTGCAGCACGATCTGGGTGTTGCGCGCGATGCGGGCGGAGAAATCGGTCGGCAGCGCCAGCGCCTCGTCGAGCGCATTGGTGTGCAGCGACTGGGTCTGGCCCTGGGTTGCGGCCATCGCTTCGATCATGGTGCGCGCGACATTGTTGAATACGTCCTGCGCGGCAAGCGACCAGCCGGAAGTCTGGCAATGCGTGCGTAGCGAGAGCGAGCGCGGATCGTCCGGCTTAAACGGCTTCATCAGTTTCGCCCAGATCATGCGCGCGGCGCGCAGCTTGGCGATCTCCATGAAGTAGTTCATGCCGATTGCCCAGAAGAACGACACGCGCGGGGCAAATTGATCGACCGTCAGCCCCGCCTTAATGCCGGCGCGCACATATTCGACGCCGTCGGCGAGCGTATAGGCAAGCTCCAGGTCCTGCGTCGCGCCGGCTTCCTGCATGTGATAGCCGCTGACCGAAATCGAATTGAACTTCGGCATTTCGGCCGAGGTGTACGCGAAGATATCGGAGATGATGCGCAGCGAGGGCGCGGGCGGGTAGATGTAAGTGTTACGCACCATGAATTCTTTGAGGATGTCGTTCTGGATCGTGCCCGAGAGTTTCTCGTGCGGCACGCCCTGCTCCTCGGCGGCGACGATATAGAGCGCGAGCACGGGCAGCACCGCGCCGTTCATCGTCATCGACACGCTCATCCGGTCGAGCGGGATGCCGGAAAACAGCGTGCGCATGTCGTAGATCGAGTCGATGGCGACGCCTGCCATGCCGACGTCGCCGGCAACGCGCGGATGGTCCGAGTCGTAGCCACGGTGGGTGGCGAGATCGAAGGCGATGGAGAGGCCCTTCTGGCCGGCCGCAAGATTGCGCCGGTAGAAGGCGTTCGAATCTTCCGCCGTGGAGAAGCCGGCATATTGCCGGATGGTCCACGGCTGCGCCGCGTACATCGCGGGGTAGGGGCCGCGCAGGAACGGCGGCTTGCCGGGGAAGGTATCGAGGAAATCAAGGCCCGCGAGATCGGCTTCGCTGTAGACGGACTTGACCGGGATCGCTTCGGGCGTGAGCCAAAGCGAGCCCCCGCCGTCGCCAGTCGGAACGGCGGCATCGGCATAATCGATATTGGCGAAATTCGGGACCTGACTCATGTGACATCCAGAATATCATGGGCGGCGCGCAAGGTCGCAAGCACATCGCAGCCTGTGAAAATGAACGATTTCACGCCCGCCTGCCGCCATTTTTCCTCGTTGTCTCCGGGCCGCCCGGCAAGATGGACGGTCGCGCCGGCTGCGGTCAGGGCCTTGGCGGCGTCGGCCGCCTCGGCCTCATAAACTTTGTCCGACGAGCACAGGCAGGCGAGTTTGGCCCCCGAGTACTTGAATGCCTCGATCATTGCGGCTTGGTCGGGAAAGCCGTCGTTGTTCACCGCCTCGATGCCGCCGGCCTCGTAGAAATTCTTCGCAAAGGTAGCGCGCGCGGTGAAGTCCGCCGGCTTGCCGAGATTGGCCAGAAACACTTTTGGACGGATGCCGGTCTTGGCGCGCATGCGGTCGGAAGCGTTGCGTAAGGTCTCGAACGGTTCGGCAAGGCGGATGGATGGAAACGCCTCGAACTTCGCAGTACCAGGTAGGGCAGGCGCGCCGGGGCGCGGCACGTCGAGCACCGTCACCGGCAGTTCGGCAAGATTGGGATAGTCGCTGGTGCCGGTGAGCGCGTCCTTGCGGCGCGCGACATTGGCCTCCCGGGCACTGCGCGTTGCCGCAATCTTTTTCTGCAGCAGGCCCTGTTCGAGCGCGGTGGCGGCGCCACCTGCGGATTCAATCTCTTGAAATAATGCCCATGCGCTTTTCGCAAGTTCGGCAGTCAGCGCTTCGATAGCGCCCGAACCGGCGGCCGGATCGGAGACGCGATAGAGATTGGACTCGTCCAGCAGGATCAACTGCGTATTGCGCGCGACCCGGCGCGCGAAGCGATCGGGCAGGCCGAGCGCTGCAGTGAACGGCAGCGCGGCGACGTTGTCGGCGCCGGCAACGCCCGCGGCCGTCACTGCGATGGTGATGCGCAACATGTTCACGTAAGGGTCGCGCGCGCTCATCATGCGCCACGCAGTCTCGGCGGCAACATACGCCGGCCGCGGCGTGAGGCCGCTTGCCTGCTCGGCGCGCGCCCACAATTTCCGTAGTGCGCGGAATTTGGCGATGGTGAGAAATTCGTCCGCGTCGGCGGCCATCAGGAATGAAATGCGTCGCCGCGCGTCGTCAAGCGAAAAGCCGCTCGCCTCAAGCAGCCGCAAATAGGCGACACCCGCAGCGATGACAAAGGCGAGTTCCTGCGCCTCGGAGCCGCCCGCTTCGTGCACCGCGCGGCCATCGGCCCGCATGAAGCGGCTCTTTGCAAAGCCTTTTGCCTGCAAATCCTTCGCCGTCTCGCCGGCCCGCTTCGACAGGTCAGGCCACGGGAGCAGCGCGCGTCCGGTCCGCGCCATATCGCCGATCGGATCGAGACCGAAATCGATGGACAGTGTCGCCGGGTCGAGTTTGCGCCGCTCGGCCAATGCGATCATCAGCGTCGCGACCGGCCGGCCAGCAAAGGGCGCGGTTTCCAGCCGCAGCGAAATCAGATCGAGCATCACGCCGGCGAGCGCGCGGTCGAGATCCTCGACCGTGTTCGCGGCAACGCCGAAGCCGCGCGCGGCGGGCGCGCCGGCAAACAGCAGCGCCAAACCGCTGGCGCCGTTTTCCAGTTCGCTCAGCGCCTCGGCATTGGCGATCTTTGGGTCGGGATGATCGACATGCACGACGACCTGCCAGGGCATCGCCGGCCGGCCGGCGACGGCGAGAGCGCCCACAGCGCGCACATAAAGCGGCTCGATCCTGATGCCGTCGTAGGTCTGGCCGACCAGCCGCTTGTCGAAGGATGCGCCCTTGAGCGCCGCCTCGACCAGCTTGCGCCAGTCCGCCTCCGAGGTGGGCGGAAATTCAGCGGCGAGGGGAAGCTCTTCGGTCATCGGCGGAAACTGCCACAGGCGGCGCATCGCCGCCATTCGGATGAAAGCAATTTATGTGCCCGCGCCGGCGTGGACGGGCGCCAGGCGCTCGACCCCAGTCGCGTCCACGGCCTTTGCGGCATCGGCCACGCGCCGCCCGGCAATGATCCGGTCGGGGGTAATTTCGGCGAGCGGCACCAGCACGAAGGCGCGTTCGAACAGGCGCGGATGCGGCAACGTGAGGCGCAGTTCATCGAGCGCGAGATCATCATAGGCAAGGATGTCGATATCGGCCGTGCGCGGGCCGTTCTTCTTTTCATGGGCGCGGTCGCGGCCGAGCCGCAGCTCGACGTCCTGCGCGCGCGCCAGCAATTCGCGTGGGCCAAGCAAAGTATCGACCGCTATGCAGAGATTGACGAAGGGCGGCTGATATTTGAAGCCCCAGGGCGGCGTCAGATAGTCGGACGAGCGTGCCTTCAGGCGCACCGCGATGCCGTCGCACAGCAGCGTGACGGCGCGATCGAGGATGGCGCGGCTATTTCCGACATTGCCGCCGAGCGCGATCAATGCCTCGGTCATGGCTTCTGGCGGCTCCGCACCAGGGTCACGCCGACGTCGCTGAAGGTCGCCGCAATCGGGGCATGCGGTTTGTGGATCGTGACCTTGACGAGATTCACGCGCGGGAAGGCCGCGAGCACGGCATCGGCCACGCGGCCGGCCGCGGCCTCGATCAGTTTGAATTTCTGCGCGCGGAACACCCCGGCGGCGCACTCGACGACTTTGTCGTAGGATACGGTGTCCACCACCTTGTCGCTGCGCGCGGCATCGGAAAGATCGATGTTCAGTTCCAGATCGATGTTGAAGGTCTGCCCGACCTTGCCCTCATAGGGCACGACGCCGTGATAGGCGTGCAGCGACAGACCGTTGATGAAGATGCGATCGTTCATCGTTCCGCCTCGATAGCCGACGCGACGCGCAGCGCCTGCACGGTTTCGGCGACGTCGTGGACGCGCACGATTGCGGCGCCGTTCTCGACCGCAAGCATGTGTGCGGCGATCGAGCCGCCGATGCGTTCGTCCGGTTCGGAAGGGATCACGCTGTTGATGAATCGCTTGCGCGAGGCACCTACGAGTAGAGGCAGCCCGAAACGCTTGAACTCGGCAAGCCGCGCCAGACAAATGATGCTCTGTTCCGGCGTCTTGCCGAAGCCGATGCCGGGATCGAGCACGATTTGCTCGCGCGCGACGCCTGCTCGTTCGGCAATTGCCAGCGAACGGGCGAAGAACTCGTTGACGTCGGCGACGATGTCGATCGCCGGGTCGGCTGCGTCGCGGTTGTGCATGACGATCACCGGGACACCGCGCGCAGCGACCAGAGGCGCCATGGCGGCGTCGCGTTGCAGGCCCCAAACATCGTTGACGATGCTCGCGCCCTGATCGAGCGCCCAGGCCACGATCCCGGCCTTGATGCTGTCGATGGAAACCGGGGCGCCGAGCTTCACCACGGCCGGCAGCACAGGCGCCAGCCGCGCTTTCTCCTCGGCGTCGGAAACGGGGATCGCGCCGCCATAAGGCCTGGTCGATTCAGCACCGATATCGAGAACATCGGCGCCCTGCCGGACCATGCCGGCGGCATGGGCGATGGCTTTGGCCGGGTCGAGGAACTCGCCGCCGTCGGAGAAGGAATCCGGCGTCACATTGAGGATGCCCATGACCAGCGGCCGGGCGCGTGAAAACAACGCCGGAAAAACGTTCGGCGCCGGTTTTTGGGCCGTTTGGAGGCCGTTTTCGATGGTGCGGGCGAGCGCCATGGCGGTGGCTTTGCGCTTGCAATACGCGGGCTGTCAAGCGCGGCCGGAAGCCGCTTCCCACGCGAACAGGGGCCGTCTAGCGGTAGGAAATCATCAATTGCAGCTTCTTGGCGTGTTCGATCCAGCGCGCCACGACTTTCTCGGACGGCAGCAGGCGCACCACCTTGCGCTTCTTGTTGGCGTCCGCCATCGCCTGGGCGAGGTTGCGCGGGTTGCGAAATTTGAGCTCTTTGACAGTGTCGACGCCGGCGGCGCCAAGCAGCTGCGAATATTCCCGATTGATGCCCTTGATGCGCATGCGGTCGGCGACGTTGGCCCAGCACAAAATCTGCTTTTCATTGAAGCCGGTCTTGATCGAGAGGTCGTGGCGACACTTCACCGTGCGCGCGGCTTCGAGCAGGCGTCCGGTCGAGCGAATCTTCACCGTCTTGAGAATCGCGGCGGCTTCGCCGTCGATTCCCTCGATGTCGGTGATGGGATAGGACATTCGCGTCTCCTCGGCCTCTTTTTATGTCGCCTACGCTTGCAAACGGTTCAAATAAACTGACTCAAGCCGGGGATCGCCCCGACGATCTCACCGATCGCGTCCTCGCCCGCTTTCTCGCGCGCAAAGGCGATGGTCTCGCGCGTGACTCCTTGCACCTGCCCCATGGTCAAGCCCGCCGCCATCATCTTGGTGCCCGCGCCCATGATGCCACCCATGCCGAACCCGCCACCAGCGCCCTGCTGCGCTTGCAGCAGCGCTTGCGCGCCCGGAATCCGGTCGAGCAGCGCCTGAACCTTGTCGGCCGGACCTTCGTTGCGGAGAAATTCGAAGATAATGCCGACGGCCTTTTCCGCGGCAACCCGATCGACGCCGACATTGGCGACGAGACGTGCGATCAGTTCGTCCATGATCCCCTCAGCGCTCCCGCTCTGGCGGCGGATTAGCTTCATATTGAACGCGGGCGCGGCCGATGACAAGCGCGTCGCGCGACGGCCTGCCGGGTTTCGCAGCGCGCTCATCCATCGTCGCTGCCGCATGTCAAGCGAAATGTAAAATGCTGCGCGCCTGGTGGTCATGGTGGCGCACGGCGCTGTTGCACCGCCGCACGTCGCTTGCGGCGCGTTCCAATGTCATCGATCCGCCTTTATGACATCGCCGCTGGTGCTCGTTTGAAAAATTCATCGGCCGTTCAGCAATACCGTCGGCAGTGTCCTTGCGCTACCAGCAGTAGTCTTGACCTTCGAGCAAGTCTGCGGTCTGGCTATGCTTTAGAAATCCTCAAATCGGGCCCGGAAAAAGCCGCGCAATCGGCAAAAGGTCGGCGGTTCATCAGGGATTCATGCGGCGTTCGCCACGACGGCGGCCGCTTTTCAGCGCGCGCGTGCGTTGCTAGCGTGACGCAACGTTCGGAAGGGAGCCTGTCATGAGCACACTCGACGCGGTTTTGAGCCGCATCGACCAGGATATCGACCAGAGCGTCGAGCGTTTGTTTGCGCTTTTGCGCATTGCCTCGATTTCCACCGATCCTGCCTTCAAGGAGCAATGCCGGGCCGCCGCCGAGCACGTTGCCGCCGACTTGCGCGCTATCGGCTTTAGCGCCGATGTCCGCCCCACCGAGGGCCATCCGGTGGTTGTAGGCAAATCCAATGGCAGCACCGCCAAGGGGGCCTCTGGGCCGCGCGTGCTGTTCTACGGGCATTACGACGTGCAGCCGGTCGATCCGCTCAACCAGTGGAAGACGCCCCCATTCGAGCCGCGCATCGAGACGCTCGAAGGCGGACGCAAGATTATCGTGGCGCGCGGTGCCTGCGACGACAAAGGCCAAGCCATGACTTTCATCGAGGCCTGCCGCGCCTACCATGCGGTCACCGGCAAGCTGCCGCTGCCGATCACCATGATGATCGAGGGAGAGGAGGAATGCGGCTCGGCACACCTGTTTAAATTCGTGCGAGACAACGCGGCCGAGTTCAAGCTCGATCTGGCGCTCGTTTGCGATACCGCGATGTGGGATGCCGACACGCCCGCGGTCACCACCTCGCTGCGCGGTCTCGTTTATGAGGACGTCAAGATCACCTGCGCCGATCGAGACCTGCATTCCGGCGTCTTCGGCGGCGCGGCGCGCAATCCGCTGCACGTCATCGGGCGTATCGTCGCCGATCTGCACGACAAGGATGGCCGCGTGACCATCCCCGGTTTCTATGATGGCGTGAAAGAGCTGCCGGCGGATATCAAGGCCGACCTGAAAGGTCTCAATCTGACGCCGGAGAAATTCCTCGGGCCGATCGGGCTCAAGCAGCCGGCTGGCGAAAAGGGCCGCATGGTGCTCGAAATGGTCACGACGCGGCCCACAGCCGAGGTCAACGGCATTATCGGCGGCTATACCGGGGAGGGCGCCAAGACCGTCATTGCCGGGCAGGCATCGGCAAAGGTGTCGTTCCGCCTGGTCGGCGAGCAGGATCCGGCCAAGGTGCGCGATGCCTTCCGCGCCTTCGTGCGCGAGCGTGTGCCGTCTGACTGCAAGGTCGAATTCGGCAATTTCGGCCTCGCCGCGCCGCTGCAATTGTCGTTCGACAATCCGGCACTCAACAAGGCGCGCACCGTGCTGGGCGAGGAATGGGGCCACAAGGCTGTGACGGTCGGCGCCGGCGGCTCGATCCCCATCGTAGCGGACTTCAAGAGCGTGCTGGGGATGGATTCGCTTCTGGTCGGTTTCGCGCTCGACGATGACCGCGTGCACTCGCCGAACGAGAAGTTTGACCTGAAGTGCTATCACAAGGGCATCCGGAGCTGGGCGCGCATTCTCGACGCTCTGGCGGCGGCGTGACGACATAGGGCGAATGGCTCCTCCTCTTCTTCAACTCAAGGACATTGCCCTTACCTTTGGCGGCACGCCGCTGCTCACCGGGACTGACCTGTCGGTCTCCACCGGCGAGCGCGTGTCGCTGGTCGGGCGCAACGGCTCGGGCAAATCTACGCTGCTGAAAATAGCCGCGCGGCTAGTCGAGCCGGATCGCGGCTCGGTGTTCGTGCAGCCCGGCGCGCTGGTGCGCTATCTGCCGCAGGAGCCGGACTTCTCCGGCTTTGCAACCACGCTCGCTTATGTCGAGGCGGGCTTGCGGCCGGACGGCGACGCTTACGTTGCCCGCCATTTACTTGACGAGCTTGGCCTCACCGGCGCGGAAGACCCGGCGCAACTTTCCGGCGGCGAAGCGCGCCGCGCCTCGCTCGCCCGCGCGCTCGCCCCATCGCCCGACATCCTCCTGCTCGACGAGCCGACCAACCATCTCGACCTGACTGCCATTGAATGGCTGGAGCGGGACCTCGACGCGCGGCGCACCGCGCTGGTGATCATCAGCCATGACCGGCGTTTCCTGTCCACGTTATCGCGCTCGACGGTGTGGCTCGATCGCGGTTGTACGCGCCGGATCGAGCGCGGCTTTGCGCATTTCGAGGAATGGCGCGACATGTTGCTGGCCGAGGAAGAGCGCGAGCAGCACAAGCTCGACCGCAGAATCGTCGCTGAAGAGCACTGGATGCGTTATGGCGTCACCGGCCGGCGCAAACGCAACATGCGCCGCGTCGGGCAATTGCAGGCGCTGCGGGACCAGCGCCGCAGCTACCGCGCCAGCAGTGGTGATGCCATCGTCACCGCCGGCTCGGCCACGCCATCGGGGGCGCTGGTCATCGAGGCCAAAGGCATCGGCAAGAGCTTCGGCGGCCGCGCCATCGTCAGCGACTTTTCCATCCGCGTCGCGCGCGGCGATCGCATCGGCATCGTCGGGCCGAATGGCAGCGGCAAGACCACGCTGATCAATTTGCTGACCGGCACGCTCGCGCCCGACGCCGGCACGGTGAAGCTCGGTTCGACGTTGGCGATTGCGACGCTCAATCAGCATCGCGACAGCCTCGACCCCGACGTCACGGTTGCGGATGCGCTGACGGGCGGCGGCGGCGATACCGTGATGGTCAACGGTCATCCAAAGCACGTGGTCAGCTACATGAAGGATTTCCTGTTTTCGAGCGAGCAGGCGCGCACCCCGCTTGGCAAGCTCTCGGGTGGCGAACGCGGCCGCCTGATGCTTGCGCAGGCGCTGGCCAAGCCGTCAAACTTGCTGGTGCTCGACGAGCCGACCAACGACCTCGATATGGAGACGCTGGACGTGCTGGAAGACATGCTGGGCGACTATCCCGGCACGGTGCTGCTGATCAGCCACGATCGCGATTTCCTCGACCGGCTGGTGAGTGGCGTCATTGCGCCCGAAGGCGATGGACGCTGGACCGAATATGCCGGCGGCTATAGCGATATGCTGGCCCAGCGCGGAGCCGATCTCACGCGCGAGCGCCGTCAAGAGCGTCACGTACAGCCCGAGCGGCCGGCCAAAGTCGCCGCCCTGGCTGTTGCGGACCCGCAGGTTGCGAAGCGGCGGCTGAAATTCAAGGAAAAGCACGCGCTCGAAACGCTGCCAAAAACCATCGCCGCGCTGCATGCGAAAGCTGGCGAGCTTCAAGCCCGGCTGGGCGACCAGCAGTTCTACGGGCGGGACCGCGCCGGTTTCGAGAAAGTCACCATCGACCTCGGCGAAACGCAGCGCAAACTGGCGGCCGCCGAAGAGCAGTGGCTGGAGCTCGAGATTTTGCGCGAGGAACTCGGCGGCGGCTGACGCGTCACTTGAGTTGATCGGCCACCTTGTCGATGCCGGCCTGCGAACAGACATCGTCCTTGCCCGGCGATCCCGAGACACCGACCGCGCCGATGATCTCGCTGCCGGCTTTGATCGGCAGCCCGCCGCCAAGCGCCAGCACACGGGTATAATGCTGCGCAGCCGCGTAAGCCGGTTCGTCGAGCACGCGTTTGGCAAAAACCGCCGACGGCGCTTTGTATGTGCGCGCTGTATAGGCTTTGCGGTCCGCGCCCTCCGGTGTGTGCAGGCCGGCTCCATCGCCGCGCAGCATCACGATCGGCAATCCGGCGCGGTCGATCACCTCGACCGAAACCTTGAAGCCCATGCTCTTGCACCGATCGAGCGCGGCATTGGCGATCGTCTGCGCCATGGCGAGCGAAATGTTCTTTTCGGTGGCTAGTCCCTGCGCGCGCGCCGGCGGCGACAGCGCCGCCGCCACCGTTAGGCAAATGAGTGTTTTGAGTATCGGCGACATCGTTTCGTCTCCTTGAATGATGCTGAGTCGGCGCCAGCCGGCCTGAGAGAACATACCCTGCAACGCGGGAACTATTTCCTCGGCGCGCTCGCGTACGGTGATAATAACAAGCGACCAGGCTGCCAAAGGCGCTTTCGCTTTGCGGCGTTGCCGAAACTGGCTATGATTTTTGGGCCGCCGACCATTGAACTTGACGTAACCATATCAAAAACAGCCCGTGCCGCCATCCACGCCCAAGACACTCGCATCGCTGTATGTGAGCCTTATTGTCACCACGGTGCTGACCGCGGTGCTGGTGATCGCCACCATCTGGCTCGATGCCCGGTCGAACTCGGAAGATAGCTGGGTGCGCCATACGCTCGGGGTGCGCAATCAGATCTCGGAGGTGCTCAACCTGCTGCAATATGCCGAGACCAGCGAGCGCGGGTTTCTGCTCACCGGCACGGATATTTTCGTCGCCTCGTTCGATCGTGCCGTTGCCGCCGTGCCCGCCGCGACCGACGAACTGACAAAGCTGACGTCCG
The DNA here is from genome assembly GCA_036268675.1 of Pseudolabrys sp. GTDB lineage: Bacteria > Pseudomonadota > Alphaproteobacteria > Rhizobiales > Xanthobacteraceae > Pseudolabrys. Next base: position 11,506 of record DATATS010000193.1, read on the forward strand.
ACAATCCGCGGCAACAGCGGGCGCTCGGCGAGTTGCTGCCGAACGTCAAGGAAAAAATTCGGCTGATGCGTGAAAACGTCGCCACCCGCCGCGCCGGGCAGGGCCCGGCCGCCGCCGCAACCGTCGATGCCGGCGAGGGCCGCCGGCTCATGCTCCGTATCCGGGAAATTCTGTCGAACATGGGGGCGGAAGAGCGCCGTCTGCAGGCATTGCGCGAAACGAGCGCGGAGCATTCCAGCTTGCTGCTTCGAATTGGCGCGGCATTGACCTTTCTGCTGATCTGCGTGCTCGGCGCGGTGAGCAGCTACGTCACTCGCCGCTCGTTCACCGAACTCGCCAACACGCGGGACCGACTGATCACGTCGAACAACGATCTGCTCGAGCAGGTGAGCCGTCGCGAACAGGTCGAGAGTCAGCTTCGGCAAGCGCAAAAGATGGAAGCGGTCGGCCAACTGACCGGCGGCATCGCTCACGACTTCAACAACATGCTCGGCGTTATCGGCGGGTCGCTCGAATTAATGCAGCGGCGCATCAAGAAGGGCGATTTTGCAATCGAACGATTCCTGGAGGCGGCGCTCAAGGCGATGCAGCGTGCCGCCACGTTGACGCACCATTTGCTCGCTTTCTCCCGCCAGCAACCGCTCGCACCCGAGATCATCGACGCCAATCGCATGATTGCCGACATGTCAGATCTGCTGCGTTCGACGCTTGGCGAACATATCCGTATCGAGGTCGTCTCGGCGGCGGGCCTTTGGCACAGCCATGCCGACTCCCATCAACTCGAAAGCGCGCTGCTCAATATCGCGATCAACGCGCGCGACGCGATGCCGGATGGCGGCAAGCTCACCATCGAGACGGCCAATGCCTATCTCGACGACGCCTATTGCCGGCAACAAGTCGACGTGACGCCCGGACAATATGTGTTGATTGCGGTCACCGACACGGGCGGCGGCATGAAGCCCGAAATCGTTGCGCGGGCGTTCGATCCATTTTTCACGACGAAAGCGACAGGCAAAGGGACCGGACTGGGGTTGAGTCAAGTCTATGGCTTCGTCAAGCAGTCGAAAGGGCACATCAAGATCTATTCCGAGGTCGGCGCCGGCACCACCGCGAAGCTGTATTTGCCCAGGATCGCGGACGGGGTGCCCCAGGTCGAACGCCGGCGGCCGCAGCCGGCGCTCGTCGGTCAGTCGAGCGAGGTCATCCTTGTCGTCGAAGACGACCACTTGATGCGCCATTTGACCGCCGCGTCACTGATGGAGCTCGGTTACACGGTTCTGGATAGCGATGGAGCGGCCGACGCACTTGCCGTTCTTTCCAGCCGGCCCGACATCACGTTGCTGTTCACCGACGTCGTCATGCCGGACGTCAACGGCAAGAAACTCGCCGAGGAAGCGCAGCGCACGCGGCCCGATCTCAAGGTGCTATTCACGACCGGATACACGCCGAATGCGGTGGTGCACGGCGGCGTGCTCGACGCCGGCGTCAATTTCCTCAGCAAGCCCTTCACGATCGAGCAGCTCGCGGCTAAAGTCCGCGCCGTGCTCGATCAATAGGCCGGCGTATTATTTCTTGAGCTTGTAGCCGGTCCTGAATATCCACCAGATCACGCCAAGGCACAGGCCGAGGAACACCAGCGTCATCATGACGCTGGTGGCGATGTGCACGTCGGAGATTTCGAAGAAGCTCCAGCGGAAGCCGCTGACCAGGTAGACGATCGGATTGAGCAGTGTGATCTTCTGCCAGATCGGCGGCAGCACGCTGATCGAATAGAAGGTCCCGCCGAGAAACGTCAAAGGCGTGATGACCAACAGCGGGATGATCTGCAATTGCTCGAAACCTTCCGCCCAGATGCCGATGATGAAGCCAAGCAGGCTGAAGGTGATCGAGGTCAGCACCATGAAGGTGATCATCCAGAGTGGATGTGCGATGTGCAGAGGCACGAATAAAAACGACGTTGCGAGAATGATCAGCCCCAGAATAACCGATTTGGTCGTCGCCGCGCCGACGAAGCCGAGCGTGATTTCCAGGAAGGAGGCCGGTGCCGACAACAGCTCGTAGATGGTGCCGACGAAACGCGGAAAATAGATGCCGAAAGAGGCATTCATCACGCTCTGCGTGAGCAGCGTCAGCATGATCAGCCCCGGCACGATGAAGGCGCCGTAGGAGACGCCCTCGATCTGGGTAATGCGCGAGCCGATGGCCGAGCCGAAAACGACAAAATACAGGGCGGTCGTGAGCACCGGCGCCACGATGCTTTGCGCCAGCGTGCGGCCGGTCCGCATCATCTCGGTCTTGTAGATTGCGGCGACGGCGCGAAGATTCACGGCGCGCTCCGCGGTTCGTTGACGAGGCCGACGAAAATCTCCTCGAGGGATGACTGCTTGGTCTGCAGGTCGCGGATGCGCACGCCGGCCTTGCTCAGTTCTCCGAGCAACGTGGCGACGCCGGTGCGGTCGGCCCGCGTATCGTAGTCATAGATGAGTTCATGCCCCTCGCCACCGATCGTCAGGTTGAATGCGGTGAGCGCCGATGGAACGACGTCGAGCTTCTCGGCAATCTGCAAGGTGAGACGTTTCTTGCCAAGCTTGCGCATCAACTCGGACTTCTTCTCGACCAGGATCATCTCGCCTTTGTTGATGACACCGACGCGGTCGGCCATCTCCTCGGCTTCTTCGATGTAGTGCGTGGTGAGGATGATGGTGACGCCGGAGGCGCGAAGTTCGCGTACCACCTGCCACATGTCCTTGCGAAGTTCGACATCGACTCCGGCGGTCGGCTCGTCGAGGAACAGGATCTGCGGCTCGTGGCTGAGCGCCTTGGCGATCAGGACCCGCCGCTTCATGCCGCCGGACAACTCAACGATCTTGGCGTGGCGCTTGTCCCACAGCGACAGGTCCTTGAGCACCTTTTCGAGATAGGCCGGATTCTTCGGCTTGTTAAAAAGCCCGCGCGACATCGTCACCCCTGCCCAGACGGTCTCGAACGGCGCCATCATGATCTCCTGCGGCACCAGTCCGATCAACGAGCGGGCGGCGCGATAGTCATCGACGTTGTCGTGGCCGTCGACCGTTACCTTGCCGCCGCTCGCAACCAGGATGCCGCAGACGATACCGATCAGTGTCGTCTTGCCGGCGCCATTGGGGCCAAGCAGGGCGAAGATTTCGCCGCGTTCGATATCGAGGTCGATGGCCTTGAGCGCCTGGAACCCGGAGGCGTAGGTCTTCGACAGATTGTTGATGGAAATGATCGATTGCATGAATGGGTGAGGCTGGCGGGAAAGGAAAGGCGCATATAGAGACGAGCGTCCGAGTGCGCCAGTCCGGCCCCTACAAATGTCGAAAAAAGATCAACCCAGCGCCGCCATGCCGTTCAGATCGGAAAGCGTCTGCACTGGCGGGAAATCGAGATATTCGTCCGGCATCTGGCCGCGATTGACCCAGATGGGGCGGAAACCGACGGAGTTTGCCGCCATCACGTCCCAGCGGTTCGACGACACGAACGTGACCTCGGCCGGCTTGCATTTGAAATGATCCGTGACGAGCGCATAGACCTCGGGCCGCGCCTTGAACTTCTTCACGCTGTCGACCGAGAGCACGGCGTCAAGATCGCCGCCGATGCCGGCTCCGTCGACCGCGCCTTTGAGCATATTGGGCGAGCCGTTGGAGAGGATGCCGGTCTTCTTGCCGGCGCTTTTGAGCGCCCGCAGGCAGGCTTTCGCGTCGGGGAAAGCGTCAAGTTGGAAATAGGCCTCCATCAATTTTGGCTTGAGCGCTTTCGGCACCGAGGGGACACGCGCCAGCGAATAGTCCAGCGCGCGCTCGGTCAGTGTCCAGAAATCCGCGTAGTGGCCGGCGAGCGTCAGCGTCCAGGTATATTCAAGCTG
>DATATS010000194.1:0-1964 GCA_036268675.1 Pseudolabrys sp.
TCTATGACGAGTTCAAGATTCCGGGCGTGATGAACATCAACGGCGTCGCCGCCGAGGCCTACCCGGATATCGTCAAGGCCGCCGCCGAGCGCAACTGGGAATTCATCGGCCATGGCTACACCCAGCGCAACCTGCAAAAGGTCGAGAACGAGCGCGCGGATATCCGCAAGTGCGTCGAGGTGATCGAGCGCGCGACGGGAAAACGCCCACGCGGCTGGCTCGGCCCCGGCCTGACCGAAACCTGGGAGACACCGGATGTCCTGGCGGAGGAAGGCTACGACTACGTCGCCGATTGGGTGCTCGACGATCAGCCGGTCTGGATGAAGACACGCGGCAAGCCGATCCTCAACATCCCCTACACGCAGGAAATCAACGACGTCGCCATGATGCTCATCCAGCATCACAAGGCGTCCGAATACTATGAGCGGGCGATGGATCAGTTCGAGCAGATCTACAAGGACGCCAAGGGCTCGGCCCGCGTCATGGCGATTTCGGTGCATCCCTACATCATGGGCGCGGCGCACCGTACCAAATATTTCCGCAGGATTTTCGAGAAAATCAGGAAGAAGAAGGATGTGCTGTTCTGGACCGGTGCACAGATCGCCGATTGGTATGTGAAGGCGGGACCAAAACCGGTATAGGCACGGCCATGACCGTCGACAGGAAAACCATCGCCGCCGAGACGGCGCGCATGTATCTCGACACAGGGGCCGTCCGCTTCATGCAGGACAAGCCGTTCATCTTCACGTCCGGCTGGGCGAGCCCGGTCTATAACGATTCACGCTGGCTGATCTCGTTTCCCGAGGTGCGTTCGACGCTGATGGGCTTTGCGGTCGACACCATCAAGCGCGACATCGGCGCCAGCAACATCGATGCGGTGGCCGGCGGCGAAACCGCCGGAATTCCGTTTGCCGCATGGGTCGCCGATCGGTTGAACCTGCCGATGCAATATGTACGGAAAAAACCGAAAGGCTTCGGCCGCGGCGCGCAGATCGAAGGCCAGTTGATCCCGGGTCAGCGCGTGCTGCTGGTCGAGGATCTCGCCACCGACGGCAAAAGCAAAGTGAACTTCATCAAGGCACTGCGCGACGCCGACGGGACGTGCGATCATTGCTTCGTGATTTTCTTTTACGACATCTATCCGCAGGCGAAAAAAATCTTCGGCGATCTCGGCGTCACGCTGCATTGGCTGACGACCTGGAAAGACCTGCTCGCGGTCGCCAGGGCGAGCGACAAGTTCGAGCCGAAGATGCTGGCGGAAGTGGAGACATTCATCCACGACCCTGCCGGCTGGTCGAAGGCGCACGGCGGGGTCGCCGAAGCGACGGAGTGAGCTTCCCTTCACCTCTCCCTTTGGGAGAGATCGCCGCCGAGCTTTAGCGAAGGCCGGCGGGTGAGGGGTTAAAGTCAAACGATAGATTTTACCCCCTCACCCCGACCCTCTCCCCACAGGGGAGAGGGAGCACACTGTGATCGCGGCAATCGCTTTACGCCTGACCCGAATATTTCCGCTTCAACCTTGTCACCGCCAGATCGAGCGCCGACAGGAAGCGTGAAATATCCTGGCGGCTCAATGGCGCCGGCCCGCGGGTGGTGGCGCCGGCGCTGCGCAAGTCCGTCAGCAGGTTGCGCGTCGCCAGCGCCATGCCGATCGAATCCTCGCTGAATGGCTTGCCGGTGGGGCCGATGACCGTCGCGCCTTTCTTGACACAACGCCCGGCCAGCGGAATATCGGCGGTGATGACAATGTCATTGGCGCCGGCACGCTCGACAATCCATTCATCGGCGACGTCGGGGCCCTCGCTGACAATCACGCGCTCGACCAAATCGCTGCGCGGCACCGCCATGAAGGCGTTGGCCACCACATAAACGTGCAGCGCGTAGCGCTCCGCCACCCGATAGATTTCCGGTTTCACCGGACAAGCGTCGGCGTCCACGAAGATGCGAATAACCGCCGGTTGTTT
>DATATS010000195.1:0-2638 GCA_036268675.1 Pseudolabrys sp.
ATAGCCGCCGCCGGTGAACAGATGCTGGAAATGCGGCAGCCGGTGCCGCATGACGATTTCCGCCGGCATATGGATGCGCTCAAGATCGCGCCGCTCGAAATCCGAGACGTCGAGCTTGGGCGTGCCGGGCAGCGCGTGAATATCGAGATCGACCAGCGCGCAGGCCGTATATTCCACGGTAGCGAAGCCCTGCCCGTATGTGCGCGTGGCCAGCAGCCGGTCGAGCAGCGCCTTCGGCATCGGCTCGCCGTTGCGCGCATGGCGGGCGTATTTTTGCAGAATCTCCGGCACTTCCAGCCAATGCTCATAAAGCTGCGAGGGCAATTCGACGAAATCGCTCGGCACCGCGGTGCCCGCGAGCAGCGGGTAGGTCACGTTCGACAGCAGACCATGCAGGGCGTGGCCGAACTCATGAAACAGCGTGCGGGCGTCGTCGAACGACAACAGCGCCGGCTCGCCGGCCGCGGGCTTGGAAAAATTACAGACATTGACGATCACCGGCCGCACGTCGCCGATGAGCTTTTCCTGGTCGCGCAGCGACGTCATCCAGGCGCCAGAGTGCTTGGAGCCGCGCGCGAAATAATCGCCGATGAACAGTCCGACGGGCTTGTCGCCTCTGTCCGTCACTTCCCATGCGCGCGCATCGGCGTGATAGAGCGGCACCTCGACCGGCTTGAAGTTCAGGCCGAACAGCCGATGCGCCGTCTCGAAGGCCGCCTCGATCATCTTGTCGAGCTGGAAGTAAGGCTTGATCTCGGCCTCATCCAAATCGAATTTGGCTTTCCGGAGTTTCTCGGCGTAGTAGCGCCAGTCGTGCGGCCCGAGCGCGAAATTGCCGCCCTCCTGCGCGATCATGGCTTGCAAGGCGTCGCGCTCGGCGGCCGCCTTGGCGCGCGCGCGGCCCCAGACCTCGTCGAGCAGCTTGCGCGCAGCCGCAGGCGTCTTGGCCATCTGGTCGTCGAGCCGGTAGTCGGCAAAGCTGTCGAAGCCGAGCAGCTTTGCCCGCTCGCCGCGAAGCGAGACCATCTCGGCGACGATCGCCCGGTTGTCGGTCGCCCCACCGTTCTCGCCGCGTTTGATCCAGGCCTGGAACACCTTCTCGCGCAGGTCACGGCGGGCGGAAAATTGCAGGAAGGTCTCACAGGACGAGCGCGCCAGCGTAATGGCGTATTTGCCGGGATGGCCGCGCTCCTGCGCCGCCGCGCGGGCATTGGCGCGGGCGAAATCCGGCAGGCCGGCGAGGTCGCCCTCATCGAGCAGCAGCGCGTAGGCCTTCTCGTCGGCCAGCACGTTCTGGCCAAATTGGGTGCCGAGGCTCGCCAGCCGCTCATTGATGGCCGCGAGGCGGTCCTGCGCTGGCTTTTCGAGCGCTGCGCCCGAGCGCACGAATCGGGTGTGGTAGCGCTCCAGCACGCGAGCCTGTTCGGCGTTCAGGCCGAGCGCGGCGCGCCGCCGGAACAGCTCCCCGATGCGGGCATAGAGCGCCCGGTTCAGGGTCAGGGCGTTGTTGTGGCGAGCCAGGAGCGGCGACACCTCCCGCTCGACCGCCTCGATGGCATCTCCGGTGTTGGCGCCCGCCAGCACGAAGAAGACATTGGCGACTCGCTCCAGGTCGCGGCCGCCCTTCTCGAGGGCGGCGATGGTGTTGTCGAAGGTTGCAGGCTGAGGGTTAACGGCGATGGCGTCGATCTCGGCGCGGTGCGCGGCCAGCGCCTGGTCGAAGGCGGGCAGGAAATGCTCCGGCTTGAGCGCCTCGAACGGCGGCAAACCGAAGGCGGTCGTCCAGTCGGCGAGCAGGGGATTTTGGCGGTCGGCGGAAGCACGAGGCGAGGTCATGCCGTTCATCTAGCGACGAACGTAGCCATTGGCGAGCGGTCTTGTGAGCTTGCGGCCAACCCCAAACTCTCTGCCTGTCGTCACGGGCTTGTCCCGGTGACCCCGCTTAGGGACGCGCGGCGCCCGCCTAAGCGGGATGGCCGGGACAAGCCCGGCCATGACAGCGGACAGTCTATAGACTTGATTCAACGCCTGGATTCGGCTTGATTGCGGCAATCGAGCAGGAGCTTGTCATGATCCAAGGCCGCCGCGTCGTCTGGCTCAACGTCCTCACGGTCGTCAGCGCCGCCATCCTGATCGGCGCCGAAGTGTTCGGCGCAGCCTTCGCCGGCTCCTGGGCGCTCGCGACGCTGTTCGATCTCGGCCACATCGGACAGCGCATCCTCGACGCGCTGTTCGTGCTCGGCGGCATCGCCATCATGGTGCAGTTCGTCCGCAACGCGCACAACATCGAGCCGTTCACCGCGCGCGAGTGAGCGTCAGGCGCGCCCGGCCCGTCGAAAAAAGTTAAGGAAGTTTTGCGCGCAGAGAACTAATTCTCTTGCATCGCGCGAGAAATTTGTTATTTGCATTCTTGCCCAAACTCGCACGTGCCTGTGGACGTGTGTCGGTCGGTAGGTAGCGGGACAAGAGGCCCGCCAGCCGCCTGGAGAGAGAAGCCAAAGCTCTCCAAGAAATCTGACCGGCAGCCGGAGGCGAAACCGGCAAACCCTGCTCTCAGCAGGGGACGCGTCTTGAAGCAACGACGATCGGGCTTCCTTGGTCTCTGCCGGGCTCCACCTCCGGCGCGGGTCACCGAAGA
>DATATS010000196.1:0-5395 GCA_036268675.1 Pseudolabrys sp.
CCCGACTGGATCCGCGTCAAGGCGCCGGTGTCGCCGGGTTATTTCGCCACGCAGAAACTTATGCGCGAGAACGGCCTGCACACGGTGTGCGAGGAGGCCGGCTGCCCCAATATCGGCGAGTGCTGGGAGAAAAAGCACGCCACCTTCATGATCATGGGCGACACCTGCACGCGCGCTTGCGCCTTCTGTAACGTCAAGACGGGTCTGCCAGGCGCGCTCGACGCCAGCGAGCCCGAGCACGTCGCCGAAGCAACCGCCAAGTTAGGTCTTGCGCACATTGTCGTCACCTCAGTGGACCGTGACGATCTCGCCGACGGCGGCGCAAGGCATTTTGCCGACACCATCCGCGCCATTCGCCGCGTCTGCCCGCAGACCACCATCGAAGTGCTGACGCCGGATTTTCTGCGCAAGGACGGCGCGCTCGAACTGGTGGTCGAGGCAAAACCCGATGTGTTCAATCACAATCTGGAAACCGTGCCATCGCTTTATCTGACCGTGCGGCCGGGCGCGCGTTATTTTCATTCGCTGCGATTGCTGCAACGGGTAAAAGAACTCGACCCGTCGATGTTCACCAAATCCGGAATCATGCTGGGGCTTGGCGAAGAGCGCAACGATGTCCTGCAGGTGATGGACGACCTGCGCTCGACCGACGTCGATTTCCTCACCGTCGGGCAATATCTGCAACCGACGCGCAAGCATCACGAGGTGGTGCGCTTTGTGCCCCCGGACGAGTTCACGGCGCTGGAGACGATTGCCTACACCAAAGGCTTCCTGATGGTGTCTGCCTCGCCGCTGACGCGCTCCTCGCACCACGCCGGCGAGGATTTCGCTCGGTTGAAAGCGGCGCGGACGGCGAAAGCGTGATGCAACTCCATCCGTTCGTTTCCGCGCAAGCGGGAACCCAAGGCTGCATTGGAAACTCTATCAACGAATGCTGGGTCCCCGCTTTCGCGGGGACGAACGGTTAGATCGGTGCCCCAATTCACAACCAGGCGCCGCGTTCGCCATAGCGCGCAGGAAATGTTCGCGCTGGTCGCGGACGTCGAAAAATATCCCGAATTCGTTCCGCTCTGCGGCGCGCTGCGCATCAAGACTCGAACGGATAAAAGCGAGGGCGTCAGCGTGCTCGTCGCCGACATGACGGTCGCCTACAAGATGATCCGGCACGCCTTCACCAGCCGGGTGACGCTCGACAAGCCGAATTTGAAAATTCTGGTCGAATATATCGACGGGCCATTCAAGCGCATGCAGAACCGCTGGTCGTTTCACGCTGCCGGCGATAACGCCTGCGATGTCGAATTTTTCATCGACTATGAATTCAGAAGCCGCACGCTTGCCATGCTGATGGGCGCGATGTTCGACGCCGTCTTCCGTCGCATGGCGGAGGCGTTCGAGCGGCGCGCCGATGCGGTCTATGGGCGCGCGGCGGGTTGATCGGACGAAGCAGGCGCCGGCAGCGGCTCGCTCGTCACCGGCGCATGAATGGGTGCAGTTGCCGGCACGGCGGGCGGCGCGGCGACCGTTTCAAATTGCACGGCCACGATCTTCAGCGTGCCGAGCATTGTCGGCATCGCCACGCGGATCGGCGCAATCAGCGACGTTCCGGCAACGGGCGCAAACCACAATTCCATGTCGTGCCGGCCGGCCACATATTTGACCAGCATGCTGCCGGGCTTGTAACCGCCGATCGGATGCAGCACGACGCCGCACACCAGCACCGGTCCCTTGTAGCCGCGCTCGGCCTTGAACGTGTCGACGCGCCCGAACGACAGCGCAAGATCATAGCGCCGCCGCCCGTCGAAAATGCGCAAACGTCGCTTGCAGTTCGCCGCTGCCTTGAAATCGCCGCCCGGCACGACCGGTACGAGCATCCCACTGAGCGGATCGCTGACGCCGTGCCGCTCCGCGTCGGAGACGGGCAGGCGGCCCGGCTCCGGCGGCGGACCGCTGACGACGCGCTCCTTGGCGACGCCATCGGTGAACGCCACCTTCAATTCGGTGTGCCCCTCGTCGTCGTCGATCTTGGAGGTGAAATTCGCCGGAACCGGCCCGCCATCCACGACCGCGCCGCTCGACTCGACCGAGCCTTTTCCGTTCACCAGGACGCTGAGCATGCCGCTGGCCTTGCCGGTCGCGCTCGCCGTATAGGCGCTTTCGCCGATATCGACCTGCCAGCCGATTTCGCCGATCGACACGCCGGTCATCGAGATCATGTACCGCGCCGTCAGGCTGCCCTGGGCGTGCGCCGGCAGGACGCCCGCCGCGAGGCAGGCAAGAAGGCAGGCAAGCCAGCCCAGCAGGCTTTTTGCCGCGCGCCGGCGCGTGACGGGAAGTGCGCTCATGACGGAGGCAGTTTAGCGGGAACTTCCCGCCCGCGATATTGTCCGCAGCCTTGGTTTTGTGCTGAATAGCGCCAAGGGCGAGCGACTCAAAAAAGCGGCAAACGCGGGCGCAAGGTGCTTGCCTCGCGTCCCTGCCGGCAGCGCCGCCAATGGCGGCAGACTTCATGGAAATCTATCTCCCCGTCGCTCAACTCGCAGTAAACGTCTTTGTCGTCCTCGGCCTCGGCCTGGCGGTCGGGTTCCTCTCCGGCATGCTCGGGGTGAGCGGCGGCTTCATCACCACGCCGTTGTTGATCTTCTACGGTATTCCGTCCGGCATCGCAGTCGCGAGCCAGGCAAGCCCGGTCGCCGCAGCCTCGCTGGTCGGGGCCATCCGGCAGGGCGGCAAGAAATCCGTCGACTACAAGATGGGCACATGGCTGCTGTTCGGCGGGCTCGCCGGCTCGGCGACCGGTGTTTCGATCTTCCGCTGGTTGCAGGAGCTCGGCCAGATCGATTTCACCATCAAGATGAGTTACCTGGTGCTGCTCAGCTCGATCGGCGGGCTGATGCTCACCGAAAGCGTGCAGGCGATGCGCGCGGCGCGGCGCGGCCAGCGCGTCGAACGCAGGCTGCACCAGCACACGTGGATACACCGCCTGCCGTTCAAGATGCGCTTCTATCGCTCGGGGCTGTACATCAGCGTCATCCCGGTCGTGGTGCTCGGATTCGTCGTCGGCATCTTGACCGCGGTGCTCGGTACCGGCGGCGCCTTCATTCTCATTCCAGCGAAAGTCTATCTGCTGCGCATGCGCACCACGCTGGCGATCGGCACCTCGCAATTCCAGATGTTCATCGTCGCTTGCATGGCGACCGTCATGCACGCGGCCATCGATCACACGGTGGACATCGTGCTGGGTGGAATTCTGGTTGTCGGTGGCGTGCTGGGCGCGCAATTCGGCGTCGGCGCCGGCGCGAAATTGCGCGGCGAGGAATTGCGCACCGCGCTTGCGCTTCTGATCATCGCCATCGCGATCCGGCTGTTCTACGAACTGGTAGTGACGCCGGAGCACATTTATTCGGTGATCGACGCGATGCAGTGATCGTGATCTCCTCGCGGAAGTTCACATGGCCTGTGATTACGCAGGCTAAGTGCCGCGGAGTTGCGTGATCTCGCTTTCGAGTCGGTCGATGTTCTGGAAAAGCCGGGCTGTTATCAGCCGCAGAAAAAAGAAGCCGAACTTCGGATTCTGAAAGAACAACTGTTCGACCTGGTTATAGGCCAACTGCAACAACGTTCCGGATTCGACGCATCGAAGCGTCTGGGTGCGCTTGCGGCTGGGCGCGAGGAACGCGAACTCGCCCACTATTTGCGTCGGTGCTATCTCGATGCCGCTTTCTACCAGCGCGTAACGGCCCGAGATTGCCACGAACATGTTGTCGGCCTCCTCGCCTTTGGAAAAAAGCACCTCGTTAGCCTGTGCATTGCGCATCACGGCAAACGGCTTCACCCACTCCATATTGAGATCGCCCCGTGAAGCGAGCCGCACTTGGCGCGTCAAGTGCAGCATTTGCCGCAAGCGCAGGCTGTTCAGCGGCAAAAGGCCCAAGTGGAGAACGAGAACCGGATAAAGGCCATTGAGATAACCGTAGATGATGAAGGCCACGTTGGCACAGATGCCGACAATGCGCAGCGGGATCATTGTCTGCATATAGAAGGTCAAGAAGACCAAGCCGGCGGCTAGATAGCCGCTTAACTCCGTGGGATTCATGATGCCGTTCTCCCGTTCAGGCCCGCGCAGCCATCTCTTTCAACATCGCCAGCGCCTGCAACACTGATTTCTTGCGCACTTCCGTACGCCCGATATCGCCGTAGCGCATTTCGTGGTGGGTGAGGGCGCCGCTGCGCGAGGCAGCCGCAAAATGGACGAGGCCGACCGGCTTGTCTTGATTGCCGCCGCCCGGGCCCGCGATGCCGGTGATGGAAACGACGATGTCCGCGTTGGCCTTGCCGAGCGCGCCGCGCGCCATGGCTTCGGCGGTCTCGCGGCTCACCGCGCCATGATCGCGCAGAATTTGCGCTGAGACGCCCAGCATTTGCTGCTTGGCTTCGTTCGAATAGGTGACGAAGCCGCGGTCCACCACGTCAGACGAGCCGGCAATCTCGGTGAGCGCGCCCGCCACCAGCCCGCCGGTGCAGGATTCGGCCGTGGCGACTTTCAGTCCGCGCGCGCGGCATAGATCAAGCAGTTCGCTCGCCGCCAGCCGCATGGCCGGTGTCACGCTTCGCTCCAGGGCAACCGGACGGTCGCGGTGGCATAAGCGACGATGCCCTCGCCACGCCCGGTGAAGCCGAGTTTCTCGCTGGTGGTCGCCTTCACCGCCACGCGGTTCACCGCGATGCCCGAAAGCCGCGCGATGTTGGCGCGCATGCCGTCGCGATGCGGGCCGATTTTCGGCGCTTCGCACACGATGTTGATGTCGATATGCGCGATGCGCCCGCCGCGCGCTTTCAGGCGTTCGAGCGCGAACGTCAGGAAGCGGTCGGAGGAGGCGCCTTTCCATTGCGGGTCGCTCGGCGGGAAATGCACGCCGATGTCGCCGTCGGCGAGGCTCCCGAGAATGGCGTCGGTGAGCGCGTGCAGCACCACGTCGGCGTCGGAATGGCCGGTCAGCGCTTGCCCATGCGCGATGCGCACGCCGCCCAAGGTGACATGATCGCCGGGCGCGAAGGCGTGCACGTCGATGCCGGTGCCGGTGCGTATGTCGCCAAGTTGGGAAAATTGGGTCGAGACCTGCATCGCCTCGGCGCGGGCGAAGTCGCCGGCTTCCGTGATCTTGATGTTGCCAGGCTCGCCCGCGAACACGTTGACCGTCATGCCAGCCCATTCGGCGAGCGCGGCGTCGTCGGTGAAATCCTCGCGGCCCTGCTTGGCCGCGCGGCGGTGCGCGTCGAGCAAAGCGTCGAAGGCGAAAGCCTGCGGCGTTTGAATGAGCCGCAGCGTATTGCGGTCGACGGTCGCGCCGACGCGGCCTTGCGCGTCCACGGTCTTGACCGTGTCGGTCACCGGCAG
>DATATS010000197.1:0-6013 GCA_036268675.1 Pseudolabrys sp.
ATCTTGACCAATGGCGGACGCACCACGGCGCGCGGCAATTTTCCGAGCAGCACCAGCGCTTCTTTCATGCGGTTGTGCATATCGACGAACGGATCGGCGTAGAATACGCGCGCGGTCGGCTCGATACGTTCGTTGAGGCGCTTGGCTTCCTCAAGGTCGTTGGCTTGCACCGCGCGGAACAATTTTGCCTGCAAGTCGGCGATCACGCTGCCTGATCCGGACAGTAAGCCGTTGCAGCCGAGCACCAGCGACGGGAACAGCCACGAACTGTGTGTGGTGAGCACGTTCACCGGCCGCGGCAGGTTTTGGAGCGTGCCGATGTGCCATTCGTGATGCGGCACATTGCCGATCCAATCCTTGATCGCACGGATCGTCGGAACTTCGTCGACAAGCTTGAGCAACGTGTCCTTTGGATAGCCCTGCCCCGTTGCGAGCGGGTATTGAAATGCGATCAGCGGCAGGTCCGTCGCGTCCGCGATGCGCCTGAAATGCGCCAGCGCCATTGCCGGCGACTGGCCGAGCGTGAACGGGCCCGGCGGAAATACCAACAGGGCCGAGGCGCCGCCCTGCTCCGCCATGCGCGCAAGCCGCGCAGCCTCGAGCGAGCCGTCGGCCCAGATGCCGTTGATCAGCGGCAGCTTCGCGCCGATCTCGTCCTGTGCAATATCAAGGACCCGCCGTTGCTCGTCGAAGGTGCAGGAGGCCACCTCGGTCGAATGGGCGTTGATGGTGATAGCGGACAGACCTTCTACAGCGGCAACGTCGCACAGGTGCTTGCGGAAACTCTGTTCGTCGATGGACAGGTCGTTCTCGAACGGCAACAGAACGGCCGGGATGACGCCGTGGGGAATGTAATTTTGGTATCTCGGCATCGTCCGCATCTCCTTTGCCGTCATTCCGGGGCCAGCCACAGGGCGGAACCCAGAATGACAAGCAGTTACTCTGCCGCTCTCATATCGCCAGCATAGCCAAATTCCGCGGAAAGGCGATCGGCGGTCGCGCGCACGGTGCGGGCGCGCTTCTGCAGAGCCTCGATCGAAAGCCGCCAGACCGGCCCGGAAATGCCGATGGCGCCGATCACCGCACCTGAGAAATCCCGCACGGATACCGCAAGACAGCGCAATTCGGCGTCAAATTCGCCGTCGTCGATCGCAAGCCCCAGTTTGCGCACCTCGCCCACCTCGCGGCGCAGCCGCTCGGCGCTGGTAATAGAGCGCGGCGTATGCGCTTTGAGCTCGGCGCGCGCAAGGTAACTCTCGAATGCGTCGTCGGCCAAAGCCGCCAGCATGACCTTGCCGAGCGCCGTGCAATGCGAGGGACGCACCACGCCGACGCGGTCGGTCAACTGGAACGCGCCCTGCCCGCCGGTGCGCGCCAGCACCACGACAGCATCGCCCATGCGCACGGAAAAATGCGCCGCCTCACCCGTGTCGCGCGAAAGGTCTTCCAGGATCGGTGTCGCCAGACTCATCATCTCGATTTCGTCGAGCGCGCTGGCGGCGAGCGCGAACAACGGGCGGCCGACGCGATAGCGCTTTGATTCCTTGAGCTGCCGCACGTAGCCCAATGTCACCATGGTCTTGACCAGGTGGAATGCCGTTGAATTGTGCAAGCCGACGCGCTTGCTCAATTCCGCCAGTCCGATACCGTCGCGGTTGCGCGCGATCTCTTCCAGGATCGCAAAGCCTCGACCGATCGATTGCACGCCGCTGCGCGCACGCGGCGCCTTTTCGCCCTCGGAATGACGTATAGCAGCGGCGCGTGAACGCGTACCGGCGCCTTTCGATCTTGCTCGTGCATTTAACATCCCGACCCCTTCGCTACTCTAGACAGGCGTCTCATCGTCCGTTACCGGTGACGTGACCACCAAAAATACCAGATCGGCGACGCCGGTATTCGAGATCGCGTGCGGCACGCCGGGAGGAAGAAAAATGAAATCGTGCTTGCGCACGACGTGATCTTTGCCGTCGACATGCATCAGGCCCTCGCCTTCGATCACATGATAGACCTGCTCCTGCACTTTGTGGCTGTGCTTTTCGACGTAGGCTTTCGGCTGATACATCGAAATGCGGTAGTCGATATGCTTTGATCCTGCCGTCTCCGGCATAACCAGCGGTTTCGACAGCGCGCCGCCGAAATGATTTGGAAATTCCAGCCACGGCACTTCGGCGATGTGGCGAATAAAGGCCTCGCGGGCGGTGCTCATCGGCTTGCTCACTCTTTTGCTTTGCGCATGATCTTATCCGAAAACCGGTTCCCACTTTTCGGGATCATGCGCTACTTCGCCGGAACGGTGTCGGGGATATAGCGCTGGCCGAACACCGGCTCCTTCCACGGCGTCGGCGGCAATTGCCAGGCGCCGGTTGCCGGCGGGCGCACTTCCGCATCCACATGGACGTCGATCACATAGGGCTTGTTCGCCTTGATGGCATGCTCGAGCGCGCCGGCGAAGTCTTCCGACTTGGTGACGGTGACGGCTTCGACGCCTGCCGCCCGCGCCCAGGCCGCAAAATCCGGATTGTACGGCTTCTGATTGGCGCCCTGATGGAACATGGTGCCGAGCTCGCGCCCGCCGAACATGCCCAGCTGGATGTCGCGGATCGAAACCCAGCCGAAATTATTCCAGATCACCCAGACCACCGGGATATTGTATTCAACCGCCGTGCATAGAACGTGCGGCACCATCGTGAAGCAGCCGTCGCCCGCGATCGCCACCACAGGGCGGTCGGGTGCCGCGAGCTTGGCGCCGAGCGCGCCAGCAGCGCCGAAGCCCATGGCCGAAAAGCCCCAGGAATTGAGCATCGTCTGCGGCGCTCGCGCTTTCCAGAACTGCATGTACCAATTGTGATTGACGCCGACGTCGCAGCACAAAATGGCATCCTTCGGCATCACCGCCTGGCAGTCCGCGACGATGCGTTCGGGCCGGATCGGCGAGGCATGGATGTCGAAATTGGCCGCGGTGAATTTGGTCCACTGGTCCTGCCAGTCCTTGATGTTGGCCAGCCACGGCTCGAGCGCCTCGTTGCGCTTGGCGCCGCGGCGCTCGATCTCGGCGAGCAGCTGCCGGATGAAGGTGCGCGCATCCGCGAGGATGCCGATATCGGGCGGGTAATTGCGGCCGATCTCTTCCGGGTCGACGTCGACATGGATGAGTTTCGAGGCCGGGAAATTCCACGAATAGCCCGGCAGCCAGGACGACGCCGACCGATCGTCGAAGCGCGCACCGATCGCAATCACCACATCGGCACGGCGGCCGGCTTCATTGGCGGGGAACGCGCCATTACGGCCGATAAAGCCAAGCGACAGCGGGTCGGTCATGTCGAGCGCGCCCATGCCGTTCGGCGAAGAGATCACCGGGATCTGCAGCCGGTGTACGAGTTCGGTCAGTTCCCTGGAGGCTTCAGATAATGTGACGCCGTGACCGACGAAAATGACAGGCTGCCGCGCCGCCAAAATCATATCGACACAGGCCGCAATTTCTTCCGGCGACGCGCCGCTGCGCTGGGTTCCGAATTTCGGGGCGGGCTTTGGCGCTTCGACGTCGGCTTCTTCCTGATAGACATTGAACGGCACGTCGACATTCACCGGGCCCGGACGGCCGGACAGCATGGTGGTGGCCGCCTGGCGCAACGCGAGCGGCAACATCTCCACGCGGGTCGGCTGCCAACTGCGCTTGACCACCGGCTTGACGATGCTCGGAAAGTCCGCCTGATAATGCTTGTTCACTTCCTGGAACGGACTGCGATTGAACTGCTGCGTCGGCACGTTCGAGGTGATGGCGAGGACCGCCGACGAATCGGTGATGGCGCAGGCAAGCGGCATCACGATGTTGCAGGAGCCGGGGCCGCATGACGTGAGCGTCGCCACTGCTTCATGGCGCACGCGGAAATAGGCATCCGCCATGTGGACTGCCACCTGCTCGTGGCGCGGCGACACCATCTTGATGCGGTCGCGCGCGGCATAGAGTGAGTCGAGCATGCCGACATTGCCGTGGCCGCAGATGCCAAACACATAGGGAATTTTACTGTCGACCAGGAATTCGGTGATGACGTCGGCGCCCTTCATCTTCGGCATATGCGTGGTCCCGTCGCGTTCGGCCGCGGCAAAGTGTTGCGCGGCCCTTGGATGAGGTGTTTTTGCGGTTGCGATAATGCGAGAGGCACTTTAACCATATCGGCGATGGCCCGACAACACCGAAATGGGGCGTCTCGCGCAGGGTCACTTGGCGTCGGGCCAGCTTCGGGGCACAACAAAACGCCGCACGATAGCCGAGTTCAGCGCCCTTCATGAAAGCAGCCCCTTTCGAATATTCCCGCGCCGCCAGCATCGAGGAGGCCTGCGCGCTCCTTGCAGCCGACGACAGCGCGCGCGTGATCGCCGGCGGGCAGACTTTGGTGCCGATGATGGCGATGCGGCTTGCACGTCCTACGCGGCTGGTCGACATCAATCGCATCGCGGCACTGAGTTATATCCGCGCCGATGGCGACACCGTCGCGATCGGCGCCACAACGCGGCAATGCCTCGTAGAGCGCCATGCGCTCATCGCGGACAAGGTTCCGTTGTTGGCGCGCGCCATGCCCCATATCGGCCATGCTGCGACCCGCGCGCGCGGAACCGTCGGCGGATCGCTTGCCCATGCCGATCCGGCGGCCGAACTGCCGCTCATCGCAATGACGCTCGATGCGACCTTGACCTATCGCGCCAGCGCGAAGGATGGGAAAATGACCGCGCGTGATTTTTTCACGGGGCTGATGATCACGAATTTACCTGCTGGCGCATGCCTGACCGCCGTGCGCTTTCCGCTCTGGCGCGGAAAAATCGGCATCGGATTTCACGAGGTGAATGCGCGGCGCAGCGATTTCGCTTTTGTCGCGGCCGCGGCGCAATTGGAATTGGGCGACGACGGCACATGCAAGCGCATTGCGATCGGTGTCGGCGCGGCAACCGACGTCCCCATTCGTCTCGATAGCGCGGAGAAAGAGCTGGCGGGCACGAAGCTCGATGAGACCAAAGTAAAAAATGCCGTGCGTGCGGCGCTTGCCGATATCGAACCGCTTGACGATCTGCACGCTTCCGCCGACTATCGACGCCGCGCCGCCTTATCTCTTAGCCTGAGGGCTATTTCGGACGCCAAATCCAGCGCGATGGGAAAAGCCCATGCGCATTGAGCTTTCCGTCAACGGCACCGCGCACGCGCTCGATGTCGAGCCGCGCACCACCTTGCTCGATTGCTTGCGCGATCACCTCGGCTTGAAAGGCGCGCATGCCGGTTGCGAGCATGGCGTCTGCGGCGCCTGCACCGTCCTGTTCGACGGTGTCGCCGTGCGCTCGTGCCTCATGTTTGCCGTGCAGGCAGCGGGAACATCGATCACGACCATCGAAGGCGTCACGCCTGGCCCCGGTGAATTGTCGCCGATCCAGGACGCGTTTTGCGAAACCCACGGCATGCAGTGCGGCTATTGCACGCCGGCCATGGTGCTGGTCGCGCACGCGCTCATCGCCGACAATCCCTCGCCCACGCGCGACGATATCGTGGACGCAATTTCCGGCAATATCTGCCGCTGCACCGGCTACGCACAGATTATCGAGGCCATCGCGCTCGCTGCCGAGCGCATGCGCGGCGTCAACCGGCCAAGGGAATTGAAATGAGCAGCGCGCAACAGCCGTTTCGCTTCGTCACGACCGACCGACGGGTGCGCGAGGACCGCCGCTTTGTGGCCGGCAAGGGAAACTTTGTCGCCGATATTGATTTGCCCAATGTCAAGCACGTGGCTCTGGTGACATGCCCCTACGCCGCAGCGCGCATCAAGTTGATCGACAAGAGCGCCGCTCTCAAAATGCCCGGCGTCCATTATGTGCTGGATGGCGCCGAATTGGCGCAAGCCACCATGCCGCTGCTCGCAGGCCTCGATACGCCCAAGGTTCCGCGCCGCGCCATGGCGTTCGAGATCGCGCGTTATTCCGGCGAATGGGTCGCGGCGGTCGTCGCCGACACGCGCGCGCTCGCCGAAGA
>DATATS010000198.1:0-15901 GCA_036268675.1 Pseudolabrys sp.
ATCTTCCTCGGCTCGCTGCCGACGACGCCGCTGCCCATGCCCGGCTGGGTGGGACCCAACGACCCGGATTGAGTGGATCCGGACTGATTGGGCACGGATTGATCGCCGGCAAATCCCGGCGTCCTGCTGGCCACGTCGACCGGCTGTTCTTCGCGCGAGACGACCTTCTCGCCCTGCCCGCGATCGTTGACCCGATCGTAGATCATCTTGTCATTCTGCAAATTCTTGGTCTTGGCCGCCGGAACGATCTTGCTCGGCGTCGCATCGGCCTTGATCACCGGCGGCGGGCCGCTCGAAACCGAGGCCCCGAACATCGAGCGATAGCCGAATGCGCCGGCCGCGCCGATCACAGCGAGCGCGAAAACAGCGGCAATCGCCACGATGCCCATGCGCCGGCGCGTCGGCGGCATGTCGTCGTACATATCCTCGTCGTCGCCGGCCGAATGCATCGGGCTCGAAAAGGCCGGCGGCGATTGATTGGGATAATACGGCGCATTGTCGTAGCCGCCGGGCTGACCGCCGCCATAACCATTGGTCTCTTCTTCGGTGTGATAGACGTCCGCGGCATAGGCCGGAGTGCTGTAAGGCTGGCGCGCGGCCGAAGGCTGAGCAAAATGCTGCGCGTCCTGCGGATGGCCCGCCGGCGCTGCATAAAAATCGGAGGCGCCGAAATTCGGCACGGTCGCGGGCGCAGCATAGGCCGGATAACTTGCCGGTTGCGCGCTCCAGTCCACCGGCCGCTCAGCAGGCTGTTGGGGGGCGGCGCGGCGGCCATCGCGGCCAAATTCGGCGAAAGGATCGTTCTGTCCGATCAGCCGCGCAAGTTCGGCGAGCGGATCGCCGCTCCCCTGAGGCCCGGGAGCCGCAGCCGGCGCGCCACCCACTGGCAGATCATTTGAACGATAGGGTCGCTGATTACGGTCGTCCGCCATTCGGTCCCCGATATTACTTGGCTCGCCCCAACCTTTTTTCGGAACCGCGGCAGGCGCGGTCCGGCAGACGAACGCTACCTCATTTCATCCGGTGCATCGACCCCGAGCAACCCAAGTCCCGAGGCGAGAATAGCAACGATCCCCTGCACCAGAGCGAGCCGCGCCATGGTCGTTTCTGGATCATTCTGGATAATGAAGCGTAAATGAGGCAAGTCTTTTCCGCGAGTCCAAAATGCATGAAATTCGCTCGCCAGTTCATAGAGATAGAAGGCGACCCGGTGCGGCTCATGAGCCGCCGCAGCCGCCTCGATCAGACGCGGATAGGCGGCCATCCGGCGCATGAGGGAAAGTTCCCTGGCGTCGGCGAGCTTCTCAAGCGGGGCCTTGGCGAGCCAGCGCGCACGTTCGTCCGCGCCCGCCGGCAGACTGGGCAACGCTTCGCGCGCATTGCGGAACACCGATTGGGCGCGGGCGTGACCGTACTGGACGTAGAACACGGGGTTCTCACGCGTTGCCTCGATCACCTTGGCGAGATCGAAATCGAGCACGGCGTCGTTCTTGCGAAACAGCATGTCGAAGCGCACGGCATCGCGGCCGACTTCATCCACCACTTCGCGCAGGGTAATGAACTCGCCTGACCGCTTTGACATTTTCACGGGCTCGCCGGCGCGCAGAAGCCGCACAAGCTGCACGATCTTCACGTCGAGCGTGGCCTTGCCGCCGCTGACCGCTTTGACCGCCGCCTGCATGCGCTTGATATAGCCGCCGTGATCGGCGCCCCAGACGTCGATCATGTCGCGAAAGCCGCGGTCGAATTTCGATTTGTGATAGGCGATGTCGGAGGCGAAATAAGTGTAACTGCCGTCGGATTTCTTCAGCGGCCGGTCGACATCGTCGCCAAATGCGGTCGAGCGGAACAACGTCTGTTCGCGGTCTTCCCAGTCTTCGAGATTGCCGCCTTTCGGCGGCGGCAGCCGCCCCTCATAGACTTCGCCGCTTTTGCGCAAGCCTTCGATTGTTGCAGCGACCTGATCCTTGCCGCCCTCGATCAGAGAGCGCTCGGAGAAGAACACGTCAAATTTCACATTGAGCGCGGCCAGGTCCGCGCGGATCGAGTCCATCATCATGGCGACGGCTTCGCCGCGCACGATGGGCAGCCATTGCGCCTCCGTCATTGCGGTGAGTTTTGCGCCGTGCGCGGCGGCCAATTCGGCGCCGACGGGTTTGAGATAATCGCCGGGGTAAAGTCCTTCCGGGATCGGACCGACGGTCTCGCCAAGCGCCTCGCGGTAGCGCAGATAAGCGGAGCGCGCCAACACATCCACCTGCGCCCCGGCATCATTGATGTAATATTCACGCGTGACGTTGAAGCCTGCAAAGCCCAGCAGATTGGCCAGCGCATCACCGAACACCGCGCCGCGCCCGTGCCCGACATGGATCGGCCCGGTCGGATTGGTCGAGACATATTCGACATTGACCTTTTCGTCCGCGCCGATGTCGCTGCGGCCGTAGCCGGCGCCGGCCGCCAATATGACGCGCAACTCCTCACCCCACACTTTGGTGTCGAGCGTCAGATTGATGAAGCCGGGTCCGGCGATGTCGGCCTTGGTAACGATTGCCTCGGCCCGCAGATTTCCGGCGATCGCCTCGGCGAGATCGCGCGGCTTCTTGCCGGCGTCCTTGGCGAGCACCATGGCGGCATTGGTGGCGAGATCGCCGTGGCTCGGATCGCGCGGCGGCTCGACCACAATGCGGGCGAGATCGGCGTCCGCGCCCACAAGCGGCGCCGTCGCCGCGCGCACGCGTTCGAGCATGGCGGCAAACAGATGTTTCGGCGATGGCGCGGCGGGCATGGTGGCGTGCGGGTAGTGGAATTCGGGGGCCAAGTCAAAGTGACCAAGTCAAGGCGATACTGGCTTGCCGCGCGCGTGCATGGCGGCACGCCAGGCAAACACCATCGCCGGCCCCAGTGTCGTGCCGGGGCCCGGATAGCTCCCTGCCATCACCGAGGCCTGGTCGTTGCCGCAGGCATAAAGGCCCGGGATCGGCTTGCCGTCGGTCGCCAGCACGCGCGCATCGGCGTCGGTCGCAAGGCCCGTGCTGACCGCAATGTCGGCCGGCCAGACGGCAAGCGCGTAAAATGGCGCAACCGCGATGCGGCCGATGCACGGATTAGGCAGATGGCCAGCATCGCCATTGAAGCGATTGAGCTCGGTCTCGCCTTTGGCAAAATCCACATCGACGCCCGTGTCAGCAAAGCGATTGTAGCGCGCAACGGTGTTGGGCAGCTGTTCGGGATCGGCGGCAATCTTGCGCGCCAGTTCGATCAATGTCGGGGCGCTGACGAGATAGCCGGCGTCGACGAATTTCGCGACATTGCGGTGGCCGGGATAGACCGCGCCGAGGCCGTAGTTTTTCATGAAGAGGGAATCGCAGACGAGCCAGGCCGGGATCGACGGCGCCGTCTTGTGCGCCTCGAACATCGCCTCGACAAAGTCGTGATACGAGGCTGCCTCGTTGACGAAGCGGCGCCCCGCCGAATTCACAGCGATCAGGCCCGGCTTGGCGCGGTCGAGCATCAAATGCGGAAACAGGCCCCTGCTCCCGTCCGTCCGCGTGGTGATCGACACCGGAGCCCAAAGCCCGCTGCCGGAATGTTCGGGTGTGATGGCGCCGCCCAGATTTGTCCCGATGGCGACGCCATCGCCGCGATTGCCTTCGTAGCTCATCGAATGGTCCGGCACCGGCTGCGGCATGAACATGTTGCGGAATTGTTTGTTGTGCGCGTAGCCGCCGGTCGCCAGCACGACACCCTTGCGGGTCTTTACCAGCATCTCCCTGCCGTCGACGCTCAGGCGTGCGCCGGTGACGCCATTGCGATCGCCCATGACACCCGCGATCGACGCATTGAACAGGATCGGCACGTTGCGCTTACGCAGGCTGTAATACAGCCGGCCAACCAGCGCGTTGCCCAGCATGATGCGCGTGCCGCGTTTGTAGCGCAGCCGGTCGGCGAGATAGCGCAGAAACAGTTTCGCCGAATAGATAAAATTTCCCACTGACCGGTAACGCCCGAGCAGGTGCGGAATGTCCGCCTTGCCGATCATCATGCCGCCGAGCACCAGAAACTCCGCGATCGGCGCGCGGATGCGGGCGAAGTCCTTGCCGAGCAAGCGCCCGTCAAAGGGCGCTGCAACGATAGCGCGGCCGGCAATCGCCGCGCCCGGCATGTTGCTGCGGTAGTCCGGATGCTTGCCGCAAGCGAGAAATTGCACATCGGTGCGCGCAGCCAAATAGTCGATCGCCACCGGACCGGTTTGCAGATAGGCCGTGCGCAGATCGCGATTGGTACCCTCGCCGATGAGCGCGTCGAGATAGGCGTCGGCGGCTTCAGCGCTGTCGTTAAAGCCCGCGGCTTTGCTTTGCGTGTTGCCCGGGATCCAGAGCGTGCCGGCCGAGGTCGCGCCGGTGCCGCCGACCTGGTTCGATTTCTCGCACAGCAGCACGTCGAGGCCTTCGAGCGAGGCGACCAACGCTGCCGTCATTCCGCCGGGGCCGGCTCCGGCGATCAGCAGGTCGACTTCCCGTTCGGCGAGGATTTCGCTCATCGCAATTCCGGGGTCTGTGAAAAATAGCGTGCATGTTCGATCAACGCGTAGCGGTCGGTCATTCCGGCGATGTAGTCGGCGACGCGCAGCATGCGGGCTTTGTCGTCGAGCCGCTCCATTCCCTCGCGCCATTCCGACGGCAAGTCCGTCGGCGTTCCGACATAATGGCCGAACAGATCGCGCACGACGCGTTCGGCGTCCTGCATCACGCTCATCACGCGCGCATGGCGATACATGCGCGGATAGAGATAGGCTTTGATGTCCTTGTCGGCTTGCGCCATTGCGGGCGAGAAGGCCGCGACCGGCGCCGCAGCATGGCGAATATCGGCGGCTGAACCGAACTTGCCCGCCGCCAGACGAAGGCCCGTCTCCGCGATGACATCCTCGATCATGCGCGTAATCAACCCGCGCACCGTCTCGTGCGCGCGCCGGGTGGGATCGAGTGCAGCGTGGCTGCGGTCGATGTCGCGCACGATCGCGGCGATGATCGGAACCGCCGCAATGTCGTCGAGCGTAAACAGATCGGCGCGCAAGCCGTCGTCGATATCGTGCGCATCATAGGCGATGTCATCGGAAAGCGCCGCAACTTGCGCCTCCGCGCTGGCGAAGGACCACAATTCGAGATTGTCGATCCGCGAATAATCGTGGATCGGTTTTGGAACGCCGCTCGCGGCATAGCGGCCGAGCGGTTTGCCGGCGCGGTCGGTGAGCGGGCCGTTGTGCTTGACTAGCCCTTCCAGCGTTTCCCATGTCAGATTGAGGCCGTCGAATTGTGCGTAGCGGCGTTCGAGTTCGGTCACGATCTTCAGCGTTTGCGCGTTGTGGTCGAAGCCGCCGACATCGCGCATGGCTTCGTCGAGCGCGCGCTCGCCGGCGTGCCCGAACGGCGGATGACCGAGGTCGTGGGCGAGCGCGGCCGCCTCGGCGAGGTCCTCGTCGAGCCCGAGCGCGCGGGCAAGCGAGCGCGCGATCTGCGCGACTTCGAGCGTATGGGTCAGCCGCGTGCGGAAGTGGTCGCCCTCGTGATAGACGAACACTTGCGTCTTGTGCGCCAGGCGCCGGAACGCCGCCGAGTGTATAATGCGGTCGCAGTCGCGCCGGAAGTCATTGCGCGAGGCGCTGGGCGGCTCTGCGTAGCGCCGGCCCCGGCTTTGCCGCGGGTCGGATGCATAAGCAGCACCTTCACTGGGCGTATCAACCGCCATAAAGCCCCGATTGACGTTGCCGACCGCCGCACTTAACTATCCATCAGGGCTTATGCCAATAGGATAGTCTTTGCGATGAGCGAAAGCGTCACGGTCAGCGAACGGGCGGCACGGCGGATCGGCGAAATCCTCAAAACCGAGGCGCCGGGCACGATGCTGCGCGTTTCCGTCGAAGGCGGCGGCTGTTCCGGCTTCCAGTACAAATTCGGCATGGAGCAGGCCAAAGCCGAGGACGATCTGGTAATTGCGCGCGACGGCGCCACCGTTCTGATCGACCCGGTCTCGGTCAACTACATGGCGGGATCTGAAATCGATTTCGTCGAGGACCTGATTGGCGCCGCCTTCAAGGTGAAGAACCCGAAGGCGACCGCATCCTGCGGCTGCGGGACGAGCTTCGCGCTTTAGCCGCTGATTTTTTTATTGCTTTTTCGGCGACGCATCGCCGTCGCATTTCAACGTGTCGATGTTGCAGAATTTCTGGCGCCCGCGCGGCGCCGCCTCGCGGCAATTCTCGACCGCCTTACTTTCGGCGTCCTCCCGCTTCTCGGCAAGCGCCCAGCCCATGCCGGAGGAATCTTTATCCGGATCGAAGGCGATGGCGAGGCAGCCCTTCTTCAGGCCACCAATCAGGTGGCAATTGCGCGCCGCCTTGCTCGCTGTCTTGAACGCGCGGCACTGCTCCAGGGCATCGTGCCTGGCCTCGGATTCCGACTTGTAATTGTAAGAATACCCATCGGCCATTCCGTCGCTTGGATTATCGGTCACGCCGACCGCAAGTGCCACCGCCGCCCGCGCGCCGGCCGGCAGCAAGCCGACCGCGGCCACGGCCAAAGCAAGCCATAATAGTCTGAAATTCACCGCCGCCCCCAACACGAATGTCCCACCGCCAGCTTACGACAGGTGGCGAAAAAGCGCTATTCCGCCGCCACCGCCGGCGGCATATCCTGCACTTCTTCAAGTTGAGGATCGAGCCCGCGCTTGATCATGCGGTCGAAGCGGTCGAGGTAGAGATAAATCACCGGGGTGATGTAGAGGGTCAGCAACTGGGACAGCATAAGCCCGCCGACCACTGCGACGCCCAGCGGCTGGCGCAATTCGGCGCCGGCGCCGGTGCCGAGCGCGATCGGCAGCGATCCGAAAATCGCGGCGAAGGTCGTCATCATGATCGGGCGAAAACGCAACAGTGCCGCCTCGCGGATCGCGGCCTCCGCCGTGAGCCCGACGCGCCGGCGCTCGATGGCGAAGTCGATCATCATGATGGCGTTTTTCTTCACGATGCCGACCAGCATGACGATGCCGATCATGGCAATCACCGACAGATCCATCTTGAACAGCATCAGCGTCAGGATCGCGCCGATGCCGGCGGACGGCAGGCCGGAAATGATGGTGATCGGATGGATGAAGCTTTCGTACAGGATGCCGAGCACGACATAGGCCGCAAAGATCGCGGCCAGGATCAGGATGCCCTGCCCGCGCAATGAATCCTGGAACACCTGCGCGGTGCCCTGGAAGCCGCTGGTGATGGTGGCCGGCAGACGTGCATCGCGCTCAAGTTTCTGGATCGCATCGACCGCCTGGCCGAGCGAGAAGCCGGGCGCGAGGTTGAACGAAATCGTCACCGCCGGCTGCTGGCCCTGGTGATTGACCTGCAAAGGACCTACCGACGGCACAAAGCGCGTCACCGCCGATAGCGGAACGGTCGTCCCGTTCGTGGTTTTCAAATAGATGTTGCTGAGATCGCTCGGCTTGCTGCGGTATTCGGGCGCGGCTTCGAGGATGACCTCATAGTCGTTCGCCGGCGTATAGATGGTGGCGACCTGCCGCGTGCCAAACGCGTTGTAGAGCTCCTGGCGAACCTGATCGACGCTCACGCCATAGACCGCCGACTTCTCGCGGTCGACGTCGATGCCGATCTGCGGATTCTTGATGTAGAGGTCGGTCGTGACGTCGAGCAGACCGTGAACTTTCGAAATCTTCTCGCGCATCTCCGGCGCCACGCGATAGAGCGAGGCGGTGTCGTTGGATTGCAGCGTGTATTGGTATTGGCTCTTCGCCAGCTTGCCGCCCAGATTGATGTTCTGGATCGGCTGGAAAAAAATCTCGATACCTGTGACGACATTGGCGGTCCGCCGCAGGCGCGCGAGGACGAGGCCAAGCGTGTCGCGTTCGTCATGCGGCTTGAGCGCCACCAGCATGCGCCCGCTGTTGGGCAGCGAGTTCGGACCGCCGGCGCCGACCGTGGAATTGACGTAGTCCACCGCGGGGTCCTTGCGAATGATATCGGCGACCTTGCGCTGGCGCTCAACCATCGCGTCGAAGCCAATGTCCGTATTGCCCTCCGTGATGCCGAGGACGTAACCGGTATCCTCGGTCGGAAAGAAGCCCTTCGGCACCACGATGTAGAGCCAGATCGTGCCGGCGATCGTCGCGAGCGTGACCACCAGCATGATCGATTTGAAGGCGAGAACGCGGCCGAGCGACCACTCGTAGCCGCGCAGCATGCGCTCAAAAAGGCCCTCGAAGGCGCGCAACACAAAGTTCTGTTTCTCTTCTTCGCCCGGATGATGCGACTTGAGCACGCGCGCGCACAGCATGGGCGTGAGCGTCAGCGACACGAAGCCGGAGGTGATGATCGCCACAGCAATGGTCACCGCGAATTCGCGGAACACCCGCCCGACCATGCCGCCCATCAGCAGCACCGGGATGAACACCGCAATCAGCGAGAAGGTGATCGACACGATGGTGAAGCCGATCTCGCGCGAGCCCTTCAAGGCGGCCTCGAAGGGGCGCATGCCGCCCTCGATATGGCGCACGATGTTCTCCAGCATGACGATGGCGTCGTCGACCACGAAGCCGACCGACAGCGTGAGTGCCAGGAGCGTCATGTTGTTGATGGAGAAGCCGAAGGCGTACATCGCAGCGCATGTGCCGACTAGCGAAACCGGCACCGCAAGCGCCGGGATAATGGTGGCCGAGACCTTCCTCAGGAACAGGAAGATCACCATGATGACGAGGCAGATCGCGATCGCCAGCGTCTCCTGCACATTGGAAACGGCGGCGCGGATCGAGATCGAGCGATCGAACAGCGGCGCCATCTGGATCGCCGGCGGCACCTGTGCGCGCATCAGCGGCAGCTTGGCCCGTACCTGGTCCACAACATCGACCGTGTTGGCATCGGGTTGACGCTGGATCGCCAGCACGATGGCGCGTGAATCGTTGTACCAGGTCGCGATCTGATCGTTCTCGACGCTATCGATCACGCGCGCGATTTGATTGAGCTTGATCGGCGCACCATTGCGATAGGCCACGACCACGTCGCGGTAGTCGGAGGCATGCCGCATTGCGCCGGTCGCCAGCAGCGTGACGTTGCGCTGCTGGCCGGTCAGCGTGCCAACCGGCGTCGACGAATTGGCCTTGGCGACCACGCTGCCGACGTCGGAAAGCGCGATGTTGCGCGCCGCAGCCGCCGCCGGATCGACCTGCACGCGCACGGCAAATTTCTGCGCGCCGTAGACCAGCACCTGGGCAATGCCGGACATTTGCGAAATCTGCGGCGCCAGCACGGTTTCGGCGTAATCGTCGATCGTCGAGAGCGGCAATGTGTCCGAACGCATGCTCAGATAGAGCACCGGGAAATCGCCGGGGTTGACCTTGCGGAAAAACGGCGGGGTGGTCATTTCGACCGGCAGGCGGCGCGCGGCGGTCGCGAGCGCGGTCTGCACGTCGAGCGCCGCGCCGTCGATGTTGCGGCCGAGGTCGAACTGGATGGTGATCTGCGATTGACCGAGCGACGAAGACGAATTCATCGTCGAGATGCCGGCAATGGTCGAAAGTTGCCGCTCGATCGGCGAAGCGACGGAGGCGGCCATCGTTTCCGGGCTCGCGCCCGGCAATTGCGCGGTGATCTGGATGGTCGGAAAATCGACCGCCGGCAGCGCCGCCACCGGCAGCAGCCGATAGGAGAAGGCGCCGAATACGATCAGCGACGCCGTCATCAGCGTCGTCAACACCGGGCGGCGGATACAGGTTTCCGAGATGTTCATCGGATCAGGTCCCGGCGACCTTGGCGGGACGCGGATTGACGCGCGTGCCGTTCGACAGGAGCAATTGGCCGTCGGTGACGACCGTTTCGTTGCCGGTCAGGCCGGACGAAATAACCGTCAGGTTGCCGACGGCGCGCTCGACCTTGACCGCCTGAACCTTGGCGACGCTGTTATTGATGACGAATACGAAGTTGCCGGTCTGGCTCACCTGCACGGCGGCAGTCGGCACAACTACCGCCTCCTCTTCGCGCAGCGTCAATTGCGTGGTCACCAGCGTGCCCGGCCAGAGTATCTCGCCCTTGTTCGGCATGGTGGCGCGGATGGTCGCCATGCCGGTCGTGCTATCGACCGTGTTCTCGATCATGGTGACGTGGCCGGTCGCATGCTTCTGGTCGCCGGGAATAACGGCCTCGATGGTGGCGGTCCCCGCCGTCAGCGCCTGACGAATTTCCGGCAGAACCTTCTGCGGCACCGTGAAGCTGACATAGACCGGCGCCATCTGGTTGATGATCGCCATCGCCGAGGTATCCGCCTGACGCACGAAGTTGCCGACCTTGACGGCTGCCGCGCTGATGCGCCCATCGATGGGCGCGCGGATGGTGCAATAGCTCAACTGGACCTTGAGATTATCGAGCAGCCCCTGATCGGATTTGATGGCGGCGCGATAGACATCGGCTAGCGTTTGAGAATTATCGAGATTGGTCTGCGGAGTAGCGCCCTTGGCAACGAGATCGGTATAGCGGCGCACGTCGCGCTCGGCGCCGGCGAGCTGTGCGCGGTCGCGGGCGACAGTGCCCTCGGTCTGCGCGATCTGGGCCTCAATCGCGCGGCCATCCAAAGTAAACAGAAGGTCGCCCTTTTTGACCTCGGCGCCGTCCTGGAAATGCACGCCCTCGATTGTGGTGTCGACGCGCGCCTTGATGGCGACGCTGGCGATGGGGGTCACGTTGCCGAGCGCGTCGACGCGCACCGGCACCTGCTTGCGTTCGGCCTTGCCGACCTCGACCTGGACCACGCGGCCGGTCTGACGCTGCGCCTTGGCGCCTTCCGGCGACCAAAACCCGCGCGCGAGCAACGCGACGCCGATGAGGGCGAGCACCCCCACCCCAATGAGCCACTTTCGCTTGATCATCGGTAGTTTTCGGTCCGGATTCTGCTGGGCCCTACCCGGACGCTCCCTATTCGGCGGAATGGCATCACCCTCATGGGGCCGCGGCGGCGGCTTCGTAGCATATAAACGCATGGCAGTGCATATCCCTGCGGCTATCTGGTAAACACCGCCGCGCCGCCCCCTTTTGCGGCAGCCTGGACGCTCCCGCCATGCGTGTCGCCACCTGGAACGTCAATTCCGTCCGTCAACGACTGGACAGCGTGCAGGCATGGCTCAAGGAGCGAAACCCGGACATCGTCTGCCTGCAGGAGATCAAATGCGTCGATGAGGCCTTCCCGCGGGAGCCTTTTGAGGCGCTCGGCTACAACGTGGCGGTGCACGGGCAGAAGGGGTTCAACGGGGTTTCCCTGCTGTCCAAACTGCCCTTCGACGAGGTAACCCCCGGACTTATTGGCGATGAAAGCGATGTGCAGGCTCGCTTTCTCGAAGCGCTGGTTTCGACCAAGACCGGCATTCTGCGGGTGGTCAGCCTCTATCTGCCCAATGGCAACCCGGCCCCTGGAGAGAAATATGCATACAAACTCAAATGGATGGACCGGCTTATTGCGTTTTCACATGAACGGCTGAAGCTGGAAGAGCCGTTCATCCTCGCCGGCGAT
Source organism: Pseudolabrys sp. (assembly GCA_036268675.1). Classification (GTDB taxonomy): domain Bacteria; phylum Pseudomonadota; class Alphaproteobacteria; order Rhizobiales; family Xanthobacteraceae; genus Pseudolabrys. The sequence continues at coordinate 11,559 of DATATS010000198.1, forward strand.
TACAACGTCATCCCGACCACGCAGGATGCCCGCAACCCGGCGGCCTGGACCAAGGATGCGCTGTTCCTGCCGCAGACCCGGGAGAAGTACCGGGCGCTCATCAATCTCGGCCTCACCGACGCCATTCGGGCCGGCAGCGACGCCGACGGGCTCTATACGTTCTGGGATTACCAGGCGGGCGCCTACGCCAGGGACGACGGCATCCGCATCGACCACCTGCTGCTCTCAGCTCAGGCTGCCGACCGGCTGGTGGATGCAGGGATCGACCGTCACGTGCGCGGCTGGGACAAGCCCTCGGACCACGTGCCGGTTTACGTCGACCTCGATATCGAGGGGCGGTAAGGCGGCAGCTACTCGCGCCGCGTCTGCATCCAGTGCCGCAGATAGACGCCGGCGAGCACGCGGTCGTCGTCGTTCGCCTGCTGCAAGGCGCTGTCGTAGAGCCGGTTGATCCATGCGGCCTGATTGCGGCCGCCGGCGCAGTCCTTGGCAAGCGTCAGCCACATCAGACCACGCGCGGACTGGCGCGGAACATGATCGCCGGAAAACAGCATGGCGCCCAGCATCGCCTGCGACTGGCATTGACCCTTCTGCGCCGAGAGGCCGAACCAGCGCGCCGCGGTGCGCGGGTCGTGCGGCGCACCGACGCCCTCGAGATAGAGCCGCCCCAGATTGTACTGCGCGTCAGGATCGCGGAAATAGGAGGCCGCATAGTTGAACATCTCGCGCGCGCGATCCGGATCGCGCTTGATCTCGGTCTTCGGTATGCCTTCGAGATAATAGTGACCGAGCGCAACGAAGGCGTTGGCGACGAAGCGCGCCTGCGGCGTATCCGGATTGTCGTCGGCGTGGCTGTTGGCGATGCGGCGGAAATATTCAAACGCCTTGAGATCGTTCTGGGTGACGCCTTCGCCTTCGGCATACATGCGGCCGAGCTTCCACTGCGCCAGCGGGTGGCCATTCTCGGCGGCATATTCAAGCGACGTGACGGCCTTATGGGTATCGCCGGCCTTGAGCCATTGCGCGCCGGTGCGAAAGGCTTCCGAAGCAGTGACCGGCGCCCTCAGCGCGGGCGCGTTCGGCACGTCGGCGGGCGGCCGCAGCTGCGAGTCGGGCAATGGCGCGATGACGGCGGCGACCGGACCTGCGGCCTTGTCGTCGGATTTGGTGCCGTCGAATGCCCAAGCGGGCGTCATGGCCGCGAGGCCAACGCCGATCGCCGTTACACGCAGCAGGGTCTCAACTGTCCGCATAACACTCTTTCTCAGCCGCCCCGCCCGGGTGGGTGACCGCGCCGTTGACGGCGGGACCCACTTGCTGGGCGTATTTCCACAAATAACCCGAACCGAATTTTGTCTCGCGCGGCTTCCAGTCTTTCTTGCGCGCGGCGAGTTCAGCATCGGTCAGCTTGACGTCGATGGTGCCACCGACGGCATCGATGGTGATGATGTCGCCGTCCTTGAGAAGCCCGATCGGCCCGCCGAGCGCCGCTTCGGGGCCGACATGGCCGACGCAGAAGCCGCGCGTCGCGCCCGAGAAGCGCCCATCGGTTATGAGCGCGACCTTGCCGCCCATGCCCTGGCCGTAAAGCGCCGAAGTCGTCGACAGCATTTCACGCATGCCGGGGCCGCCGCGCGGGCCTTCGTAACGGATGACGAGAACATCACCCTCTTTGTAGGTTTTCTTGCGCACGGCTTCGAAGCAGGCTTCTTCGCCGTCAAAGCAGCGCGCCGGGCCGGAGAATTTCAGCTCGGTCATGCCGGCGACCTTCACGATGGCGCCATCGGGGGCGAGGTTGCCCTTGAGGCCGACGACGCCGCCGGTCACGGTGATCGGCTTATTGGCCGGACGCACGACATCCTGGTCCGGGTTCCATTTCACGGACTTCATGTTCTCGGCAATGGTGCGGCCGGTGACGGTCATGCAGTCGCCATGCAGAAAGCCGTTGTCGAGCAAGGTCTTCATCAGCAACGGAATACCGCCAACTTCGAACATATCCTTGGCGACATAACGGCCGCCCGGCTTCAAATCCGCGACGTAAGGAGTCTTTTTGAAGATTTCGGCAACGTCGAACAGCGTGAACTCGATGCCGCATTCATGCGCGATCGCCGGCAGATGCAGCGCCGCATTGGTCGAGCCGCCGCTGGCCGCGACGACCGCCGCGGCATTTTCCAGCGCCTTGCGGGTGACGATGTCGCGCGGGCGAATATTCTTGGCGATGAGTTCCATCACCATTTCGCCGGCCAGCGTGCAGAACTTGTCGCGAATTTCGTAAGGCGCGGGCGCTCCTGCCGAATAGGGCAGCGCGAGGCCGATGGCCTCCGACACCGTCGCCATGGTGTTCGCGGTGAATTGCGCGCCGCAGGCGCCGGCAGACGGACAGGCCACCTGCTCCATCTCGTCGAGATCGGCATCCGAGAGATCGCCAACGGAATTCCGGCCGACCGCTTCGAACATGTCCTGCACCGTGACGGGCTTGCCGCGGAACGTCCCCGGCAAAATCGAACCGCCATAGATGAAGATCGACGGCACGTTGAGGCGAACCATCGACATCATCATGCCAGGCAATGATTTATCGCAGCCGGCCAGACCAACGATGGCGTCGTAGCCGTGGCCGCGCATGGTGAGTTCGACACTATCGGCGATGACCTCGCGCGAGGGCAGCGACGAGTACATGCCTGCATGGCCCATGGCGATGCCGTCGGTAACGGTGATGGTGCAAAATTCGCGCGGCGTACCGCCGGCGGAGGCGACGCCCTTTTTCACGGCCTGGGCCTGGCGCATCAGTGAAATATTGCAGGGCGCGGCTTCGTTCCAGCACGAGGCGACCCCGACGAAGGGCTGGTGGATCTGCTCTTTCGTCAGACCCATGGCGTAATAATACGAGCGGTGTGGCGCGCGCGCCGGACCTTCGGTGACGTGCCGGCTGGGCAGTCTCGCTTTCAAACTGGTCTTGGCGTCCATAACGGCCCTTGGGCTCCCCGGTCCCGAATTTCCGCCACCGGTCAGGCCCGGACGGCTCTTCCGAGGGCTCCTGCCCAGTGGAAAAACCTTAAAGTCCTGCAACGGCTTGTGCCGAACCCGGCGGTCCTCGATGTCATGGAACGGTATGGCCAAATCGCGGCGTGGCGGGGAATCATAGGCGGCTAAAGTTTAATTGTTCTAACTGTGTTGCGGGCAGGCCACAGTTGGTGCCGCACTGCACCATCGACCCCCAGCCCACAGAAGCTGTGGCGGGACCACTCCTCCAGGCCGCTATGATGCGGCCAATGACTATGTCCGAGCAAAAGCCGAAACCCCCGCGCCTCGCCCGCTCCTTCTTCGACCGCTCCGTGCACAAGGTCGCGCCCGAACTGATCGGGGCGACCCTGCTGGTGGACGGCGTGGGCGGCGTGATCGTGGAGGTCGAGGCCTATCATCACACTGATCCGGCCGCGCACAGCTATAACGGCATGACCGCGCGCAACGCCATCATGTTCGGGCCTGCAGGTGTTGCTTACATCTACCGCTCCTACGGCATCCATTGGTGTCTCAACTTTGTCTGCGAACACGAGGGCTCGGCCAGTGCCGTGTTGATCCGCGCCATCGCGCCGACGCATGGGTTGGCGCTGATGCGGCGGCGGCGCGGCCTCGCCGAGGAACGCGCGCTCTGCTCGGGCCCGGGCAAATTATGCGAGGCGCTGGCGGTGACCGACCGGCACAATGGGCTGGCGCTCGACCGCAAGCCATTTGCGCTTTACGCGCGCGCCGGGAGGCCAATCGTCGTGAGCGGCGTGCGCATCGGCATCACCAAGGCCGCCGACAAGCCGTGGCGCTACGGACTGAAGGATTCAAAATTCCTCAGCAAGCCGTTTCGATAAGTTTCAAACGCCGAGCGGGTCTTCGCCGTAGGCATTCGGTCCCTGCTGTCCGACGCGGCAATAGACGAAGATCAACTGCACAATGAAGATGATGCCGCCGATGCCATAGAGGATTGCGGCAAGCCGCCATCCGCCCATGCCACCCATGAACAGCGAACCGGCAAGCACGATCATCGCCGCCAGAAACGGAATGGCGCCGATCAGACTCCACCAGCCGGGATAGCCGACATCGTGGAAGCGCTTGAATGAAATGCAGATCGACGCCCACCAGGTCGCCAGAAACACCACAATATTGATCAGCGGAACCCATCCCAGCACGATGCTGACGCCGACGATCGGCAGCACGCCGTGCAGCCAGAATTGCAGGCGCGAGATGCGGCCGAACGGCGAGGTGAAAAGCCTGATCCAGTATTCGGTCGGCGGGAACGACGAGGCGCCCCCGCCAATCCGGTTCGGCACGGGCGCATAAGCCGCCGGGGCGCC
>DATATS010000199.1:0-3616 GCA_036268675.1 Pseudolabrys sp.
CGCACCACGTCGAGAATGATGCCGCGATTTTCATGGCTCGCGGTGATGTCGAGAAAGCACAGCTCGTCGGCGCCGGCGGCGTCGTAGGCGATGGCAGCCTCCACCGGATCGCCGGCGTCGCGCAGATTGACGAAATTGACGCCCTTGACCACGCGGCCGTCTTTTACGTCGAGACAAGGGATGACGCGGACCTTGAACATCAGGCCCTCGCCGCCGCGATGAGCTTGAGCGCCTCTTTCACATCCAACCGTCCGTCATAAAGCGCACGGCCGGCAATGGCGCCCGCAAGCTTGGCGGCGCGCGGGCTCAGCAATGCCTTGATGTCATCGATGGAGGCCAGGCCGCCCGAAGCGATGACCGGAATCGAGATTGCGCCGGCAAGCGCGATGGTGGCGTCGAGATTGAGCCCCATCAACAGGCCGTCACGCGCAATATCAGTATAGATGATGGCCGAAACGCCGGCATCCTCGAAACGGCGCGCAATCGCCAAGGCCGAAAGTTCGGATGTTTCCGCCCAGCCTTGCACCGCCACCTTGCCGTCGCGCGCGTCGAGCCCGACCGCCACGCGGCCGGGAAATGTCCTGGCCGCCTCCTTGACCAGTTCGGGGTTGCGCACCGCGGCCGTGCCGATGATGACGCGGTCGACGCCCTTGGCCAACCAGCCTTCCACCGTCGCCATGTCGCGCACGCCGCCGCCAAGCTGCACGGGAATGCCGATGGTTTCGAGAATCCGGTCGACCGCGCCGGCGTTCACCGGCTTGCCGGCAAAGGCGCCGTCGAGATCGACGATGTGCAGATATTCAAAGCCGGCTAATTCGAAGGCGCGCGCCTGCGCCGCCGGATCGCGATGGAACACGGTCGCGCGCGCCATGTCGCCCTGCTCGAGCCGCACGGCGAGGCCTTCCTTCAGATCGATGGCGGGAAAGAGGATCACGGCGTCCACTTCAGGAAATTCGCGATCAGCGCGAGACCGAGCCGCTGGCTTTTCTCCGGGTGGAATTGCGTGCCGACCATGTTGTCGCGGCCGACGACGGCCGTGAGCGGGCCGCCATAGTCGGCCTGCGCCACCAGATCCGATCGCCGCGCCGGCTTGAGTTCGAAGGAGTGCACGAAATAGGCGTGCAGTCCGTTAGGCCCAACCGGAATGTCGTCGAGCAGCGGATGCGGCTTGAGCATGTCGAGCGTGTTCCAGCCCATGTGCGGAATTTTCAAATCCTTATCGCCCGGCGCGATGCGGTCGACTTCGCCGGCGATCCAGCCGAGGCCCGGCGTCACCTGATATTCACGGCCGCGTTCGGCCATCAACTGCATGCCAACGCAAATGCCGAAAAACGGCCGGCCGCGCTGAAGCACATTTTCGTTGAGCGCTTCGACCATGCCGGGAATCTCGTCGAGCCCGCGCCGGCAGTCGGCGAACGCGCCAACGCCGGGCAGCACCACGCGCGTGGCCGCAGCGACTTCGGCTGGATCGCTGGTGACGACAATCGGCTGATCGTGCCCGCTTTCGCGCGTGGCGCGCTCGAAGGCCTTGGCCGCCGAGTGCAGATTGCCCGAGCCATAGTCCACGATCGCGACGCTCATGGTGTCGCTCCCGGCTCGGGAAACAGACCGATCACGTCGCCCGGTGACGGCGGCCCGCGCCGCACCGGCGTTGCATAGTGCGGCGGCGGCGCGGCAGGCGGCGGCGTTTCAACCGCCTGCTTGCTCCATGCGTCGTAAAAGCGCTGCTCGGCAACTTCCTCGTCCTCGGCCACCACGAAGCCGAGCGCGCGCCAGCCGCGGCGCTCGAGCGTCCAGCGCCGGATCGTGGCCGCCTCAAAGCCGATCAGCAGGTCGATAACCAGGCTCACCAGGGTTTTTGTCAGCCAGGCAGCGCCGAGTTCATACAAGCATGTGCCGATCACGCCCGTGACGATCAGATAAATCACCAGCGCCAGCCACAGGCGGCGGAACAGCAGCCAGAGCGGCGCCAGCACGAAGGCCCAGAAATGGAATCCATCGCGCACGAAGACAAAGCGCTCCGGGTCGCTGTGCGTTTCGCCGGCGCGCGGCGGCGGTGAATGAATGGTGTACGTGGGCATTGCCAATACTCTTTAACTGATCGTCATGCCCCGCGCAGGCGGGGCATCCAGCCCGGATAAGATACACAAGGGCCGGATCGTCCGCCTTCGCGGACGATGACGCGTGCTATCCGCCCAGCGTGCCCTTGGTGGACGGCACTTCGTCCTTGGCGCGCGGATCGATCGCCACCGCCGCCCGCAGCGCGCGCGCCAGACCCTTGAAGCATGACTCGGCAATATGGTGATCGTTGGTCCCATACAGGCATTGTGCGTGCAGCGTGATGCCCGAATTCATCGCGAAGGCTTGGAACCATTCCTGCACCAGCTCGGTGTCGAATGAGCCGACCTTGTCGCGTACGAACTCGGCCTTGAATACGAGAAACGGCCGCCCGGAAATATCGATGGCCACGCGGGTGAGCGCCTCGTCCATCGGCACGTCGACATTGGCGTAGCGCGTGATGCCCTTCATGTCGCCGAGCGCCTGCTTCACGGCCTGCCCGAGCGCGATGCCGGTGTCTTCGGCGGTGTGATGGTCGTCGATGTGCAGGTCGCCCTTGGCCTTGACCGTGATGTCGATGCGCGAATGGCGCGCCAGCAGATCGAGCATGTGATCGAGAAAGCCGATGCCGGTCGCGATGGACGCGCGGCCGGTCCCGTCGAGATCGATATCGACCTCGACGTCGGTTTCCTTGGTCTTACGCTTCACGCTGGCCTTGCGCATGGCGATGCCCTTGATTTGCGCGCCTTTTATCAGGGGTTGGCCGGGGAAGCCAATCCGGCATGGGTCTTGTCGGAAGCCGGTCATCCAGGCTTAATTCATCGCCTTTTCCAGGGGGTCAAATGGCCGAGCGTACGAACGAAAGAGTGGCCTGGTTCAACGGGCAGTTCATGCCAGAGCGGGAGGTGCGCATTCCCTTCCGCGACCGTAGCTGGGTCTATGGCGATGGCTGTTTCGACATGACGCGCACCTTCGGCCACAGACTGTTCAAGGTGAAGGAGCACGTCGAGCGGCTCTACCGCTCGCTCAAATACCTTCGCATCGACCCCGGCCTGGCTCCGCAGAAAATGTGCGCGCTCACGGAGGAGCTGTTCGAGCGCAATCGCCATTTGCTGGGCCCCGACGACGACTACTGGGTCGGCCAGCGCATCAGCCGCGGCATCAAGGACGTGCCCGGCGACAATCTCGACTATCACGGCCCCAATGTCGTGCTCGAATGCGCGCCGCTGCCGCTCGCGCAGCGCGCCAAGCTGTTCAAGGACGGCATCCGCGTGGTTGTGCCGTCGCAGCGCCGCGTGCCGCCGGATTCGATCACGCCGCGCGCCAAGACGCACAACTATCTCAATCTCATCGTCGCCGACCAGGAAGTGCAAAGCGCCGATCCGGAGGCCTGGGCGGTACTGCTCGACGTCAACGGCAATCTGGCCGAGGGGCTTGGTTCCAACATCTTTATCGTGCGCGGCGAGGAGATTTTGACGCCGCGCGACAAATTTGTGCTGCCGGGCGTCAGCCGGCAGACGGTGATCGATCTCGCGCGCGCGGACGGATTGACCGTGCG
>DATATS010000200.1:0-10062 GCA_036268675.1 Pseudolabrys sp.
GCGTCTGCTCGCGAACGGGGATCGCTGGGAACGCGAGATCGCCAAGAACCTGGCGCTCGACGCGCCCTACAGGTGAACGCATGATCGTGCAGGCGTTGTTCTTCTATCTGTTCGCCGGCGTCTGCGTTGCCAGCGCGTTTATGGTGATCGTCTCGCGCAATCCCGTGCACTCCGTGCTGTTTTTGATTTTGGCCTTCGTCAACGCCGCCGGCCTGTTCGTGATGATGGGCGCGGAATTTCTCGCCATGATCCTGATCGTCGTTTATGTCGGCGCCGTCGCCGTGCTGTTCCTGTTCGTCGTGATGATGCTCGACGTCGACTTCGCCTCGCTCAAGCGCGGCGCGCTGGACTATCTGCCGGCCGGCTTGCTGATCGGCGGCATTTTCCTTGCCGAATTGCTGGTGGTCGTTGGCGCATGGGCGATCGGCCCCGGCGTTCCGGCCGCGATCACCGCGCCCATTTTGCCGCTCGACCAGGTGTCGAACACCGAGGCCATCGGGCTCGTGCTTTATACGCGCTACGTCTACTTCTTCGAGATAGCCGGCATGATCCTGCTGGTCGCCATGGTCGGCGCCATCGTGCTCACGCTGCAGCACAAGGTGCGCGTGCGCCGGCAAAGCATTTCCGCTCAGGTCGGTCGCACGATGGCCGCCGGCGTCGAACTGCGGAAGGTGCGGCCGGGGCAGGGACTGGAGGAGGTTTCATGACCATCGGCCTCGGACATTATCTCTCGGTCGCCGCGATCCTGTTCACGCTGGGGATTCTCGGAATCTTTCTCAATCGCAAGAATGTCATCGTCATTCTGATGTCGATCGAGCTGATCCTGCTCGCGGTCAACATCAATCTGGTCGCCTTCTCGGCCCATCTCGGCGACATCGTCGGGCAGATCTATGCGCTGATCGTGCTCACTGTCGCCGCGGCGGAAGCGGCTATCGGACTTGCCATTCTCGTCGTTTTCTACCGCAACAAGGGCTCGATTGCGGTTGAAGACATCAATCTGATGAAGGGCTGAGCGCATGATCCCGAAACGTGAGCACCGGTTTTCGGACAAGATCATGCGCAAACGCAAGAAAGCTTAGATGTATCAAGCCATCGTTTTCCTTCCCCTTCTCGGTTTTATACTGGCCGCGGCGATCACCATCGCCGGTGCGCGCGGCCGTTGCCCGGGCGAAGGACCGCCGCCGCCCGCCGAGGGCGACGTGGCCGTTCACGCGCCCCACGCGGCCGGCTCGTCCGCGCATGGACCCGCCGGCGTCATCCATCATGCCGCGCATGAAACGGAAGCGCATGGCCCCGCGGCGATCGGATCGCGCACGGCCGAACTGATCACCACGACGCTGCTGCTGATTGCCATGATCCTGTCATGGATTGCCTTCGTGCAGGTGGGCTTCGGCCATCAGGACCTGCGCGTGCCGATTTTCACCTGGTTTGCATCCGGCAAGCTGACCGTCGGATGGTCGTTGCGGATCGACACGCTCACCGCGGTGATGCTGGTCGTGGTCAACACCGTGTCGGCTTTCGTGCATCTTTATTCCATCGGCTACATGGAAGAAGATCCGTACCGGCCGCGCTTCTTCGCGTATCTGTCGATGTTCACCTTCGCCATGCTAATGCTGGTGACGGCGGACAACCTCGTGCAGTTGTTCTTCGGCTGGGAGGGCGTGGGGCTCGCGAGCTATCTGCTGATCGGCTTCTGGTATCACAAGCCGGAGGCGAACGCCGCCGCGATCAAGGCCTTCGTCGTCAACCGGGTCGGCGATTTTGGTTTTGCGCTCGGCATTTTCGCGGTGTTCATGCTGGTCGGCAGTGTCGAATTCGATACCATTTTTGCGCAAGCGCCGTCGCTCGTCGGCAAGACCATCCCGTTGTTCGGCTGGCACCCGGACGCACTTACGCTCACCTGCCTGTTGCTGTTCATGGGCGCCATGGGCAAGTCGGCGCAATTCCTGCTGCACACGTGGTTGCCGGACGCGATGGAGGGCCCGACGCCGGTGTCGGCGCTCATTCACGCCGCCACCATGGTGACGGCCGGCGTATTCATGGTGGCGCGGCTGTCGCCGCTGTTTGAACTTGCGCCGGACGCACAAACCTTCGTCACGTTCATTGGCGCGACGACTTGCGTGTTCGCCGCGACCATCGGCCTCGTGCAGAACGACATTAAACGCATCGTCGCCTATTCAACCTGTTCGCAGCTCGGCTACATGTTCGTCGCCATGGGCGTCGGCGCCTATTCGGTCGGCATGTTTCACCTGTTCACGCACGCCTTCTTCAAGGCGCTCTTGTTCCTCGGCTGCGGCTCGGTCATCCACGCCATGCATCACGAGCAGGACATCCGCCACATGGGCGGGCTGAAGGACCGCATTCCCTACACGTACATGGTGATGATCGTCGGCACGCTGGCGCTCACTGGCTTTCCGCTCACCGCCGGTTATTTCTCCAAGGACGCCATCATCGAAGCGGCCTTTGTCGGCAAGAACCCGATGGCGTTCTACGCCTACATCTGCACGGTGGGCGCGGCGCTGCTCACATCGTTCTATTCCTGGCGGCTGATCTTCAAGACTTTCCATGGTGAGCCTCACGACCGCAAGCATTGGCGGGACGCGCGTGAAAGCCCGATGGTGATGCTAATTCCGCTCGGCGTGCTGGCCTTCGGCTCGATATTCGCCGGCTTGCCATTCAAGGAAGTGTTTGCCGGTCACGGCGTCGAGGGTTTCTTCCGTGAGTCCCTGACGTTTGCCAAAAACAACACGGTGCTGGAAGACATGCACCATATCCCGCTGTGGATCGGAATCATGCCGACGCTGATGATGGCGCTCGGCTTCATCATTGCCTGGCAATTCTATATCCGGCGGCCCGACATTCCAGTCGAGCTCGCGCGCCAGCACGACGCGCTTTATCGCTTCTTGCTCAACAAGTGGTACTTCGACGAACTTTACGATTTGATCTTCGTGCGGCCGGTCAAGTGGCTGGGCCATACGCTGTGGAAGGCCGGCGATGGCTGGCTGATCGACGGCTTCGGGCCGGATGGCGTGTCGGCGCGCGTGCTCGACGTAACGCGAAACGTGATTCGGCTGCAAACCGGCTACCTCTACCACTATGCCTTTGCCATGCTGATCGGGGCGGCAGCCTTCATCACATGGTTCATGTTTGCTTTCAGGTGATTTGAATGAACTGGCCGATCCTCTCCGTCGTCACTTTCCTGCCGCTGCTCGGCGCGCTGTTCATCACGCTTGTGCGCGGCAACGACCGGCTGGCGCGCGGCACCGCGCGCTGGGTGGCGATGTGGACCACGCTGGTGACGTTTGCGATTTCGCTCGTGATGGTGGCGCGCTTTGATCCGACTTCGCCGGAATTCCAGTTCGTGGAGAAGCATGACTGGCTCGGCATCGCCAGTTATCACATGGGCGTCGATGGCATTTCGCTGCCCTTCGTCATCCTGACCACCGGCCTCATGCCGATTTGCATTCTGGCGAGCTGGACCGCAATCCAACGCCGGGTAAAGGAGTACATGATCGCGTTTCTCGTTCTGGAAACGCTGATGATTGGCACCTTTTCGGCGCTCGACCTGGTGCTTTTCTACCTGTTCTTCGAGGGCGGCCTTATCCCGATGTTCCTCATCATTGGCGTTTGGGGCGGGCCGCGCCGGGTCTACGCCAGCTTCAAGTTCTTCCTCTACACGCTGCTCGGCTCCGTGCTGATGCTGCTCGCCATCATGGCAATGTATTGGAACGCCGGCACCACCGACATCGCGGTGCTGCTGCGTCATGGTTTCCCGCTCGGTTTGCAGAAATGGGCGTGGCTCGCTTTCTTTGCGTCATTCGCCGTCAAGATGCCGATGTGGCCGGTGCACACATGGCTGCCCGACGCGCACGTCGAAGCGCCGACCGCGGGCTCGGTGATCCTCGCGGCGATCTTGCTGAAGATGGGCGGCTACGGTTTCTTGCGCTTCTCGCTGCCGATGTTCCCGTCGGCCAGCCACGAATTCGCGCCGTTGATCTTCACGCTCTCGGTCGTCGCCATCGTCTACACCTCGCTGGTCGCGCTGATGCAGGAGGATGTGAAGAAGCTGATCGCCTATTCGTCGGTCGCGCACATGGGCTTCGTCACCATGGGCATCTTCGCCGCGACCACGCAGGGCGTCGCCGGCGGCATTTTCCAGATGATCTCGCACGGCATCGTCTCGGGTGCGCTCTTCCTTTGCGTCGGAGTCGTCTATGACCGCATGCACACGCGCGAAATCGCCTTCTATGGCGGGCTCGTCAACCGCATGCCGCTTTATGCTGTCGTGTTCCTCGTGTTCACGCTTGCCAATGTGGGGCTCCCCGGCACATCCGGCTTTATCGGTGAATTCTTGTCGTTGATCGGCACCTTCCGGGTCAATGCCGGGGTCGCCTTCATTGCGACCCTCGGCGTCATCCTGTCGGCCTGCTACGCGCTCTGGCTCTACCGCAAGATGATCTTCGGCAGTCTCAAACCGGCGCTGGAAGGCATCAAGGATATCGGCTGGCGCGAGTCCCTCATTCTGACTCCGTTGGTCGTGCTCACTTTGCTGCTCGGCGTCGCGCCCAAGCCCGTGCTCGACATGTCGGCTGCCTCCGTCGCGCAACTGCTGGACAACTACAATCATGCACTCGCCAAGGTGAAGGCGGCGGAAGCTGCGCCGAAAGAACATCTGGTCCAGATCATTCCCGTGAGCGCCGCGCGATGACCGACGTGACGCATCTTCAAAACCTGCTGCCGGTGCTGCCCGAAATCGTGCTGGCGATTGGCGCCATGCTCATCCTGATGAGTGGTGCGTTCGCAGGCGAGCGCAGCGCGCGCGTCACCAATGGCCTGTGTATCGGGATATTGCTGCTCGCTGGATTTGCTTTGGTCTGGTGGGTGCCGGCGGGACGTCACGAATTGTTTGGCGGCAGTTTCGTGCTCGATGACTATGCGCGCTTTCTCAAAATCCTGACGCTCGCGGGCACGGCCGGCGCGCTGGTGCTGTCGCTCGATTATCTGACCGCCGAGAAACAGCAGAAATTCGAATATGGTGCGTTGTTCCTGCTGGCGACGCTCGGCATGCTACTGCTGATTTCCGCCGCCGACCTGATCGCGCTCTATCTCGGCCTCGAGCTCATGAGCCTTGCGCTTTATGTCGTTGCGGCCTCCGACCGCGACAATGTGCGCTCCACCGAAGCAGGCCTGAAATATTTTGTGCTGGGCGCGCTGTCGTCCGGCATGCTGCTCTATGGCGCCTCGCTCATTTACGGCTTCACCGGAGCGATCGGCTTTGCGGCCATCGCCAAGGCGACCGCGGCGGGCGCCGATCTCGGATTGATCTTCGGCCTGGTATTCCTGTTCGCCGGCTTCTGCTTCAAGGTTTCGGCGGTGCCGTTCCACATGTGGACGCCCGACGTCTATCAAGGCGCGCCGACGCCGGTAACGGCGTTTTTTGCCGCCGCGCCCAAGGTTGCCGGCATCGCCATCTTCGTGCGCGCCACCGTCGTCGCGTTCCCCGGCATCACGCACGAGTGGCAGCAGATCGTCGTGTTCGTTTCGATTGCCTCGATGGCGCTGGGTGCCTTTGCGGCCATCGGCCAGCGCAACATCAAGCGGCTGATGGCCTATTCGTCGATCGGCCATATGGGCTTTGCGCTGGTGGGGCTCGCCGCCGGCACCGCCGAAGGCGTGCAGGGCGTGCTGATTTACATGTCGATCTACGTTGCGATGACGCTCGGCACGTTCGCGGTAATCCTGTCGATGAAGCGCGACGGAAAATATGTCGAGACCATCGCCGATCTGAGCGGGCTTTCGCGCACGCATCCGACCATGGCGTTCTTGCTCGCGATGCTGCTCTTCTCGTTGGCCGGAATTCCGCCGCTCGCTGGCTTTTTCGCGAAATTCTATGTCTTCCTCGCCGCCATCAAGGCAGGGCTTTACCTGCTGGCGGTGATCGGCGTGCTGGCCAGCGTCGTCGGTGCCTTCTACTATTTGACCATCGTCAAGATCATGTATTTTGACGAACCGGTGCGCAGCTTTGCCAAAATGCGGCCGCTGCTGGGTCTCGTGCTGGGCGTGTCCGGCCTGCTCAATATTTTGTTCTTCGCCTATCCGGCGCCACTCATCGGCGCGGCGACGGTGGCGGCGAAGTCGTTATTCTAGACGCACTCTGCGCGCCTCGTGCGTGATCCCGAAAGGTGGACACCGGTTTTCGGATAAGATCACGCACCGAGAAAATGAGATGAACCGCGAAGCCACGGGCCTGGCGGGGGTCCGGCACATAGAGTTCGACACGCTCGGCTCGACCAATGCCGAGGCGCTGGAGCGTGCGCGCTCCGGCGAACGCGGTCCGTTGTGGATCACGGCCAGGAGCCAGAGCGCGGGCCGCGGCCGGCGCGGCAATACCTGGACATCGCCGCAGGGTAATCTCTACGCCAGTCTTCTGTTGCGCGAGCCGTCGGCTCCCGCCTTGGCGCCGCAATTGTCGTTCGTGGCAGCACTCGCGCTGCACGACGCATTGAGTGAATGCGCGGGCCGGCTCGGGCCGTTGTTGAAGGTCAAATGGCCGAACGATCTGCTGCTTGGCCCCGACAAGCTCGCCGGCATCCTGATCGAAGGTGAGAGCGCGCCGAGCTTTGCGGCGGTCGCGGGCTTCGGCGTCAATTGCGTCAGTCATCCGGTGGACACTTACTATCCGGCCACCGACCTGATGTGTGCTGGCGCGCGGGTGAAGCCGGATGCGTTGCTGGCAGGTTTGGCCGCCGCTATGCAATCGCGGTTGGCGCAATGGCAGCGCGGCGAAGGGTTCCTGTCGACCCGCGCCGACTGGCTGGCGCGCGCGGCGGGCCTTGGGCAGGCGATCCGCGTACGGCTGCCGGAGCGCGAATTGTCCGGGCGTTTTGAAGGTCTAGACGAGGCGGGTCGCTTGCTGGTCGCAGGGTCTGGCGGCATCGTCACCATCACTGCCGGCGAAGTGTTCGCGCTGGGAGGCGGCTGAGCATGGCTGGCCCCCGTCAGGAACTGGTCTTTGCGCCGCTTGGCGGCGTTGGCGAGATCGGCATGAACCTGTCGATCTATGGGCTCGGCGACGAGCGCCAGCGTAAATGGCTTGCCGTCGATCTCGGCGTGTCGTTCGCCGCGGAAGAGCATCTGCCGGGCGTCGATCTGATTTTTCCCGACATCCGCTACCTGATAGCGGAGCGCAAGAATCTTGTGGGATTGGTGCTCACCCACGCGCATGAAGACCATTTCGGCGCGGTGATCGAACTGTGGCCGCAGCTCAAATGCCCGATTTATGCGACGCCGTTCACCGCGGCGCTGCTTGCGGGCAAGCGCGCGAGCGAACCGGGCGCGCCGGAAATCCCCATCACCGTCGTGCCGGTCGGAGGCCGCTTCAATGTCGGCCCCTTCGACGTTGATTTGGTGAGCATGGCGCATTCAATCCCGGAATCGAATGCGCTCATCATCCGCACGCCCATCGGTACCGTACTGCATACCGGCGACTGGAAGATCGATACGACTCCCATGTTGGGTGACGCGACCGACGAAAAGAAGCTGCGCGCGCTGGGCGAAGAAGGGTGTCTCGCGCTCGTCGGCGACAGTACCAATGCAGTGCGCGACGGTCGCTCGCCATCGGAGGCCGATGTTGCCAAAACCATCGCCGAACTGGTCAAGACCGCGCGCGGCCGCGTGGCAGTGACGACATTTGCATCCAATGTCGGGCGCCTGCGCTCGGTCGCGCTGGCTGCGCGCGCCGCCGAGCGCGAACTGGTCATTGTCGGCCGCGCCATGGACCGCGTTATCGGCGTTGCGCGCGAGACCGGCTATTGGGATGACATGCCGCAAGCGCGCCCCGCCGACGCCTATGGCTATTTGCCGCCCAACAAGGTCGTGGCGCTGTGTACCGGCAGCCAGGGCGAGCCGCGCGCGGCGCTCGCGCGCATCGCCGAGGACCAGCACCCGGATGTGACGCTGTCACGCGGCGACCGCGTGATTTTTTCGGCGCGCTCAATTCCCGGCAACGAGAAGGCGATCGGCCGGGTGCTGAATGGTTTGATCGATCAGGGCATCGACGTCATCACCGACCGCACTCACCTTGTGCATGTGTCCGGCCATCCGCGCCGGGCCGAGCTTGAGGAGTTGATCGGCTGGGTGAATCCGGCAATCCTCGTGCCGGTTCACGGGGAGGCGCTGCATCTTGCCGAACATGCCGCCCTGGCGCGCCGCTGCGGCGTCAAGCAAGTGATGCAGATTCGCAATGGCGATTTGTTGCGCCTTGCACCCGACGCGCGCGTGATCGACGAGGTGCCGGCCGGGCGACTTTATAAAGACGGCATGCTGGTGGTGGAGGCCGACGCGCGCACGGTCGCCGACCGGCGGCGCTTAAGCTTTGCAGGCTGTGTCTCGGTCGCGCTCGCCATCAGCGACAAGGGCGTGCTGGTGGCCGATCCGGAATTGGACCTGATCGGCATTCCTGAACGCGATCGCGATGGCGGCTCACTGGAAGATGCCGTCTATGACGCCGTGATCGAGACATTTGAATCGCTGCCGCGCGGGCGTAAGCGTGATGCCGATGCGGTCGCCGAGAGCATCCGCCGCGCCGTGCGCGCGGCCATCGCCCAGCGGTGGGGCAAGAAGCCGATGTGTCATGTGCACGTGTTGACGGTATGATGACAATGCCGGAGCCGCTGAGAGGACAACCATGATCGGCCGTCTCAACCACGTCGCCATCGCGGTGCGCGATATCGCCAAGGCGTCAAAGGTCTATCGCGAGACGCTTGGCGCGCAGGTGTCTGACACGGTGCCGCAACCCGACCACGGGGTCACCACCGTGTTCATCACGCTGCCCAACACCAAGATCGAACTCCTCGAGCCGCTCGGCGAGAATTCGCCGATCATGAAGTTCCTCGAACGCAATCCGGACGGCGGCGTCCACCACATCTGTTACGAAGTGCCCGACATCGCCGCCGCCCGCGACATCTTGACGCGGCAAGGCGCGCGCGTGCTCGGTGACGGTGAGCCCAGGATCGGCGCGCACGGCAAGCCGGTGCTGTTCCTGCATCCGAAGGATTTTTTCGGCACGCTGGTGGAAATCGAACAAGCCTGAGCCACAATGTCTCTCACGACCTTCCTCGCGATCTATTTCATTCTCTGGTGGCTAGTGCTGTTTGCCGTCCTGCCCTGGGGCGCGCGCAGCCAGCAAGAGAGCGGCGAGGTGACGCCCGGCACCGATCCGGGCGCGCCGGCGGTGCACCTGGTGTGGCGCAAGCTGTTGATGACCACCGTGATCACCACGGTGGTGTTTGGCGTTTTCTACGGATCCTATCGTTACGGATTGATCCCGTTCGATTTTCTGGAACGGATATCCACGCCGCCGCACAGTTGATCGCGACTGCCTGCCGACAAAAGCGGCAGTGGCCAAAAAAAGAGCAGGGCACGAAGCCCTGCTCGTCGCACTGTTTGTCCTGATGCCGATCGTGATTGTTCTTGTGATCGAACTGGCTGCGTTTATCGCGCCAAGGACGTGCTTCCCTCCCAAGACTTGGACCGCCGCCGGAGCTCAATTTGTACGATCGTTGAGTCGCCGTTCACGCAGAGATGCGACGCTAGCCGATTGCGGCTGCGGTGTCACCAAGTTTAGCTGAGGCGAATTGCCTGTGGGTGTCAGCGGTCGATGACAATCGGCGCATCGAGCACGATCGGCTCGCCGTGCTCGCCTGTTATAATAACACGCACCGTCCATATGCCGCCTTGTGCGAGGTCGATGGCGTTCACCTGCCAGGAGCCGTCGGGCATGTGTGCCGCCGCGCGCGCGACCTGTTGCGGTTTCCCGGTTGGCGGATCGAGCGCCAGTTGAACGGACTGCGCCGGGTATTGGGTCAAATCTTCGCGCAACACGCGTATCGTGACGTTGGCCGGTCCGGCGCGGCCGGGATCGATAGTGACGTCCGCCATCGCTTGTTCGGTGTGGATGTGGGTGAAGGCGGCATCGTCCGGGATATTGGGCGGCCCGACATGGACATGGGCGGTCGGCTGCATGGTCCCGAGCGCGCCGACGAAGACGACGACGCACAATCC
>DATATS010000201.1:0-2977 GCA_036268675.1 Pseudolabrys sp.
TGGGACGATCCGCGTTTATGTTGAGAAGGTCAGTTAGGTGAAACTCGACATCTTGCATGCGCTCAACGCCGAACGCGCCGCGCGCCGCGCGGTGGTGGTTGTCACCGATGTGGCAAGCGGCGAACAGCGGCTGGTGAAGGCCAATGATCTCGCCAAGGATCCGCTCAAAGACGCGATCGAAAAGCGCCTGCGCATGGCGAAAAGCGGCATGGAGGAAACCACGCAAGGGCGAGTGTTTTTGACCGTGCATGTGCCGTCGCCGCAGCTCGTCATTACCGGCGCGGTGCATATCAGCCAGACTCTGGCGCCGATTGGCCAACTGCTAGGCTATGATGTCACCATCGTCGACCCGCGCACGGCCTTTGCCTCGATTGAGCGCTTTCCTGATGTGAAGGTGATCGCGGACTGGCCGGACGTCGCACTGCCGCCGCTCAACGTCGATCATTACACGGCCTTTGTCGCGCTCACGCATGACCCGAAGATCGACGACCCGGCGCTTCTGCATGCGCTCAAGCGCGACTGTTTCTATGTCGGCGCGCTTGGCTCCAGGAAGACGCATGCCAAGCGAGTCGAACGTTTGAAGGCCGCAGGGCTTACCGACACCGACATCGCGCGTATCCATGCGCCCATCGGTCTGCCGATTGGCGCGGTGTCGCCCGCGGAAATCGCGGTCGCCATCATGGGCGAGATCACGCAACGCCTGCGCGTGAAGTCAGAGAAAGCCGAGGCGGCATGAAATTCGGCGCGGTCTCCCCGGCAGACGCAATCGGCGGCACGGCGGTGCATTCGATTCGCCAGGACGAGTTCGTGCTCAAGAAAGGCACCTTGATCGGCGCAAAGGAAGCCGCCGCGCTCAATGCCGCGGGTGTTGCGGAAATCGTGGTGGCGCGACTTGAGCCCGGCGATGTGTCCGAGGACGAGGCCGCCGCCGATATCGCTTCGGCCATCGCAGGCGAGGGCGCGCGTGCCGATCGCGCCTTCACCGGACGCTGCAATTTGTTCGCCGCGGGCTCGGGTATTCTCGTGGTGGACAAGGGTGCAATCGACCGCCTCAACCGTATTGACGAAGCGGTGACGCTCGCAACCCTGTCGGCGTTCAAGCCGGTGGTGGACGGCGAGATGATCGCCACCGTGAAGATCATCCCGTTTGCCGTGTCCGCAGTTGCCCGCGATGCCGCGGTGCAGGAAGCCGCAAGGGCCAAGCCCGTCATCCGCGTTGCGCCCTACACGGTGCGCAAAGTCGGCGTGGTCTCGACCCTGTTGCCGGGACTTTCTCCGAAAGTGGTGGACAAGACACTCAAGATCACCGCGGCGCGCATTGCGCCCGCCGGCGCCAGCATCATTGCCGAACGGCGCGTGCCGCATGAGACAGTTGCGCTCACGCGCGCGATCGACGAGTTGCTGGGCCAGGGTGCGGAACTGGTGATCGTGTTCGGCGCATCGGCCATCGCGGATCGGCGCGACGTGATCCCGGCGGCCGTCGAAGCGGCGGGCGGCGAGATCGAACATTTCGGCATGCCGGTCGATCCCGGCAATCTCATGCTGATCGGCCGGCTGCGCGGACAGGCAGTGCTGGGCGCGCCCGGCTGCGCGCGCAGCCCGAAGGAAAACGGTTTCGATTGGGTGCTGATGCGGTTGCTGGCGGGCCTGCCGGTGTCGCGCGAGGACATCACCGGCATGGGCGTCGGCGGTCTGTTGATGGAAATCGTGACGCGGCCGCAGCCGCGCTCGGAGCCTGCGCCGGAAAAGGGCGCAAAGGCCGATCGACGTGTCGCAGCCGTCGTGCTCGCCGCCGGCCGCTCCACGCGTATGGGCGCGGTCAACAAGCTGATCGCCGAGATCGGCGGCAAGCCGCTGGTGCGTATCGCGGCCGAGCAGGCGCTGGCCTCGCACGCAAGTCCCGTCATCGTTGTCACCGGCCATGAGCGCGCGCGGGTCGAAGCGGCATTGCAAGGCCTGCCGGTGCGCCTCGTCCATAACGCCGACTATGCAGATGGCCTCGGCACGTCCCTGCGAACAGGCATTGCTGCGGTGCCGGCAGATGTTGACGCTGCCATCGTCTGCCTCGGCGACATGCCGCAGGTGGATGCAAAGCTGATCGACCGGCTGATTGGCGCCCTGGATCCCGAGTGCGGCGCGTTGGTCGTTACACCAACAATCGATGGACGACGCGGAAATCCGGTGGTGTGGTCACGCCGTTTCTTCCGGGAACTGATGTCGATCACAGGCGACATCGGCGCCCGCCACCTGATCGGCAGTTATGCCGTGGCGGTCATCGAAGTTCCGGTCGCCGGCGAGGCGGCGCTGACGGACGTGGACACGCCCGAGTCGCTCTCCGCCGTCAAGGCAGAAATCGAACGCGCTTAAGACTCGAATCGTTGATCGATGGCGCGACTCACCCCTTATTCGGCTGCAGGCTCGGGTAGGGGATAATGACGGATATCTATACGCCCGTGATGCGCGTATTCGTGGCAGCAGCCTTACTGCTGGCGACCGCGACGCTCATGCTGGTTGCGCTCAACACGGCGCGGGCGGCCGGTGCCTTGGCGATCGGGACTTGCGGCGCGTTCGGTGAATCCTTCGACTTCCACGGCGTAACCGAAGCGCGCAAGAGCGCCCTGACCAAATGCACGGGGCAGGCCTGCCGGGTGGTCGCGACCGTCCGGCGCGGCTGCGTGGCCTTCGCGGTGGATTATACCAACGCTTGTGGCGCGCATGGCTGGGGCAAGGGCCACGAACTCGGTGGCAGTCAGAACCAGGCACTGCGCTCCTGCTACAAGGACGGCGGCAAGGAGTGCGTGATCCGCACTTTCTTTTGCGACGCCAAGGGCTGAGCAAAACCAATCATTTGCGTGATTTGCACGCGGCCCCGCTGTCGGGCGTAGCGCTTTGACCGAACGGCCATTGTCGGGCTTGCCAAGCGAAACCGTCCCGCGCTATATATGACTGACCGGTCAGTCAGTGAGGCGTTGCCATG
>DATATS010000202.1:0-2648 GCA_036268675.1 Pseudolabrys sp.
CGTGGCGCGCAAGACCGAGGCAGCACTTGGCGCAGCCTTTGCCGGCCTGGTCGGCGCCTGCGTCACGTCGATCCGTGCCGGCGGCAAGCTGATGTTCTTCGGCAACGGCGGCAGCGCGGCCGATGCGCAGCACCTCGCGACCGAATTGACCGTCCGCTACAAGACGAACCGTGCGGCCATCGCCGCGCTCGCTCTGACCACCGACACGTCGGCGCTCACCGCCGCCGGCAACGATCTCGGTTTCGATAGAGTGTTCGCCCGCCAGATCGAGGCACTCGGCCGGCCCGGCGATGTCGCGATCGCGATCTCGACCTCCGGCAAAAGCGCGAACGTGACCGCCGCACTGAAGCAGGCAAAGAGCATGAAGCTCGTCACCGCGGCCTTCAGCGGCAAGGGCGGCGGCGACCTCAAGAGCTTGGCCGATCACCTGCTGGTGGTGCCGTCCGACACGACCGCCCGCATCCAGGAGATGCACATCATGCTCGGGCAGATGCTGTGCGGCGCCCTGGAAGTTGAATTGGGTCTGGTGAAGCCGGGTCCATGAAGGCCGCTGCACGGGGCCGATAAGGCCCTAAATCGAGGAAAACGGCCCGCTCTGCGGGCTTTTTTTGTGACGATTATTTCGCATAGCGAAAATACGATTCCTTATCCTGAAAACGTCTTGACTCAAGGCCGCAAGCCTATTTCCCTCGGCCCCCAAGGGAGAAACGAACAATGGACGCGACCATCCTGCCCGGGCCGGGGGCCGAAGCGCGCGCGTTGAACGGGCGCGCCAATGGCGACCGCCACAGCATCCAATCCGTCGACCGCGCGTTGTTTCTGCTGGAGACGATCGCGGAAGCCGGCGGCGAGACGACGCTCACCGATCTCGCGACCCGCACGGGCTTGAACATCTCCACCTGCCACCATCTGCTGGCGACGCTGATCAAGCGCGGCTTCGCCGCCAAGGTGCCCGGCCGCAGGCTCTATGCGCTCGGCGCCCGTATCCTTTATCTCGGCCACGCCTGTTTGCAGGTCGATCTGCCGCGCCGCGCGCAGCCCTATATGGAAGCGGTCAACCAGGCGACCGGCGAAACCGTGCATCTGGCCGCGTTGCAGGGCGACTCCGTCGTGACGCTCGCCGTGCGCGAAGCGCGCCACGCGGTGCGCGTCGACACCGGCAAGATCGGCAAGGTGGAAGCGCCGCACGCGACCTCGGTCGGCAAGGCGATCCTCGCCTGGCTGCCGGAGGACGAGATGCGCCGCATCGTCGCCGGCGGCATGAAACGCTACACGGACAAGACCATCACCGAATTTCCCGAGCTGCTCGAATCGCTGCGCATCGTGCGCCGCAACGGCTACGCCATCGACCGCGAGGAGTATCTGCCCGGCGTGATCTGCGTCGGGGCCGCCATCCGCGACCAGGCTGGCGCCGTGATCGGCGCAATCAGCGCCTCGACGCCGGCGATGCGCGCGAGCGACGAGCACATTGCGTTGATGCGCAACGAAATCCACGCCGCCACGCGCGCGCTGTCGGCGGAATTCGGCGAGCCCGCCTCGCAAACCAATCAGGCAGTCGCTTTTTAATCGCCGGGAGCTGATCCCGCGCATCCGGAGGATTTCATGTACGCACCGCCCGGCGTGAAGACCAACAACAACGAATTTCCGATTCCCGACACAATGCGAGCCTGGGTGCTTGGCGATCCGGGTGAACTTGCCTTCACGGAAAAGCCGGTGCCAGTGCCCAAGCGCGCCGAGGTGCTGGTGCGCATCGACGCGGTGGCGATCTGCGCGACCGATCTGGAAATCATCTATCACGGGCCGCCGGCTTCGATCCAGGGCGGCCTGCCGTTCAACAAGAACTTCACGCCCGGACACGAATACATGGGCACGGTGGTGGCGCTCGGCCCCGGCGTCGATGAATACGGCATTGGCCAGCGCGTCGCGGTCGAGATCCACGCCGGCTGCGGCCAGTGCAAGCGCTGCCGCGAGGGCATGTACACCGCCTGCCACAATTACGGGCTCAATTACGGCGACGTCGACAAGGGCCACCGCGCCAACGGTTTCACCACCGACGGCGGCTTCTGTGAATACCAGGTCAACAACATCAATACGCTGGTGGCTCTTCAGGACGAGATGTCGGACGAAGAGGGGACGCTCGTCGTCACCGCCGGCACCGCGATGTACGCGTTGACCGAACTGGGCGGCCTGGTGGCGGGCGAAAGCGTCTGCGTCACCGGTCCCGGGCCTATTGGATTGATGGCCGTCGCGGTTGCAAAAGCGCTCGGCGCCCAGCCGGTGATCCTCACGGGCACGCGCGACAACCGTTTGCAAATCGGCACCGAACTTGGCGCCGACGCGGTGGTGAATGTCCGCAAGGAAAAGGATGTCGTCGCCGCGGTGAAAAAGCTCAACGGTGGCAAGGGCGTCGATTACGTCGTCGAGTGCTCGGCTGCCACCTCCGCCGTCAACGACGCGGTGCGCATGGTCAATCGCGGCGGCCGCGTCTGCCTTGCAGCGTTTGCGCACGAGGAAGTGCCGGTCGACGTCGCCCATATCGTGCGCAATAACATTTACCTTTACGGCATCCGCGGCGAAGGCAAGAGCGCGACCCATCGCGCCGAGGCCTATATGCGCCAGAAGCGTTTCGACGCCACCAGGATTCACAC
>DATATS010000203.1:0-60954 GCA_036268675.1 Pseudolabrys sp.
ACGTCGGCCATGCCCATGGGCAGACCGGGATGGCCGGACTTGGCCTGTTCCACCGCGTCCATCGCCAGCGCGCGGATGGCATTGGCCATGTCGGCATGAGAGACGGCAGCGACCGCTTGTCCGGGACGCTTCTGTTGCGTCACGGCGGCCGACGGCGAAGCGTTTGTACTCATGAAAAAAGGCCTGTTTGCATGGCTGGATAGCATGTGGCCGCTTCGAGTCAATGTGAGCGCGGGCGCGGCAGGCCGCCATGCACAGGCGCGCGAAAACATCGGGGTAAACCCAAGCGCCGGCGTTGACGGCAATATCGCGCAGCACGTAAAGTTCTTTGCCTAAACAATTGCCGCCGCTAGCGTTTTTGAGTGCGGACAATGGCGATGACGGACCAAAGCGCAATCGATGTGGCGGTTAAGCGGCTGGCGCTTGCGCTGGACGCGCTCGATGCGGCTGTCGAGCGCCGGCGCGAGGCCGATCGTGGCGAGGAGGGGCTTGCCGCCCAGGTGCACGCGCTCGGCGTCGATCGCACGCGCCTTGCCGCGACGCTCGATGGCGAGGCTGCGCGCTCGCGGCGGCTTGAGACGACGAACCGCGAGATCGCCGAGCGGCTGGACGCGGCCATCGCCTCGATCCAGTCGGTGCTGGACGAGAGCGAGTAAGCGCACGGGACTTCCGATGGGCCATGTGAACGCAACCATTGCCGGCCGCCAGTTCCGACTCGCCTGCGAGGACGGACAGGAAGATCATCTGCTCAAGCTCGCCGCCAATATCGATGCGCGCATTACCGAACTGCGCGAGAAGTTCGGCGAGATCGGCGACACGCGGTTGACGGTGATGGCGGCGTTGACGGTCGCCGACGACCTTGCCGAGACGGTGCGCAAATTGCGCCGCATGGAGGAGGAGACGGCCGCGTTGCAGGATGCGCGTGTGGTCGCCGCCGATCGCGCCAAGGCTGCCTCCGCCGCGGTGGTCGGCGCCTTCAATTCGGCAGCCGAGCGCATCGAGGGCATTACCCGCAAGCTCAATGCCACCCTGCCGAGCGGCAACGGCGTGGGGATCGGGTAGTCCCTGGCCAATCGCTCTACCGTCGTCCCCGCGAAGGCGGGGACCCAGCAATTCCTCTGTTTCAATCTATCGAAGCGCTGGATCGCCCGCCTGCGCGGGCGATGACAGTCACAGGATGGCGCTTCGGCCGCATAACCACTACATTGTCAAAGCGGGGCTGTGGGGCGCGTCCGGAGAACATTCCCCGGGGCCTTACGATCCTAACGGGAGCTGTCCCTGGCCGGGCTCGTGGGCTCGGTCATATGGCGCCCACCTACTTATGTAGGTTCCCGGGATCACCTCCGACGGCCTTCGCGGCTCCGCACTTCGTGGTTGATGTCTAATTTGGCCGAAATGGATTCATCGAAAGCCGCACTGCGCGTCGATGCGCTGGCAAAACGTGACGCAATACCAGCGGCCATGCGTGCCGCGGCCGCGGAAACGATTGCGGCGCGCGGGTTCCCTATCGAGGTCACGCCCGGTCTGATCGTCTCCGGCTTTTCGCCGATGCGAACCGAAGTCAACCCGATCGCCCTGATGCGCAAATTTGCCGACGCCGGCGCGCAACTGGCGCTGCCCGCGATTGCGGGGCGCGGCAAGCCGCTCATGATGCGCGCGTGGAAATTCGGCGACCCGTTCAAGGCCGGGCAGTGGGGCATCCGCGAGCCGGTGCCGGAAGCGCCGGAGGTCGTGCCCGACATTCTGATCGTGCCGCTCGCCGCCTTCGATCGCGCCGGCCACCGCATCGGCTACGGCGCCGGCTATTACGACATGACCATCCATGCGGTGCGCGCCAAAAAGGAAGCGATCGCCATCGGCATCGCCTTTGCCGCGCAGGAAATCCCCAAGGTTCCTGCCACGGAGCGCGACGAACGGCTCGATCTCGTGCTAACGGAACGCGAGGTCATTGATTTGCGTGGCGCATGATCCCGAAAAGTGGGAACCGGGTTTCGGACAAGATCATGCGCTCAGAAAATAAAGAGTCGTGAGCTAATGCGTATTCTCTTTGTCGGCGACGTGGTTGGGCGAAGCGGGCGCACGATCGTCAACGAGCGCCTGCCCGGGCTGATCAAGGACTGGAAGCTCGATCTGGTGGTGGTCAACGGCGAGAACGCCGCCGGCGGTTTCGGCATCACCGAGACGATCTACAACGAAATGATCGACGCCGGCGCCGACGCCGTCACGCTCGGCAATCACGCATGGGACCAGCGCGAGGCGCTGGTGTTCATCGAGCGCGCGCCGCGGCTGGTCCGCCCGCTGAATTATCCGAAAGGCACGCCGGGGCGCGGCGCGGCCCTGGTCGACAGCAAGAACGGTAAGCGCGCGCTCGTCATCAACGCCATGGGCCGCATCTTCATGGACCCACTCGACGACCCATTCGCTGCGGTCGAGCGCGAACTCTCCGCCTGCGCGCTCAAATCGGACGCCGACGCCATCATCCTCGACATGCATTGCGAGGCCACCAGTGAAAAGCAGTCGATGGCTTATTTCGTCGATGGCCGCGTCAGTCTCGTAGTCGGCACTCACACGCATGCGCCCACCGCCGATCATCGTATTTTGCCCGGACGCACCGGCTTCGTATCCGATGTCGGCATGACCGGCGATTTCGAATCCTGCATCGGCATGAACAAGGACGAACCGCTCAATCGTTTCCTGCGCAAGCTGCCGGGTTCGAAATTCGAGCCGGCCAACGGACCGGCGACGCTGTGCGCCATCGCGGTGGAAACCGACGACGGCACCGGGCTTGCAGTCAAGGTCGGCGCGGTGCGGCTTGGCGGAATTCTGGAACAGGCGCAGCCCGCTTTCTGGATGTGAATTATTCGCGCTGCGCCGGTTGACCCCGACTCGCCGCGGTGATTCGGTAGGGACAAATGATTCGCCGGTATGTGCTCGGGTCCGGCCCAGCGACCTCAGCACGGCGGATATGAATTTACAGGTCAATCGCAACCTCGCACTCGAACCGATCGTCGATTTCGAGCCTCGGCCCCATCCCGACACGCGCGCGCTCGAGGCGCGCGCGGAACTTGCCGCCCAGTTCATTCCGGCCGGGTCGCGCGTGCTCGATCTTGCCTGCGGCGACATGATGCTCAAGCGCCTGTTGCCGACCGGATGCAGCTATCAGCCCTGCGACCGCGTCGAGCGCGGCGCCGGTGCTATCGTCTGCGACCTCGACGCTGGCAGCTTCCCGACGCAGGCCGCCGCTCAAACCGATATTGTCGTGATCCTCGGCGCGCTGGAGCGGATCGCCGATGTCGAGAGTTTCTTCACTCATCTGCGCTTCTGCAAGCAGGATGTCGTCCTGAGCTATTGCGCCACCGACCTGACCGGCGAGCGCAATCGCGCTGCGCTCGGCTTCGTCAATCACCTG
Source organism: Pseudolabrys sp. (assembly GCA_036268675.1). Classification (GTDB taxonomy): domain Bacteria; phylum Pseudomonadota; class Alphaproteobacteria; order Rhizobiales; family Xanthobacteraceae; genus Pseudolabrys. Next base: position 3,410 of record DATATS010000203.1, read on the forward strand.
AGCTTCTACGATCTGGCGGTACTGTTCGACCGCTACGGCTTCCGCATCGAGTGCACGGCGCCGACCGGCGACGTCGAGGTACTGATGCGGCTGACGCCGACGGAGAACCTCGCGCCGATCGCACCGTGCAGCGTGGCCGTCGTGTCCGAAAAGAATGTCGGCAATTTCGGCGACCGCCTCGGCTACCACATGATCAATGCTCTGCTGCCGGGCGAGGCCGAGGTGCATCATCTGACCTTCAAGACGCTCGATCAGGCGCACGACAAATACGATCTCGTCGTGCTCGGCATGGGCAACAGCCTCTTCCAGCCGCTGCTTGGCGACGCGGTGCTCGACGTCGTCAGCCGCGGCAAAGCCTCGATCGGAATTTTTGGCACACAGTTTCGCGAACTCATCCCGCGCCCGGCGATCGAGCGCATCGTCGAACGGCTCGACACCTGGTTCGCTCGCCACGAGGACGACCTGTTGATGTATGGCCGCGGCCGCAAGAACGTCGTGCATCTCGGCGACTGGCTGATCGACCAGTTTCCCATGACCAAGGCGACCGACGACGAGCCCCTGCAGATCGGCGACGAAATCACGACCGAGTTGCCGCTCGATCGCACCATTCAGGCGATCCAGTTGCACAAGAACGTCTTTTCGGCGCGGCTGCACCCGCTGCTCTGCGCGCTCACCGCGGCGGAACTGGTCGCCTACGCCGAGCAGCCCTCCGAACAGATGCCGGGTATCGTCTCCGGCAAGTTCCGCAGCATGTTGATCGACATTTTCGGCCGCAGCTATCCGGAAAAGAAATTCTTCATCGTCGACCGCGACGCGGTGCGCCGTTACAAGGCGCGCGTGCACCAGAATGTCGGCAAGGTGGCCGCGACAATCGACGCCGTGCTGCGCAACGTGGCAGTGGCAACGGTCTGACAGCGCAGTTTATCTTTTTCCCGGCCCGGCCTATACACACACCGGTATCAATCGCAGTGTCGTGTCATGGCCGGTCATTCCCAGTTCAAGAATATCATGCACAAGAAGGGGCGCGCGGATAAGGCGCGCTCCGCGCTGTTCGGCAAGCTCGCCCGCGAGATCACGGTGGCGGCCAAGCTCGGCATGCCGGATCCCGCCTTCAATCCGCGCCTGCGCGCGGCCATGTTGGCGGCGCGCGCCGAGAACATGCCGAAGGACAATATCGAGCGCGCCATCAAGAAATCCCAAGGTTCAGACTCGGAAAGCTACGACGAGATCCGCTACGAGGGTTATGGGCCGGGCGGCGTCGCGGTGATCGTCGAGGCTCTGACCGACAACCGCAACCGCACAGCCGGCGAAGTGCGCGCGATCTTCACCAAGAATGGCGGCAATCTCGCGGAAACCGGCGCGGTGTCGTTCATGTTCACCCACGCCGGCGTTGTCGAGTACAACGTCAAGGCCGCGAGCGCCGACGCGATGCTGGAAGCGGCAATCGAGGCCGGCGCCGAGGACGTGATTTCGAACGACGAGGGCCATCAGATCGTCACCACGCCCGCAACGCTGAACGAAGTCGCCAAGGCGCTCGAAGCCAAATTCGGCGAGCCGCGCCGAGCGGCGCTGCTGTGGAAGCCGCAGAACACGATCGCGCTCGACGACGAGGCGGGCGAAAAGCTCCTGAAGCTCATCGAGTCGCTGGACGAAAGCGACGACGTGCAGAACGTCTACGCCAATTTCGAAGTGTCGGACGTGCTGGTGCAAAAAATGAGCGCGTGATTTCTCACCGCAGCGCGTCGAATATGGGCAAGCTCGCCAAGCCGGCGACCGCGACGATGACATAAGCCAGCCGCCGATAGAACGCGTCGCTCGTTCCACGAAAAAAGTGCGCGCCGGTGGCAAGCGCGGCGCCGAATGGCACGCCGAGAAGAAGCGCAAGCGCCAACGCCTGAGCGCTGAACAAGGCGCCGTAGAGATAAGCAACGAACGTCAGCACGCCCTGCATGATGAAATAGACCATGATATTGGCCCGCACGGTCGTGGCGCTGTTCTGCCCGCCGAGCCAGTAAACCAGAAGTGGCGGCGCACCAATCTGCACCGCGCCGGCGCCGAATCCCGACAACGCGCCGACGCCGAGCGAGGCGGCAACTGTCGGTCTGCCGTGGTAGCGCCATCCGGACGCGAGCATGGCCACGGCGATGAGCACCAGCACGGCGATGAACCAGCGCAACGCGATCGCATCGATGTAAACGAGGGCCGCGACGCCGAGCGGTACGCCGAGCACGCCGGTCGCCATCACCAGTCTCACCTCGCGCCAGTTGCAGTCCGGCACTGCCTTGATCGCGAAGGGCAGGCTGCAAAGCGTATCGATCAGCAGCAAATTCGGAGCGGCGAGCCGCGGGCCGTAGATCGCCGAGATGAGCGGCATGTAGATCAAGGCCGAGCCAAAACCGGTAAAGCCGCGCACCAAGCCGGCCACGACCGCAATCGCGACCGCCGCAATGAAGCGGGGTTCGTGCAGCAAGATCGACAAGGTTGCGAGATCGGGCAGGGCGTTCAAGGCGGGATTCCTCTGGGCCGCCCTGCTTATCAGGGGCGTCTTGCGCGGGGGAGCCCGTGCTTTCGCATGGCGGCCACTCCCGGCTAGGCGGGGGCCAGGAGCGGGGCTATCAACGGGGCCATGCGTTCGCGACCGATTCGCATTCTCGGCATCGATCCCGGGCTCCGCCGTACCGGCTGGGGCGTGATCGAGGCCGACGGCAATCGCTTGATCCACGTCGCCTGCGGTTCTGTGGACACCAGCGAGCGAGCCGAACTAGGCGTGCGGCTGGTGGCGATCCATGACGGGCTTTGCGCGGTGATCGAACAGCATCGCCCGCACGAGGCGGCGGTGGAGCAGACCTTCGTCAACACCAATGCAGCGGCCACGCTCAAGCTTGGCCAGGCGCGCGGCATCGCGATGCTGGTGCCGGCGCGCGCGGGACTGACGGTTGCCGAATACGCGCCCAATGTGGTGAAGAAAACCGTGGTCGGCGCCGGCCACGGCGAGAAGGCGCAGATCCGCATGATGATCGGCGTGCTGCTGCCGAAGGCCGATCCGCGCTCGGAAGACGCCGCCGACGCGCTCGCCATCGCGGTATGTCACGCGCATCATCGCACCAGCATTGTGATGAAGGTTGTCGGGTAATGATCGGCAAGCTCACATGATTGGAAAACTTCGGGGCATCATCGACTCTTACGGCGTGGATTACGTCATCCTCGATGTCGGCGGCGTCGGCTATCAGGTGCATTGCTCGGCGCGCACGCTGCAAGCCTTGCCGGCGCCGCGCGAGCCCGCGACGCTGTCGATCGAAACGCACGTGCGCGAAGACCAGATCAAGCTGTTTGGCTTTTCCAGCGATCTCGAACGCGAATGGTTCCGCCTGCTGCAAACCGTGCAAGGCGTTGGCGCCAAGGTCGCGCTCTCCGTGCTGGGCACGTTGAAAGCATCCGAACTCGCATCGGCCATCGCCATGCGCGACAAGGCTGCGGTAGCGCGCTCGCCCGGTGTCGGCCCCAAGGTGGCCGAGCGCATCGTCAGCGAGTTGAAGGACAAGGCGCCGGATTACACCTCGATCGATCCGGCGGCGATCCAGCTTTCCGGCGCGCTTGATGAAAAGCGCGCGCCACGTCCGGTGATGGATGCTGTGTCGGCGCTGGTCAATCTCGGCTATGGCCAGCCGCAGGCCGCGGCGGCGATCGCCGCCGCCGCGCGCAATGCCGGCGAAAGCGCCGATACCGCGACGCTGATCCGGCAGGGGTTGAAGGAGCTGGCGAAGTGAGCACAAGCCCGCGCCGCCTGATGGCCGCTGAACGCCGCGACGACGACGTGGATGCCTCGTTGCGCCCGCAGCGCCTGAGCGAGTTTGTCGGCCAGGAAAAGGCGCGCGCAAATCTGAGCGTGTTCATCGAGGCGGCGCGTGCCCGCAAGGAAGCGCTCGACCATGTGCTGTTTGTCGGACCTCCGGGTCTCGGCAAAACCACGCTGGCGCAGATCGTGGCGCGCGAACTCTCCGTCAATTTCCGCGCCACGTCAGGGCCTGTGATCGCCAAGGCCGGCGATCTGGCGGCGCTTCTCACCAATCTCGAGCCACGCGACGTGCTGTTTATCGACGAGATCCACCGGCTCAGTCCGGCGGTTGAGGAAATCCTTTATCCGGCGATGGAGGATTTCCAGCTCGATCTCATCATCGGCGAGGGGCCAGCGGCGCGCTCGGTCAAGATCGAGCTTGCGCCGTTCACGCTGGTCGGTGCCACCACCCGCGCCGGGCTCTTGACCAATCCGCTGCGCGATCGCTTCGGCATTCCGGTGCGACTGAATTTCTATTCCGAGGACGAACTGGAGCAGATCGTCAATCGCGGCGCGCGCGTGCTCAAGCTCGGCATGACGGCGGATGGCGCCAACGAAATCGCGCGCAGAGCGCGCGGCACGCCGCGCATCGCCGGCCGCCTGCTGCGGCGCGTGCGCGACTTTGCTCATGTGGACGGGGCCAAATCTGTCGACCGCAAGATTGCCGACCGTGCGCTTGGCGAACTGGAAGTGGACGCCGCCGGGCTCGACGCCATGGACCGGCGTTATTTGTCGACCATCGCGGAAAATTACGGCGGTGGGCCGGTCGGCGTCGATACGCTCGCCGCAGCATTAAGCGAGCCGCGCGATGCCATCGAAGACATCATCGAGCCGTTCCTCATTCAAAAGGGCTTCATCCAGCGTACCCCGCGCGGGCGGCTGGCCACCTCGCTCGCCTTCAGGCATCTCGGCCTCACCGAACCGCAACGCGACGCGAGCCAGTTCGGGTTGTTCGGACAGGACGAGGATTAGCAGCGTGGCTGATGTTGCGCTCGACGGCGAAATCCGGGACGGCCGGCACTATCAGCGGGTCCGCGTCTATTACGAAGACACCGATTTTTCCGGCGTGGTCTATCACGCGAGCTACCTTCGATTCATGGAGCGCGGGCGCACCAATTATCTGCGGCTGATCGGCGCCGACCACCGCGCGCTGTTCGTGGCGGCCGAAATGGAAGCGCCCGGCTTCGCCTTCGTCGTGCGTCACATGAGCATCGATTTTCGCAAACCCGCGCATATGGACGACGTACTCGACATCGTCACCGCGCCCGAGGATGTTAAAGGCGCCTCGATTACGCTCGATCAGAAGGTCATGCGCGGCGCGGATCTGCTGGTCGAAGCGCATGTGCAGGTGGCGTTCGTGTCCGCCGGCCGTGCCAGGCCGATCCCCAAGCCGCTGCGAATCGCCATGAAGGCGGACCAGGAAGCGGGTGGCGGCGCCTGATGGCGCTGCCTAGATTTGGGCAATCATGCCGGAACAAAACTTCGCCCTGTTCGACACGACCATAGGCCATTGCGGCATCGCGTGGAGCGATCGTGGCCTGATCGGCGTACAGTTGCCGCACGCAGATGAAACGGCGACGCGCCGGCGGATGAGCCAGCGCTACCCGGACGGCCAGGAAACGGGACCGCCCGCCGACATGCAGCACGCCATCGATGGCATTGTTGCGCTGCTGCGCGGCGAGCCGCGCGATCTCACCGGCATCGCGATCGACGACAGCGAAACGCCGGCCTTCAACGCCCAGGTCTACGCCATCACGCGCACGGTTCCGCCGGGCAAGACCATCACCTATGGTGAGATCGCCGAACGGCTGGGCGACAAATTGTTGGCGCGCGACGTCGGCCAGGCGCTCGGGCAAAATCCCTGTCCGCTGGTCATGCCGTGCCATCGCGTGGTCGCGGCTGGCGGCAAGACCGGCGGCTTCTCCGCCGCCGGCGGCGTGGTCACCAAGCTGCGGCTTTTGAGTATCGAGGGAGCGCAGCCGGGCGGTCCGACATTATTCGAGCACCTGCCGCTGCAGGCACGGCGAGGCCGCCGCGTTTAACGTCCGCCTACCTGCCAAACAAATTTATCGCCGGGACCGTGCACGGCCGCAAACAGCAGGCCGGCGAGAAATGTGAAGTGATCGATGAAGAAACCGAACTCAGACTGATTGGCGGCCCAATGTGTTGGGCCGTGAAACATAAAGCCCAGAAACAGGACGTACGCCGCTGCGAGGTAGGCGGCGTAGGAAAAGAAAGCGCCGGTGAGAAAAGCAACCACGAGGCCGACTTCAAGAATAGCGGCGAGCCACGCCAGCAGGAGCGGGAAGGGGAAGCCTGCCGCGGCGATGTAACCCGCCGTCGCTCCCATACCCATGAATTTGAAAACGGCGGCCATCAGAAAAACGGCCGCGAATATCAGTCGGGCCGCGAGAATTGAAACGGTTTTCGCCATGTCGATCCGCCCTTCTGTTTCTCCAAGCATAGCGGTGCCAATCACTATGGAAAAGCCGCGGCGCGGCTGGCACCACTCCTCCGCTACCTCAACCCGCGCCGGCAACCTTGTTGATGGGCTGCGCAAGCCTTGCTCGCGTGGCGCGGCGAGATTGGTGCCACGGGGCCTTTACATGGAATGGTAACCAGTTCTTAACCACAATCAGCGCTGGTTAGCGCCCTCGATTTCGCGTATGCGCCCTAGTTTGGCCAAGTTTCGCGGGGATTTCGTCAGGCCGGACGATGGCGGGACGAGTTTTCGCGATATCTTTTGGTTTTCGGCTGAGCGCGTGAGCGGGAACGCTGGCGCGCATATTGGGTCCGAGCATTGTGGGTCCGAGCATTGTGCCGCGCCGGTGCTAGTGCCGCCGATTTGAAGTACCTGCCTGGCCCCGAGCAAGCGGAAAGGACGTGCCCATGAATCCTGCCGATGTGGCACAGTCGCTCCCTTCGATCACAACCGACGTATCCCTGTTCACGCTGTTCTGGCACGCCGCCTTGATCGTCAAGGCGGTCATGATCGGGCTGCTGATTACCTCGATCTGGGTCTGGGCGATCGCGATCGACAAGACCGTGCTCTATACCCGCACCCGGCGCGCCATGGACCGCTTCGAGCAGGCGTTTTGGTCCGGCCAATCGCTGGAGGAGCTTTACCGCTCGCTGTCGGCGCGGCCGACGACGTCGATGGCGGCGCTGTTCGTGGCCGCCATGCGCGAATGGAAACGCAGCTTCGAGGGGACGCCACGCTCATTCGCCGGGCTGCAAATGCGCATCGAGAAGGTCATGGAAGTGACCATCGCGCGCGAAGTCGAGCGGCTGGAACGACGCCTGCTGGTGCTGGCAACCGTCGGCTCGGCCGGCCCCTTCATCGGCCTGTTCGGCACGGTCTGGGGCATCATGACCAGCTTTCAGTCGATTGCGGCCTCGAAAAACACCTCGCTGGCCGTGGTGGCGCCGGGCATCGCGGAAGCGCTCTTTGCGACCGCCATGGGCCTGGTGGCTGCCATACCGGCGACCATTTTCTATAACAAGTTTGCGTCCGAGGTGAACAAGCAGGCTCAGCGCCTGGAGAGTTTCGCCGACGAATTCGCCGCTATTCTGTCGCGGCAGATCGACGAGCGTGGGAACGAATGATCCGGCACAGGATCATGCGCAGGGAGTAGCCAATCATGGCCGCCAATGCCGGCACACCGGTCATCGGACGCAGAAAGCATCGCCGCCGCAGGGTGATGAGCGAGATCAACGTCACGCCCATGGTGGACGTGATGTTGGTGCTGCTGATCATTTTCATGGTTTCGGCGCCTCTCCTGACTGTGGGCGTGCCGATCGACCTGCCGCAGAGCAAGGCCAAAAGCCTCGATCAGGACAAGGAACCGCTGACTTTGTCGGTCAACGACAAGGGCAAGGTCTATCTGCAAAATGCCGAAATCGACATGGACGATCTCGTCCCCAAGCTCGAGGCGGTGGCGCAGGCGCGCGGCGGCACCGAGGCGCGCATCTATGTGCGCGGCGACAAGAACGTCGATTACGGGACCATGATGAAGGTGATGGGGCAATTGTCGGCGGCCGGCTTCCATAAGGTCGCCCTGGTCACCGAGTTCGAGCAGGGCTCGAAAGGCAAATGACGAGTAACGAATGCAGATGAAGACTGCATCGGTGATTTCGACGGGGCTGCATGTGGCGGTGCTGCTGTGGGCGGTGCTCGCCGTCACTGGCAAGACGTTTCAGGTGACGCCGGCGGAATCGCTGCCGGTCGATCTGGTGAGCGAGAAGCAGTTTTCCGAACTCACCAAGGGTGTCAAGGAAGCGCCCAAGCCGGTCGATCAGCCAAAGCCGCTGGTCGAGAAAAAGGATGAGCCGAAACCGCCGAAAGTCGAAGACATCAAGGCGAAGCTCACCGAGAAGCCGGAAATCAAGGCAACCCAGGATAAGCCGCCCGAACCGCAATCCGACGCCATCGCCGACAAAATTAAAAAGGAAGATAAAGAGCAGAAGGAAACCAAGGCCGAGCCCAAGCCGCTGCCGCCGAAGCGGCCGCCCATTCATGAAAAGCCCAAGCCCAAGTTCGAGCCCGACAAGATCGCGGCGCTGCTCGATAAGCGCGCGCCGCAGCGTGCGGCGATCACCGGCGCCGAGCCGAATATGGCGCCCACGATGGGCACCGCCATGGGCAACGCCGCCAAGCTGTCGCAATCGGAGATCGACGCCTTGCGCGCGCGCCTGATGGCGCTGTGGAATCCACCGGTCGGAATGCGCGATGCGCAGAACGGGCAGGTCACCATTCGCATAAGATTCAAGCGCGATGGTACGCTGGCCGCCGGCCCACAGGTGATGACCAGCGGCAGCGGCCCGCAATACAATGCGATGCGCGACAGCGCGGTGCGCGCGGTTTTCGTCGGCCAGCCTTACACCATGCTGCGGCCCGACCACTATGACACCTGGAAGGAAATCGATTTTACATTCGATGCCAAAGACATGTTCACCGATCTGCCATTGAGGTAAGCAATTCCGTGATCCAGGACCGAAAGATTTTAGTGAGCCGGCGCAATGTGCTGCTGGGAGCGGGCGCCGGCGCGATGATTGCGCTCGGCCCGAGGCCCGCGGGCGCGGTGCTGCGCCTCGACATCACGCAGGGCAATCCGCAGCCGATGCCGGTCGCGCTGCCCGATTTCCTCGCCGGCACGCCGGGCGAAAGCGATGTTGCGCGCAACGTTACCGCCATCATCAGCAATAATCTGCGGCGCAGCGGTCTGTTCGCGCCGATCAATCCGCAGGCCTTCACCGAAAGAATTACCAACAGCGACGCCGTACCGCATTTCGCCGACTGGCGCGTGATCAACGCGCAGGCGCTGGTCACCGGCCGCGTCACCAAGCAGGGCGATGGACGGCTGAAGGCGGAGTTCCGCCTCTGGGATGTGTTCGCCGGCCAGCAGCTCGACGGCAAGCAATATTTCACAACGCCCGACAACTGGCGTCGCATCGCCCACATTATGTCCGACGCGATCTACCAGACGCTCACCGGCGAAAAAGGATATTTCGACAGCCGCATCGTCTTTATCGACGAGACCGGCCCCAAGATCCATCGCGTGAAACGGCTCGCCATCATGGACCAGGACGGCGCCGGCGTGCGTTATCTCACCCGCGGCGACGATCTGGTGCTCACCCCGCGCTTCAACCCGTCGACGCAAGAGATCACATACATGTCGTATGGGCAGGGGCAGCCGCGTGTCTATCTTCTCAACATCGACACCGGCCAGCGCGAGATCGTCGGCAATTTTCCGGGCATGACGTTCGCGCCGCGGTTTTCGCCCGATGGACAGCGCGTGATCATGAGCCTGCAACAGGGCGGCAACGCCAATCTGTTCGTCATGGACTTGCGCTCGAAGCAGACCACACGACTGACCGATACGCCGGCCATCGATACCTCGCCATGCTACTCGCCCGACGGCAGCCACATCTGCTTCGAAAGCGATCGCGGCGGCACCCAGCAGATCTACGTGATGGGGGCGAATGGCGGCTCGGCGCAGCGCATCAGCTTCGGCGAGGGCCTTCATTCGACTCCGGTCTGGTCGCCGCGCGGCGACTACATCGCCTTCACCGGGCAGGCGCGCGGGCAATTCTCCATCGGCATCCTCAAGCCGGACGGCTCGGGCGAGCGCGTCCTGGTCGAGGGATTCCATAATGAGGGGCCGACCTTCGCCCCGAACGGCCGCGTCCTGATGTATTTCAGCGATCCCGGCCCCGGCCCGCAGCTCTATACGATCGACATCACCGGCCGTAACCAACTCAAGGAACCGACGCCGAGTTTTGCCTCCGATCCGGCATGGTCGCCGCTGTTGTCCTGAGACGGCTAGCGAATAACTCGCGGCGCGGAACCGGCACAGGGACCGGCCAAATTTCCGCTGTCTTATGGACGCCTTATTCACTAGGCTTTAACCATCAGAATACGTTTACCGGGTTCCGCGAGTTTTATTGGCGTTCTACAGCTTCGATCAAGGTTGATGGAACGTTCGTTTAACGAACGCCCTGTTAGACCGGACGCATACGCACGATCCCGAGAGCCCGTCCCTCAATCCGAGCGGGGACCGGCGTGAGTTTCGGGGCAGGTCGCATCTGGAAGTTTCAAGTCCGGTCAGTGCGTGAGAATGGAGACATCGGAATGATCACCCTCAGGCAAGTGGCGCGTGGCGCCCGCTTTGCAGCCGTCCTCGCGGCCGCGCTCGCGATCTCGGCCTGCGCCAAGAACGCCGCCGACAATGCCCAGGCCAATGCCGGCGCGCTTGCGGCGCCCGGCAGCCAGCAGGACTTCGTGGTCAATGTCGGCGACCGCGTGTTCTTTGAAACCGACTCCTCCGATCTTTCGCCGCAGGCACGCGCAACTCTCGACAAGCAGGCGCAGTGGCTCAACAACTACAGCCAGTACGGCCAGTTCACCGTCGAAGGCCACGCCGACGAGCGCGGCACGCGCGAATACAATATCGCGCTCGGCGCGCGCCGGGCGCAGACTGTGCGCGACTATCTGATTTCGCGCGGAGTCGCCGCCAACCGCATGCACACGATCTCGTATGGCAAGGAACGCCCCGTGGCGGTCTGTGACGACATTTCGTGCTGGTCGCAGAACCGGCGCGCGGTGACAGTGCTGGGCGTCAGTTCATAAGCAACGCCTATTGGCTGACTGCAAAATCGCACCCTGCCTTTGCGGCGAGGCGGCGAGGCGTGGATGGCGAACGCCAGTCACAATTTCGACGTAGCCCGCATTATGCTACCCATAACGCGGCTATTGCCCGCTGCCGGGTGTGTAAAAACATGATGTCCCCGCGACACCGTCATTATCTAGCGGCGCTTGCCGCCCTCGCCATGCTGCTGCCGGCGGGCGCGAGCATGGCGCAGGACCAAGGCTCGGGCGGATTTCTCGACAACCTGTTCCATCGCGGTGAGCCGGCTGCGCAGCAGGCCCAGCCGGGAGAGCAGCCGGCGGCGCAAGCGCCGCAGGTCGCCCAGGCCGACAGCGCCGGTGTCGGCTCGCGTATCGACCGCATCGAGAATGCGCTGCGCCAACTCACCGGCACCATCGAACAGCTCCAGCATCAGAACCAGCAGCTCCAGATGCAGCTGCAGCGCATGCAGACCGACACCGAATTTCGCTTCCAGCAACTGGGATCGCGTGGCGCGCCGGCAGGCGCCGCGCCGCGCGCGATGCCCTCGCAACCTCCCGCCGATGCGGCGCCCGGCGCAGCGCCGGGGCGGCGATCCGATGTGTTCAATCCGGCCGATCATCCCAATGCGCCGGGCACCCCGCGCACTCTCGGCGGCGAAACCGCCATGGCTCCGGCGACGCAGCCGACGGCGAACGAACCGCCGGTGGGTGCGCCCGGTGCGCCACTCGATCTGTCGTCGCTCTCCGGCAATCCGCCGCAGCAACAGCCCGCGAACGGGGCGCCGGTCGCTGGTACGCCGCCGAACGGCGCGCCGGTCACGCGTCAGCCGCCCGTGCAATCGCAGTCGGCGCTGCCGCCGCCTCCGCCACGCAATACGAGCGCCACCGGCGCGCAACTGGCGACGCTGCCGCCCACCGCCTCGCCGCAAGACGAATACGACATGGCCTATGGCTATGTGCTGCATAAGGACTACGCGTTGGCCGAACAGGCCTTCCGCGACTTTCTGAAAAAATATCCGGACCAGCGGCTGGTGCCGGACGCGCAATACTGGCTCGGCGAAAGCCTCTACCAGCGTCAGCGCTACCGCGACGCGGCGGAATCGTTCCTGGCGGTGTCGACCAAGTTCGAACATTCCGGCAAGGCGCCGAACGCGCTGCTGCGCCTCGGCCAGTCGCTGGCCGCCATGCACCAGAAGGAAGCTGCCTGCGCGACGCTCGGCGAAGTCGCCCGCAAATATCCGCGCGCCACCGCAAGCGTGAAGCGCGGCGTCACACAGGAACTCAAGCGTGCGCACTGCTGAGACCTAGGGCATGATCGGCAAGATCATGCTCACACACAATTTGCCAGTTTCGGCGGCGGAAGCTAAGTCGTTCTTTTCCGATCTTGAACACTATCCGGCTCTGGTCCTCGCCGTGTCCGGCGGGCCGGATTCGACAGCGCTGCTGTGGCTTGCCGCGCGCTGGCGCGCTAGCCGCAAGGCCGGTCCGAAATTGATCGCGGTCACCGTCGATCACGGCCTGCGAGAGGCGGCGAAAGCCGAAGCCGCGGGTGTCGCGCGTCTCGCGCGCAAACTGAAAGTGGTGCATCGCATCGTGCGATGGCGCGGCGCCAAGCCCAACACCGGGCTGCAACAGGCCGCGCGCGTCGCGCGCTACCGCCTGCTTGCCGATGCAGCGCGCAAGGCGAGTGCGGCGCTCGTTCTCACCGCGCATACCCTCGACGATCAGGCCGAGACCGTGCTGATCCGCATGAGCCGCGGCAGTGGTGTCACCGGCCTGGCCGCGATGGCTCGCGTTGCGAGCGTGCCCGGCCATGCGGACATCAAGCTGGTCCGGCCATTGCTCGATATTCCAAAGATGCGGCTGCTCGCGACGCTCAAGGCGGCGAAAGTTCCGTTCGCCGACGACCCCTCCAACCGCGAGTCGCGCTTCACCCGGGTGCGGCTGCGCGGCCTGATGCCGCCGCTTGCAGCCGAAGGGCTGGATGCCCGCCGCCTCGCACTGCTGGCGCGCCGTCTCAAGCGGGCGGACCGGGCGATCGAGGCGGCCGTCGATCGCGCGCAAGCCGAACTATCGCTTGCATCGCCTCATGCTGATGTCGTGGCTTTCGACGCTGCCGGTTTCGCGCGGCAACCGGCCGAAATCGCGCTGCGCTTGCTGGGCCGCGCGGTCGGGCGGACCGGCGACCAAGGCCCGGTCGAACTTGCAAAACTCGAAGCCCTGCAGGCCGCGCTCGATCTGGCGAACATTTCCGGCGCGCCCCGGTTCAGGCGCAGCCTCGCCGGTGCGATTGTGACGCTGCATGGGGGCCAGATTGCCGTGGAACCGGCGCCTCCGAGGCGGGGAACGTCCTTAACCACGGGCTCACGCGGGAGAGCCAAACGCGCCAAAGCGCGCTAGAATAGATGGATTCGAGCCCTTTCCACCGGGGCATACGCTGCCTACATTGAGAGGCCGGAACGAACGTAAAGCCGACGATTTTCGGCACCGAGAGTGACGGTCAAAGAGAGCAACGATTATAGCCGCCGGCCATTCCGTGCGGCGTCCAAGGACACCTGATGAACGCGAACATCCGCAATTTCGCCCTCTGGGTGATCATCGTTCTGCTGCTGCTGGCGCTGTTCACGCTGTTCCAGAATCCGGGCCAGCACACGAGTTCACAGGAGATCTCGTTCTCGCAACTGCTCAGCGATGTGGACCAGGGCCGCGTGCGCGACGTAGTGATTCAAGGACCGGAGATTCACGGCAGCTTCACCAACGGCACCGCCTTCCAGACTTATGCGCCGAGCGATCCGGGCCTGGTGCAGAAGCTCTACGCCAAGGGCGTTGCGATCACCGCGCGACCGCCGTCGGACAATGTGCCGTGGTTCGTCTCGCTGTTGGTGTCGTGGCTGCCGTTCATCGCGCTCATCGGTGTGTGGATATTCCTGTCGCGCCAGATGCAAGGAGCGGGCGGCAAGGCGCTCGGCTTCGGAAAGTCGCGCGCCAAGTTGCTGGCCGAGGCGCATGGCCGCATCACGTTTGAAGATGTGGCGGGCGTCGACGAGGCCAAGCAGGACTTACAGGAGATCGTCGAATTCCTGCGCGACCCCGGAAAATTCCAGCGCCTCGGCGGGCGGATTCCGCGCGGTGTGCTGCTGGTCGGGCCTCCGGGCACCGGCAAGACGCTGATCGCGCGCGCGGTCGCCGGTGAAGCGAACGTGCCGTTCTTCACGATCTCGGGTTCCGACTTCGTCGAGATGTTCGTCGGCGTCGGCGCTTCGCGCGTGCGCGACATGTTCGAGCAGGCCAAGAAGAACGCGCCGTGTATCATTTTCATCGACGAAATCGACGCGGTTGGCCGTCATCGCGGCGCGGGCCTTGGTGGCGGCAATGACGAGCGCGAGCAGACGCTCAATCAGTTGCTGGTAGAGATGGACGGCTTCGAAGCGAACGAAGGCATTATTCTCATCGCCGCCACCAACCGGCCCGACGTGCTGGATCCGGCGCTGCTGCGCCCCGGCCGCTTCGATCGCCAGGTCGTAGTGCCGAACCCGGACGTTGTCGGTCGCGAGAACATCCTCAAGGTGCATGTGAAGAAGGTTCCGCTGGCGCCAGACGTGAACCTGAAGACCATCGCGCGCGGCACGCCCGGCTTCTCCGGCGCCGACCTGGCCAACTTGGTCAACGAAGCCGCGCTGATGGCGGCGCGGCGCAACAAGCGAATGGTAACGCAGTCCGAGTTCGAGGACGCCAAGGACAAGGTGATGATGGGCGCCGAGCGCAAGTCGCTCGTCATGACCGAGGAAGAGAAAATGCTGACCGCCTATCACGAAGGCGGGCACGCGATCGTCGCGCTCAATGTGAAGGCGACCGATCCGGTGCACAAGGCGACGATCATCCCACGCGGCCGCGCGCTCGGCATGGTCATGCAATTGCCGGAGCGCGACAAGCTGTCGATGTCGCTCGAACAGATGACGTCGCGGCTCGCCATCATGATGGGCGGGCGCGTGGCCGAGGAAATGGTGTTCGGCAAGGAAAAGGTCACTTCGGGTGCCGCCTCCGACATCGAGCAGGCGACCAAGCTCGCGCGCCTGATGGTCACGCGCTGGGGTCTGTCCGACAAGCTCGGCACGGTGGCCTACGGCGAAAACCAGGACGAGGTATTTCTCGGCTATCAGGTCTCGCGCCAGCAAAACATTTCGGAGGCGACCGCGCAGACGATCGACGCCGAAGTGCGCAAGCTGGTCGAAGCCGGCTATACCGAGGCGACGAAAGTGCTAACCGACAAGCGCGCCGATCTTGAGTTGCTGGCCAAAGGCTTGCTCGAGTTCGAGACACTGTCAGGTGACGAGATCAAGGACCTGCTTGTCGGCAAGCGGCCGGTGCGCGAGAGCGTGATCGAGCCGACCGGCCCGCGCTCCTCCGCGGTGCCGCCATCGGGCAAGCCGCGTTCGGCCCCGCCGCCGACCGGCGACGTCGCCCCGCAGCCGCAGGGGTAAAGCCGCCGGACAAGTCCCACGTGATGCCTCGCTTTGTGCCGGGCATTTCGATTCATGGGGCAGCGCGTATGCGCTATAAGCCAACATGCCCCTGCAAAACCGGGTCGATCCGTTCGGCAATCTGTTCGCGACGCCCGCACGCGGGACGCTGATGGGCAATCGCGGCGGCAGGATTCACACCGACGATAAAAAGCTGACGACGCGCCGCTGGGCATCGCGCCAGTGGATCTGTTGCGTGCTGGAATTTAACAATCGCCAGCGCGACGTCTGGGGCCGCTATTACACCGAGCTGTTCTTTCTCGACGAGGTGACGGCAATTGCCGCCGGGCACCGGCCTTGTTTCGAATGCCGGCGCAAGGACGCGGAGAAATTCGCATCGCTGTTCTCCGGCAAAAGCAAGCGCGCGAGCGCGCCGGCGATGGACGACATTCTTCATGCCGAACGACTCGACGGGAAAGACAAACGCACGTGCCGGCGCGAGCTCGACGCGCTGCCCGACGGCGCCATGATCGCGCTCGACGGCGAAGCCTTTGCGGTGCGCGGAAAAAGTCTGCTGCGCTGGACGCCCCGCGGCTATTCGAATGAAAAGCCGCGCCCGCGCGGCATCGCTGTCGACACACTCACGCCGCCGTCGATGCTGACCGTACTCGCGCGCGGCTACGCGCCGCGCTGGCACAAGAGCGTTAGCGCATGATCCCGAAAAATGGGAACCGGCTTTCGGATAAGAGCGCGCGCGGGGAATTGACTAACCTTTGTACGCCGCCTTGATCGCCGCGACGCCCTTGCCTTCGCGGGCGGCGAGGATGATGGCCGCCTCACGCTGCGACAGCTTGTCGAACGCCGGCTTCATCGCGTCGATTTTGTCGACCGGCACCACGACCGCGCCATGGCGATCGGCATGGATGAGGTCGCCGCTTTTCACTTTCATTCCATGCACCGTCACGTCGATGCCGTAGTCGACGACATGCACATAGGCGTGCGACGGCGCGATTGAGCCGGCGAGCATCTGGAAGCCCGCCGGAATCTGCGGGATGTCACGCACCGCGCCGTTGCAGATGGTGCCGACACAATCGAGCGCCTTGTGGATATTGCCCATCACCTCGCCCCAATAGGCGCCGTGACCCGCCGGCTCGTCGAGATCCTGCACGATCACCCAACTCGGATTGGGGGCGGCTGCCACATAATCGAGATAATCGAGCCGCTTCTGCATGTAGTCGCCGAGCTCGACCTTGTCGCGTGCCCGCATGGTGACGGTCTTGGCGAAACCGATCATCGGTGGCAGGTCGGGAAAAGCACAGTGCAGATGCTGCACGGTGTAGCCGTGACCGCGCCGCTCGGGCGCCACCATCTCGATGAGATTGCACACCGTCGGCGTGTCGATCGATTGCAGGAAATCGGTCTGCGCTTTGGTCAATGTCACGGCGTTGTCCTTGTCTGGCTTTTGATCATTATCACGGCGGTTCGATCGGCGTGGTCATTGGTGATGCCGGCACGCGTGGTGTCCACGCAAAGAATACAACGGCAGCGATCATCAAGAGCATTGCGACCACCATGACAACGCAGGCAGGCCAGCCGCCGAAACTCCAGGCGAGGCCGCCAAGCGCTGCTCCAGTGCTGCCGCCGAGGTAGAAACAGGTGACGTAAAGACCGACCGCCGAGGAGCGGCCGACCTTGGCGGTGATGGCCACATAGCCCGTCGATACCGCCTGGCACATCAGCCCGGAAGCGGCGCTTAACGCGAGGCCCAAAATGATCAGCGGTAGCGACGGCGCCAGCGTGAGCACGATGCCGACGATCCACACTACGATCACCCGCACCGTGAAACGCCGTCGGCCGAATCGCGCCACCGCCCAGCCGGTCCATGGCGAGAGCGACGCGCCCGCCAAATAGACCACGAAGATGGCGCCGAGCCATGCCGCCGAAAGATTGTACGGCGCGTCGGCGAGATGGAAGCTGACATAGGTGAAGGTGCACATGAAATTGAACAGCACGCCGAAGCCCACCGCGTAGGTCGCCAGCAGTTGTCCGTTGCGGAAGTGCGCCAGCATCTGCCGCCCGGAATCGCGCAACCCTTCCGAGCGCACGAAGTGGCGCTCGCGCGGCAGCCAGAACACGACTGCGATGGCGCCGGCAAAGGTAATTGCGGCGAGTGCTACGAAGCCGGCGCGCCAACTGATCAAGTCGGCAAGGATGCCCGTGATCAGCCGCCCGCTGAAGCCGCCAAGGCTCGAACCGGAGCTATAGATGCCGGCGGCAGTGGTCGCTTCCTTGGGCGGCCATTCGTCGCCGATATACGCGACGGTGACGGCAAAGATCGGCGGCAGGACCAGGCCTTGCACGGCGCGCCAGAAGATGAGCGCCGGCAGGCTCGTCGCTAAACCCACCATTAAGGTCGGCGCGACGATGACAAACATCGCCGCGACGATCACGCGCTTGCGTCCGAGCACGTCGGCGACGGCGCCAGTGAAGGGCGCGGTGATCGCCACGGCGAGCGTGCTCACCGTGATGATGGTGGAGACCTCGCCCGCGCTGGCCCCGAATTCGTGCGACAGCAGCGGCAGCACCGATTGCGGCGCGTAGAGATTGATGAAGGCGCAATAGCCGATCAGGCCAACCATCAATTGGCGCGAGGAAGAGGTCGAGCGTGGCGCGGCGGCATTCATAGCAGGGACCCGGCTCGGGCGTTTTGGTTCGCGTGCAAGCTATGCCTCGAATTGACCGCCCGCGCCAAGGGGCTGAGCGGTTTGAGCAGCGGTTCGCCGGACGCATACCTTGCTCGTTTTTTGGCTTGTGGTGCGTTGCGTACCAAGGGCCGTGGGTTGAATCGAAGCGAAAAAATCCCTATCTCGAACCATCGGCGGGGTGATGATTGATTGCGAGGCCGCTTATTGCATGCGTGCGCTGACCGTTACCCCCGGCAAACCCAATTCCATCCGCCTTGAAGACGTAGCCGCGCCGCCGGTGAGCGACGGCGCAGTGGTGGTGCGCGCACTGGCGCTCGGCATTTGCGGCACCGACCACGAGATCATCGACGGCCATTACGGCTGGCCGCCGGAGGGAGAGAAACGGCTGATCATCGGGCATGAATCACTCGGCAAGGTCGTTGAGGCGCCAGCCGACAGCGGCTTCAAACCTGGCGATCTGGTCGTCGGCATCGTGCGGCGGCCCGATCCGGTGCCGTGCCCGTCCTGCGCCGTGGGCGAATGGGACATGTGCCGCAACGGCGAATATACCGAGCGTGGCATCAAGCAGCGCAACGGCTACGGCTCGGAGCAATTTCGCATCGAGGCGGATTTCCTCGTCAAGATCGATCCGGCGCTCGCCCAACTTGGCGTGCTGCTTGAGCCGACTAGCGTCGTCGCAAAGGCGTGGGAGCAGGTAGAGCGCATCGGCGCACGCAGCGCGGCGTGGCAGCCCAAATGCGCGCTGATCACTGGCGCAGGCCCGGTCGGTTTGCTGGCGGCGCTGATGGGGAAGCAACGCGGGTTGGAAATGCATGTGCTCGACCGCGTGGACAAGGGTCCTAAACCTGATCTCGTGCGCGCGCTCGACGCGACCTACCATGTCGGCGACCTCGGCAAACTCGCGCCCGACATCGTGATCGAGTGCACCGGCGCGGGCTCCGTCGTGCTCGACGCCATGGGGCGCACCGCGCCAGGCGGCATCGTCTGCCTGGCCGGCGTCTCCTCCGGCGGTCACAAAATCGATTTCGATATCGGCGATCTCAACCGCGGCATGGTCCTGGAAAACGATACGGTGTTCGGCTCGGTCAACGCCAACCGTCGCCATTACCGCGCCGCGGCCGAGGCGCTGGCCAAAGCCGACAAGACCTGGCTCGCCCGACTGATCACGCGGCGCGTGCCGCTTGCGCGCTGGCAGGAGGCATTCAAGCCTCACGCCCATGACATCAAGGTCGTTGTGGAATTTGACGGGGGCGCATGAGTTCTCGCATCGAGGATTACGCGCTGATCGGCGATCTCGGTACCGCGGCGCTGGTCGGGCGCGACGGTTCGATCGACTGGCTGTGCTGGCCGCGCTTCGATTCGGACGCCTGTTTTGCGGCGCTGCTGGGCAAGCCCGAGCACGGCCGCTGGCAAATCGCGCCGAAAGACGGCGAGGCCAAAATCACGCGGCGCTACCGGCCCAACACGCTCATCCTGGAAACCCGCTTCGAGACCGCCGACGGCGCAGCCACGCTGATCGATTTCATGCCGCCGCGCGAAGGCAATTCCCACCTGATGCGGCTTCTGGTCGGTGAGCGTGGGCGCATCGAGTTCCACGGCGAATTGATCCTGCGCTTCGGCTATGGCGCGGCCGTTCCATGGGTGACGCGGATCGACGACAACACACTGCGCGCCGTCGCCGGTCCCGACATGACGGTGCTGCATTCCTCGGTCAAGCTCCACGGCGAAAACCTCAAGACCGTCGGAGACTTCGCGGTGGCGGCCGGCGAAAAGGTCTCGTTCAGCCTTTCCTACTCGCTGTCGCACCGCGAAATTTCCCCGCCGGCCGATGTCGAGACGCAATTGCGCGCGACGGAAAAATTCTGGATCGGCTGGGCCGGCAACAACAAGATTTCCTGCCCGTGGGATGAAGCGGTGGTGCGCTCCCTCATCACGCTCAAGGCACTCACTTATGCGCCGACCGGCGGCATGGCGGCGGCGCCCACCACCTCGTTGCCGGAATTTGTCGGCGGCGCGCGCAATTGGGATTACCGCTACTGCTGGCTGCGCGATGCGACGCTGACACTGCTGGCGCTGATGAATGGCGGCTATTACGAAGAAGCGCAGATGTGGCGCGACTGGCTGTTGCGTGCCGCCGCCGGCACGCCCAGCCAGATCCAGATCATGTATGGCATCCGCGGCGAACGCCGGCTGACCGAGTGGGAAGTGCCCTGGCTACCGGGCTATGAAGGCTCGCAACCTGTGCGCATCGGCAATGCCGCGCATAGCCAGTTGCAACTCGATATTTTCGGAGAAGTCATGGACGCGTTGCACCAGGCGCGCCAGGGCGGGCTTGGCGCCAACGAAGCGGGCTGGGATTTGCAGCGCGCACTCCTCGATCATCTGGAAAAAATCTGGCCGGAACGCGACGAGGGGTTGTGGGAGGTGCGCGGCGGCCGCCAGCATTTCACCCATTCCAAGGCGATGGCATGGCTCGCGTTCGACCGCGCGATCAAAAGTGCCGAGACCCACAATCTGCCGGGGCCGATCGATCGTTGGCGCGAGATTCGCGACCGCATTCATAATGACGTCTGCACGCATGGCTTCGACGCCGAGTTGTGCAGCTTCGTGCAGTCCTATGGATCTAAGGAGCTCGACGCCAGCCTGCTGCTGCTGCCGGCGATCGGCTTCCTGCCGCCGGACGATCCGCGCATCATCGGCACAGTGCAGGCGATCGAGCGCGGCCTCATGCACGACGGGCTGGTACTGCGCTACGACACAGGCAAGACCGACGACGGTCTGCCGCCGGGTGAGGGCGTGTTTCTCGCTTGTAGCTTCTGGCTCGCCGACGCTTACCTGATGCTCGGTCGTGCGGATGACGCTAAGCGGCTGTTCGAGCGCTTGTTGTCGCTGCGCAACGATCTCGGCCTGCTGAGCGAGCAATACGACCCGCGCTCGCGCCGGCTCGTGGGTAATTTCCCGCAGGCCTTTTCCCACCTCGCGCTGGTCAATACCGCGAGCAATCTTTCACATTATAAAAAGCCGGCCGAGCAGCGCTCGGACAGCGTCGTTCCCGACAAAGCCGACGCGCCGGTCGCGGCGCAGTAGATCTATTGACCGCGGCGCGGCGGGCCGAAACACTCACCGCGTCTTGCCGCCGTCCGCGGCCAATTCAAGGGAGAAGCGCAGTGCTCATCGACCATCGTACCTATCGTATTCATCCGGGCCGCGTGCCGGCGCAGCTCGAGCTTTATCACAAGTACGGCTATCCGGTGCAGCTTCGCCATATTGGCGAGCCACTGTGCTATCTGGCGGCCGAGAGCGGCGCACTAAACTCCCTCGTGCACGCCTGGGTCTACGAGAACGCGACCGATCGCGAGGCCAAGCGCGCCGCCATGGCGAAGGACCCGGACTGGAAAATTTTTCTGACCGAGAATGCCAAGGCCGGCAATATCGCCGAGCAGAACACGATGCTGATGACGCCAGTGTCGTTCGCGCCGACAATGTCGATGCCGAAAATCGTGAAGTAACTAGCTCTGCGCGGTTTGCGTGAGGCCGGACGGCGGTCCATCGATCGCCGTCCAGCCGCCATCCACCATCATCGCGGTGCCGGTGACGTAGCTCGCGGCATCGCAGGCGAGGAAGGCAACCGCGGCCGCGACCTCGCTCGGCTCGCTCCAGCGGTTGAACACGGTGTGCGCCGCAAGCTTCTTGAAAATCTCGGGCCGCGCCTTGAGCGGCTGGACCAATGCCGTGTCGACGATGCTTGGCACCACGGCGTTGACCCGCACGTTATGTGGCCCAAGCTCTGAGGCGAGCCCGCGCACAAGCTGGATGATGCCGGCCTTGGTCGCGGCATAGATCGCAAGCCCCGGCTCCAGCGTCATGGCGCGCATCGATGACGTTGCGATGAGACTGCCGCCGCCCTGGTCGCGCATCAGGCGGCCGAAGGCGCGCAGGAACAGGAACACGCCGCGCAAATTAAGGTCGGCGATGCGGTCGTATTCCTCGTCGGTATAGTCGAGAAACGGCTTGCGCACGTGCACCGCCGGCGTGGTGACGGCGATGTCGAGGCGCCGCGCAAATGTCTTGGCGATGTCGGCAAGTTTGGCGATGTCGTCGACATTTCCGGCGTCGATAACATGGGCCTGCGATTTGACCGCGCGGCCAATATCGACCGCGGTGCGCTCGACCCCGTCGCGGTCCCGGTCGGCGCAAATAACATCGGCGCCGAGTGCCGCCAGCGCTTCCGCCGAGGCTTTGCCGATGCCGGAGGCCGCCCCCAGCACCAGCGCGGTCTTGCCGGAAAGATCGAAACCAGCGCGGACCGCTTGCAGGCGTTGTTCGATCGTGGATTCGCTCATCGCGTCCTTTCCGCAAAGATTTGCATTTTCGCTATTCGGGACACTAGTATCCGACGTCGGTCCCGCGCCTTCAACGTCCCCCATTCCTGACGCACAGTTTTACCCTTTCACTCGGAGTTCCCTGAGCATGCGATCCAACGACGGCACGCGCACCGGCGGCGAAATCCTGGTGGACCAGTTGGCGATCCATGGCGTGCGCCACGCTTTTTGCGTGCCGGGGGAGAGTTATCTGGCCGCGCTCGACGCCTTCTACGATCACCCCGAGATCGCGCTCACGGTCTGTCGGCACGAAAGCGCCGCCGCCATCGCCGCCGAGGCCATCGGAAAGGCGACCGGCAAGCCCGGCATCTGCTTCGTGACGCGCGGGCCGGGCGCCACCAATGCATCCGCCGGCGTCCACATCGCGCGCCAGGATTCCTCGCCGATGATCCTGTTCGTCGGTCAGGTGGGGCGCGACATGCGCGGGCGCGAGGCGTTCCAGGAACTCGATTACGGCCAGGTGTTCGGCTCGATCGCCAAATGGGCGTTCGAGGCCGACGAGCCGGCGCGCCTGCCGGAACTGGTGGCGCGCGCCTTCCACACCGCGTGCAACGGGCGTCCGGGTCCGGTGGTGATCGCACTGCCCGAGGACATGCTGCGCGAACGCGCTATCGCCGCCGATGCCAAGCCGGTCACGCCGGTGGAGACCTGGCCCGGCCTCACCGACATGAGCCAACTGCAAAAACTATTGTGGGCGGCCAAGCGCCCGGTGGCGCTGATCGGCGGCAGCCGCTGGTCGGAGAGCGCCTGCAACGCGCTAATGCGCTTTGCCGAGCGGTTTGCGCTGCCGGTCGCCACGACTTTCCGCCGCGGGCATTTGTTCAATGCACTGCATCCTTGTTACGCTGGCGACTTCGGCATCGGGCCCAATCCCAAATTGCTGGCGCGGGTGAAGGGCGCGGACCTGCTGTTGCTGATCGGCGGCCGCCTGGGCGAGATGCCGTCGCAGAGCTACACGCTGCTCGACATTCCCGATCCGCAGATGAAGCTGGTGCATGTGCATCCCGGCGCGGAGGAACTCGGCCTCGTCTATAACCCGCATCTTGCCATCAACGCTTCGCCGACTGCCTTCTGCTCGGCGCTCGAAGGCTTGCAGCCGCCCAACGATATTCCCTGGCACGGCGAGAGCGACACCGCGCATGCGGATTTTCTTGCCTGGACCGGCAAGGCGACGCCGCAGCCGGGCGCGGTCAATCTCGGTGAGATCATGGTGTGGCTGCGCGACAATCTGCCGCCCGAGGCGATCCTCACGCAGGGTGCCGGCAATTATTCCGGCTGGGTGCATCGTAATTATTATGTGCGCAAATATGGCGGGCTGGTCGGTGCGACCTCAGGCTCCATGGGCTATGGCTTTCCGGCAGCAATGGCGATGAAAATTCTTTACCCCGAGCGCGCCGTGGTCTGCATGGCGGGCGATGGCGATTTCCTCATGACGGGGCAGGATTTCGCCACCGCCGTGCAATACAAAATCCCGGTCATCGTTGTGGTCTGCGACAATGGCCTGTACGGCACCATCCGAATGCATCAGGAGCGCGACTATCCCGGTCGCGTGGTGGCGACCGAATTGAAGAACCCGGATTTCGTAGCCTATGCGCTGGCCTTCGGCGGCTATGGCGCGCTGGTGGAAAAGACCGCCGACTTTCCCGCGGCATTCGCGGCGGCGCAGGCGAGCGGCAAACCCTCGATCGTGCATTTGAAGATCGATCCGGAAGCGCTCACCACCGGTGCGTCCTTATCCGCGATCCGTGAGAAGGCGCTCGCCGGCGGAAAGGCCGAGATGCATCGGTAAGGCGGAAAGGACGCTTGCGTCGGGCGCGTGAATCACCATTCACTCGTTGCCATGCCTTATCGGCGCACCGAGAACGTCGTCCGCCGCTTGGCCCTGCGCGAAGACACCATCCTGGGCGCAGCGGAGGCGCTTGCCATTGAAGGCGGCATGGCGGCAGTGCAGGTCGCCTCCGTCGCCGAACGCGCAGGAATCGCGGCCGGCACTGTCTATCGCTATTTCCCGTCCAAGACCGATCTCATTGCCGAACTGATCTCGGGCGTTGCCGAGCGCGAGCTTGAGGCGGTGCGGCTGGCGGCCGAGGCTGCGCCCGGCCCGCTGTCGGCGCTTGCCGCAGGGCTCGCGTCGTTTGCCGCCCGCGCGTTGCAGCGGCGGCGGCTGATCTGGGCCGTGACGGCGGAGCCGGTGGACGCCGATGTTGACACGCTGCGGCTCGATTTCCGCCAATCGCTCGCGGCCGAATTCGAGCGGCGCATCAGGGCCGCACTCGCGGGCCGCCATCTGCCCGATCAGGATGCGCGCGTGTCGGCGCCGGCCATCGTCGGCGCCTTGTTGGAGGGTCTGGTCGGTCCGATGGCGCCAAGCCCGGACAACGATGCCGCCGCGCGCGTGGCGGTGCAGGCGGCGACGTTGCTCAGTTTGCGCGCGCTCGGCGTGGTCGATGCGCGCGCCCGCGGTCTGGTGGCGCAATGCGTGTTGCCGGTTTAGAGTCGGCGGTTATTTCTTCTTCCCGTCCGGTCCGAACTGCTTGAGATAGGCCCACAGGTTGGCGATGTCTTTTTCGTTTTTGATGCCGGGGAAAATCATCTTGGTGCCGGGAATATCGCCGCGCGGGTCCTTGATGTATTTCGCGAAGGTGGCTTCGCCCCACACAATGCCGGATTTCTCATTCGCCTCCGAATAGTGATAGCCCGGCGCCATGCCGGAATGGCGGCCGTCGAGGCCGTTGAGCTCGGGGCCGACCAGATTTTTCGCGCCCTCACCGATGCGATGGCAGGGCATGCACTTGTGGAACACCTGCTCGCCGGCGGCGGCATCCTGCGCGCGCGCGGCTTGCGCCATCGCGGCCAGCATGACCGCTGCAATCGTAAAAGCAGCTTTCATCGTTGAACTCCCGATCCGACGTAGCGTCGCCACCCGATGTGAACGGGCCGCTCGTGCACCCCAATTCGAATTGGTTTTGCCAGCCCACTGTGTCAATCGTCAAATGGCTGGTATCCTGCTTAAGAACGATTGGAGATGAGCAATGGCGTTGCGGATGCCGGAAGCGGATAGCGCGGTTTTGTCGCGGCGCGAGCGCATCGTCGACGCCCTGCGCGCGGTCGTACCGGGCGAGGGGGTGATCGCGGGCGAGCGCGAAATGCGGCCGTTCGAGACCGACGGGCTCACCGCCTATCACCAGCTTCCCATGGTGGTGGTGCTGCCGGAGACAACCGAGCAGGTGTCCGAGATCCTGCGATATTGCCATGCCGAGGGCATCAAAGTCGTGCCGCGCGGCGCCGGCACGTCGCTGTCGGGCGGCGCGCTGCCGCTGGCCGACGGCGTGCTGCTTGGCATGGCGAAGTTCAACCGCATCCGCGAGATCGATTTCGACAACCGCGTCGCGGTGGTCGAGCCCGGCGTTACCAATCTTGCAGTGAGCAACGCGGTCGCCGATCGTGGCTTCTATTACGCGCCCGATCCGTCCTCGCAAATTGCGTGCACCATCGGCGGCAACGTAGCGGAAAATTCCGGCGGCGTGCATTGCCTGAAATACGGCATGACCACCAACAACGTGCTGGGCTGCGAACTGGTGCTGATGAACGGTGAGGTGCTGTGCATCGGCGGCAAGCATCTCGACAGCGAGGGTTACGATCTGCTCGGCTTGGTCACCGGTTCGGAAGGCCTGCTCGGCGTCGTCACCGAAGTCACCGTGCGCATTTTGAAGAAGCCGGAAACCGCGCGCGCGCTGCTGGTCGGCTTTCCCCATTCGGAGGATGCTGGCGAGTGCGTGTCGCGCATCATCGGCGCCGGCATCATCCCCGGCGGCATGGAGATCATGGACGGCCCAGCCATTCAAGCCGCAGAAGAATTCGTCCATGCCGGCTATCCGCTCGACGTCGGCGCGCTCTTGATTGTCGAGGTCGACGGGCCGTCGGCCGAAGTCGATCATCTGATCGAGCGCGTCGAAAAAATTGCGCGCGAATGCCGCTCGGTGTCGTGCAAGGCGTCCAATTCGGAGGACGAACGTCAGCTGTTCTGGGCCGGCCGCAAGGCTGCGTTTCCGGCGGTCGGGCGCATCTCGCCGGATTACTACTGCATGGACGGCACCATTCCGCGCGGCAAGCTGCCGCTGGTGCTGCTTCGCATGAAGGAAATGTCGGAGCGTTACGGCCTGCGCGTCGCCAACGTGTTCCACGCCGGCGACGGAAATCTCCATCCGCTCATTCTCTATGACGCCAACAAGCCGGGTGAACTCGACCGCGCCGAGGCCTTCGGGGCCGAGATCCTGAAATTGTGCGTCGAGGTTGGCGGCGTCCTGACCGGCGAGCACGGCGTCGGCGTCGAAAAGCGCGATCTGATGCCGGTGATGTTTTCCGAGGTCGATCTGGCCGCCCAACAGCGCGTGAAATGCGCCTTCGACGAAAAGGGCCTGCTCAACCCGGGCAAGGTGTTCCCGGTGCTGCACCGCTGCGCCGAATTGGGCCGCATGCATGTGTCCGGCGGCAAGGTGCCGTTCCCGGATATTCCAAGATTCTAATGACTGACACTTTGAAGCCCCGCGACGCCAAGGAGGTCGAGGAGGCCGTGCGCTGGGCGCTTTCGCACGACAAGGCGCTCGAACTGGCCGGGCAGGGCTCAAAGCGCGGCATCGGCCGCCCGAGCCAGACCGACATCACGCTCGATCTGTCTGGGCTCTCGGGCGTCACGCTGTACGAGCCCGAGGAATTGGTGCTCTCGGCAAGAGCCGGAACGCCGCTCGCCGACATCGAGGCGCTGCTGGAAGAGAACAACCAGGAACTCGGCTTCGAGCCGATGGATTATGGTCCACTGTTCGGCGTCGCCCCGGGCGCCGGCACGATTGGCGGCACACTGGCATCGAACCTGTCCGGCCCGCGACGTATCAAGGCCGGCGCCGCGCGCGATCATTTTCTCGGTGTGACCGCGGTCACCGGGCGCGCGGAGACCATCAAATCCGGCGGCCGCGTGGTCAAGAATGTCACCGGTTACGACCTCTGCAAGGTGCTCGCCGGCTCCTGGGGCACGCTCGCCGCCATGACTGATGTGACGCTGAAAGTTCTGCCCAAAGCCGAGACCGAAGCGAGCGTTATCGTCACCGGCCTCGACGATGCGCAAGCCACGGCGGCGATGGCAGCGAGCATGGGCTCCTCGTGCGACGTTTCGGGCGCCGCACATTTGCCCGATCACGTAGCGTCGGGGTTCGACGGCCTGCCGGGCGCGGGCGCCGCAACGGCGCTGCGGCTCGAAGGCGTTACGCCTTCGGTCAAGCACCGCAAGGAGATGTTGACGGTGCTGCTCAAGCCGTTCGGCGCGGTCGAACTGCTCGACGAAAAGCAGTCGCGTGCACTTTGGCGCAGCGTGCGGCAGGTAAAGCCCTTTGCCGGCGAGGCTGCGCGCGCGCGACCACTCTGGCGCATCTCGACCGCGCCCGGCAAAGGCCACACGCTGGCGTCCTTGATCACGCCGGCGGCGCAGATGTTCTACGACTGGGCGGGCGGCCTGATCTGGGTCGCCATGCCTTTTGCCGAGGAGCCTGATGCGGCCTCGATCCGCGGCGCGGTCGCAAAGCTCGGCGGCCATGCGACACTCATTCGCGCACCGGCCGCGGTGCGCGCCTCGCTCGAGGTGTTCGAGCCGCCGCAGGCGGGCATCGCCGGTCTGAGTAAGCGCGTGAAGGAAGGCTTCGACCCCAAGCGCGTGCTCAATCCCGGCCGCATGTGGGCGGGTGTGTGAGAGACTGAGCCATGCAAACCAATTTCACCCTCGCGCAGCTGGCCGACCCGCAGACCTATGCGTCGGAAAAAATCCTGCGTGCCTGCGTGCATTGCGGGTTCTGCAACGCGACCTGTCCCACCTATCAGTTGCTCGGTGACGAACTCGATGGTCCGCGCGGGCGCATTTATCTCATCAAGGAGATGCTCGAGCAGGAGAAGCCTGCGACGCGCGACGTGGTCAAGCATATCGACCGCTGCCTGTCCTGCCTTGCCTGCATGACAACGTGTCCGTCCGGCGTGAACTACATGCATCTCGTCGACCACGCGCGCGACCACATCGAAAGGACCTACAAGCGTCCGCTCATCGACCGCGCCATGCGCGCCATGCTCGCCCGCGTCCTCACCGACCAGGCGCTGTTCCGCATGGCGGCAGTGGCCGGAAAGATCGCAAGGCCGCTGGCGCCGGTTTTACGCCTCGTCGGCCTGCGGCGGATCGCCGCGATGGCGCGCCTAAGTCCACGCGCCAAGCCCGCGCCGCCGGTCGAGCGCACCGGCAAGGTCCATCCGGCGCAAGGCCCGCGCTGCGGCCGCGTGGCGCTGCTGTCGGGCTGCATAAATCCCGTACTCTCGCCATCGACGGATGAGGCCGCCATCCGTTTGCTCAACCGGCACGGCATCGAGGTGGTGGTGGCGCAAGGCGAAGCCTGCTGCGGCTCGCTCGTGCATCACATGGGGCGTGAGGAGCAGGCGCTGTCACAGGCGCGCAACAATATCGACGCATGGACCCGTGAGATCGAGGCCGGCCCGCTCGATGCCATTCTTGTCACGGTCTCCGGCTGTGGAACCACGATCAAGGATTATGGGTTTATGTTTCGGAGTGACCCGGCCTATGCCGCCAAGGCCGTTCGCGTTTCCCAGCTTGCCAAGGACATCACCGAATATCTGGCGACGATGGATTTAAAGGCCGGAAAGCCGGTACGCCGGCTCAAGGTCGCCTATCACTCGGCGTGCTCGCTACAGCACGGGCAGAGAGTCGTGCGCGAGCCGAAAGAGTTACTCTTAAAGTCCGGCTTCGTCGTCGAAGATGTGCCGGAAGGCCATTTGTGTTGCGGCTCGGCAGGTACCTACAACCTCCTGGAGCCGGATTTGGCGGAGGCTTTGCGGGATCGAAAGGTCGCCAACATCGAACGATTGAAGCCGGATGTGATTGCGGCCGGCAATATCGGCTGCCTCATGCAAATCGGCTCCGGCACCGCTGTTCCGGTTGTCCATACCGTCGAGTTGATCGACTGGGCGACCGGCGGGCCGGTGCCCGAGCCGCTTGCCGGCCTGGCGGATCGCGAATCCGCGGTTTAGGCGGACGACGCGGAAAAGCTGGTCGCGCTTTGCCGCGGGGAGGCGGCAGGCGGGAGTTTGCAGGAATTTGTAGAAATTCGGGTGAACCGATCGGAGGACGATCATGGCAAAATCGAAGAAGCGCAAGTCGAAGAAATCCAAGAAAGAGAAAAAGAAGAAGGCGAAACGCGCGGCGTTGGCGCGCGACAAAAATGGGATGAAGAAGACGAAGGCGAAATCCAAAGCGAAAGCCAAGTCCAAATCCAAGTCTAAATCTAAATCCAAGACTAAATCGAAATCGGCGCCGCCCAAATTCGCTCCGATGTTGGCGCCAAAGCCCACACCCCAGCCCAAGCCCCCACCGAGGCCCGCGCCGACGCCCATGGCTCCGATGCCGCCGCGGCCCACGATGCCGCAGTCGTCTTCTTTGTTCCGGCCGTCGTCGACGCCTTCCGCGCCATCATCGCCTTCCTCCGGCGGATGGGGCGGTCCCGTTCCGCCGCGCAAACCGGATGATGACATCCAGTAGGCGCGCGGACGAAGGCCGCGAGGGCGAAGGCGGGCGCCCGCAAAGAACAGGGATGATGGGGCGCGACCATACGCGCGCCACACTTCAAGGCGTTAACGAGCGCGCCCGATTGCATCGCTGCGCCCAGCCGCATAGCATGCACCGGAACGCGCGGCCTAAAGGCCACAAAGCATTCAAGAAACTGCATTCAGCGCAGGGAGGATTTGGCCATGCCAGGAACTTACAAAATTTTGCTCATGGGCGCGTCATATGGGTCGCTGCTCGCTTCCAAATTGCTGTTCGGCGGGCATTCGATCCATCTGGTGTGCCTGCCGGCGGAAGCCGACCTGATCAACGCCGAAGGCTTCAAGGTGCGTATGCCGGTGCGGGGCCGTCAGGAGCCCGTCCTCCTTGAATCCCGCAAGCTGCCGGGCAAGGTGACGGCGGGGCCGGCGACCGGCGTCGATCCGAAAAGTTACGACCTGATCGGCCTCTGCATGCAGGAACCGCAATACCGCTCGTCCGGCGTGCGCGAACTGCTCGATGCCGTCGGCAAGTCGCATGTGCCCTGCATGTCGATCATGAACATGCCGCCGCTGCCTTACATCAAGCGTATTCCGGGGCTCGATTACGAGGCGCTCAAGGCCGCCTATACCGATCCGACGGTGTGGGATTCGTTCGATTCGAAATTCATCACGCTCAACAGCCCCGATCCGCAGGCGATCCGCCCACCGGACGGCAAGGCGAATGAGTTGCTCGTGACGCTGCCGACAAATTTCAAATGCGCGAAGTTCGACGACGACAAGAACACGGCGATCCTGCGCCAGCTTGAGAAGGATGTGGAGGCCGCACGCTTCGACGCTCCGGAGGGCAAGATCGAGCTGCCGGTGAAGCTGAAGATCTACGACTCGATCTTCGTCCCGCTGGCAAAGTGGGCGATGCTGTTGGCGGGCAACTACCGCTGCATCACCAAGGACGGCATGCGGACGGCCAAAGAAGCGGTTCACGCCGACATCGAAACCTCGCGTTCGGTCTATAATTTCGTGAACGACCTGTGCGTGAAGCTTGGCGCCAAGCCGGCCGACATGGTGCCGTTCGAGAAATACGCCGCCGCTGCCGAAAGCCTGACGCGTCCGGCCTCCGCCGCGCGCGCCTTGTTCAATGGCGCGCCCAATATCGAGCGTGCC
The DNA here is from genome assembly GCA_036268675.1 of Pseudolabrys sp. GTDB lineage: Bacteria > Pseudomonadota > Alphaproteobacteria > Rhizobiales > Xanthobacteraceae > Pseudolabrys. The sequence continues at coordinate 34,672 of DATATS010000203.1, forward strand.
GACAAGCTGGTGCAGTTGATCGCACGCCAGAAGGGGCTCAAGCATCCGGCAATCGATGCAGGCGTGGCGCTGGTGGACGAAATGCTCGCCGCCAATCGCAAGAAGGCGGCGGCCTGATTCTCAAGGTTGCGACGGGTCCAGCGCTCCAATTCGGCCTCGGCGGGCACCGCCGAGGCCGCCGGACTTATTCACAGGGCGGCCGAAACGCCCGTTTTTTTTGTCCTCGACGGCGGAAATTCAGCGATCCGGCAGAGAAATTTGTGACTTTGTCGCAACAGCCCCATTGAATCTGTCGATAGAAGCCTGAATCGCCTAAAAAGGCAGCAATTGCTGCTTTTTTCGCGTTGCCCGCAAGGACCGTACCAAATCTAAATTCACCCCTGATGCACGTCCTGTTGCGTACGGGTCGGTTGCAGCCGGGGTTTGTACGCACGTGTGACGGGCGAATTGTATCGGCTGATGTGAAAGTCGATCGAACGAAAAGGGGCAGGGTCAATGAAGAAAGTTGTTTTGTCGGTAGTTGCGGCACTCGCACTCAGCGCGATGCCCGCATTCGCGGCCGACATGCCGGTGAAAGCCTTGAAGGCACCGGCGGCCGCGCCGTCACCGTGGGATGTCGCCTTCGGTACGGCGTTCACGTCCGATTACGATCTGCGCGGCGTGTCGCAGTCGAACCATAAGCCTGCGGTGCAGGGCTATGCAGAGCTCGATTACACCGTCAACAATTGGCTGAAGTTCTACACCGGAGTTTGGGGATCGAGCCTGTGGACCGGCTTCGCCGACGCGGAATTCGATTTCACCACCGGCGCGCGCTTGAGCGCCGGCAACTTCGGCCTCGATCTCGGGCTCATCTACTACTATTACCCGGGCGGTCTTAACGCTGCTGCCGGCCTCTTCAACGACAGCTGGCTCGAAGGCTACGCCAAGCCGTCATACAAGTTCAACGATTGGCTGACTGTCGGCGGCACCTTCGAAAGCGCCTTTAACAACTTCAACAACAAGACGTCGCCCACGGGCGTCTGGACCGGCAATGCGGGCCACTACTACGCGTCCGGCAATGCGGTCATCACCCTGCCGTGGCATCCGGCTCCGGATGTGGTCGTGTCGATCAATCCCGAAGTCGGTTACGAATGGTATAGCTCCGGCGTGACCACCAATCTGGGTTTCGTCAGCGACACCTACTGGGATGTCGGCGTCGACTTCAACTACAAGGCCGTCACGCTTGATCTTCGCTACTGGGGCATCAATCTGCACCCGAACGCGATCACGCCGAACCAGTGCGGCCCGACCGCTACTGGCAGCTCCAACCTCTGCGGCGATCGTTTCGTAGCGACACTTAAGTTCGACACCACTCTGTCGGCACTCAAGTAAGCTAAAGTCAGTCGTCTGCCTCTTCGGCTGCAACGGGCAGCGGTCCTTTCGGACCGCTGCCTTGTTGCATTTTGGGTTGTCACGCCGCCGGCGTCGGGGTGCCCTCGCGTAGCCAATAACGGTCGCCCTCGTGGGTGAAGGCGAGCCGGCGCTTGTGCAGGGCGGCGAGCGTCGAGCGATGGCCGATCGACACGATGGTCGACGCAGCGAGGCGCCGTTCCAGCAGTTGATAGAGCGCAGCTTCCGACGCCTCATCGAGGGACGCGGTCGCCTCGTCCAGGAACAGATAATCGGGCGCATGCAGCAACGCGCGCGCGATGCCGAGACGCTGCTGCTCGCCGAGCGACAGCATCCGGTTCCAATGCGCCTCCTCCTCGATGCTGCCGGCCAGATCGGGAAGACCGGCAGCGGCGATCAATTCAGCGACGTGGGCGGCGTCGTAAGTGCCAGGCTCGGACGGATAGGCGACCGCGGCGGACAACGGCGCGATCGGAAAATAAGGACGCTGCGGCAGGATCATCAGGCGCGCGTCCTTCGGCAGCGCGATGACGCCATGACCGAAGGGCCAGATGCCGGCCAGCGCGCGGAATAGAGTGGATTTTCCGGCGCCGGACGGGCCGCTGATCAACACGCGGTCGCCGAGCTTGATCGCCACGTCGCTTGCATTCACCAGCGGCACGCCGTTCGGCAGTTGCACCGCCAGGTCCTTGAATGCGACCACGCCTGCCTCGCCGGGCGTGACCGTAATCACCGGCGGCGTCACTGCGACGCTACGGGCGGCCGCGATCGACTGGTCGAAGCCCGACAGCCGCTCGATCACCGCGCGCCATTCCGCGAGGCTCCGGTACAGGCTCACGAAAACCGACAGCGCGTCCTGCACGCGGTTAAAGGCATTGGCCGACTGCATCAGTCCGCCGAGCTGGACGACGCCGGCGAAATAGGCCGGGCTCACCAGGATGAAGGGAAACACCACCGAGGCCTGCCCATATCCGGCGGTGAAGAAGGTCAGCTTCTTTTGCCGCGTCATGATCGCGTACCAGTTGGCGACCACGTTGCTAAAACGCATCAGCAGCCGATCGCGCTCGGCGCTGTCGCCGTCGAGGAGGGCGATCTGCTCGGAGTTCTCGCGCACACGCACCAGGTTGAAGCGAAAATCGGCCTCGTAGCGCTGCTGCTGGAAATTGAGCGCGATCAGAGGACGGCCGATCAAATGGGTGAATATCGTACCGATGACGGCATAGATCAGCGCCGCCCACAGCAGATAGCCGGGAATATTGAAATTCGAGCCGAATAAATGCAGGGGCGCCGCGGCCGACAGCGTCCACAGAATGATCATGAACGAGAAAAGCGTGACCGTCGAGTTGAGCAGCTGCAATCCGATATTGAGCGTGAGCGATATGAATTGGTTGATGTCCTCGGAAATGCGCTGGTCCGGATTGTCGGCGGCGTCTCCCAAAAGCTGCATGCGGTAATGATTGGCGCCTTGCAGCCAGTGATCGAGATAGACGCCGGTGAGCCAGCGCCGCCAGCGGATTTGCAGCCATTGATTGAGATAGAGCTGATAGACCGCGAGCAGGATGAACGCGCCGGCCAGCACGCTGAAATAGCCAAGCTGATAGGTGAAGGCGTTCCAGTCGCGATTCTGCAGCGCGTTGTAGAAACGGGCGTTCCAGGTGTTGAGCAGCACCGTGATGGCCACGATCGATAGCTCAATGGCGACCACCGCCGTCAGCAGAATACGCCCCGCCCAGCGGTCTTCGGAACGGAAATACGGACTCGCGATTCGCCAAACGACGGCGAGCGTCGATAAGATGCCTCTCACGGACTTGTCTCCTGTTGGGACGCGATGACGTCGGGTTCGCCGCCCCCAACGACATGTTGCCGGCTAGCGGTCTGCGGATTCCATTCTATTTCACGCGGATTCGCGCAGGAACGCGATGGTGCGGCCCCAGGCGAGATCGGCCGCCGCTTTGTCGTAGCGGCTTGAGGTGTCGTTGTTGAAGCCGTGATTGACGTTTGGATAAATGTAGATCGTGAAGCGCTTGCCGGCGGCCCTGAGCGCCGCTTCATAGGCCGCAATGCCGGCGTCGACGCGCTGGTCGAGACCGGCGTAATGCAGCAGCAGCGCCGCATGGATCGTCGTCACCTTGTCGGCCGGCGGCTGGAGTCCGTAATAGGCGACGGCCGCCTTGAGATCGGGCGCGATCACGGCGATGCGATTGACCATGCCGCCGCCCCAGCAAAAGCCGACGGTGCCGACATTGCCCGTCGACTCCGCGTGGCTTTGCATGAACGGCACCGCCGCGGCGATGCGGTGCGCGGTCTCGTCCGGATTGAGCGTGCCGATCATGTCGCGGCCCTTGTCCTCGTCGGCCGGCGTGCCGCCGAGCGGAGAGAGCATGTCGACCGCATAAGCGAGAAAGCCCTCCAGCGCGAGACGGCGCGCGATGTCCTTGATGTGCGGATTGAGCCCGCGGTTCTCATGGATGACGATCACCGCCGAGCGTTTGCCCTTCGCCTTGAGGCGAACGAGATAGCCGCTGACCGGCGTGCCGGCCGCGTCGTACGTCACGGTGTCGACGGCAAGCCGCGGATCGTCAGGTGCGACAGTTGCCGCCCGCGCATAATCGTTTTGCAGGAGCGGCAGCAGCGCCAGGCCCGCCGCGCTCGATCCGGTGATCTGCGCCAGCCGGTCGAGGAATTTGCGGCGGTCGATCACGCCATGCGTGAAGCTGTCGTAGAGATCGATGATGTGCTGATCCATGGCAGGCTCCGCGGGGTGGGCGCATAGTCTAACACGCAACGCGGGGCCGCTATTCCCAAAAACCGGCTTGACGGGACGCCCTGTTGCCTGCTTTTGAAAAGCCCAATGGCGTTGCGACCGCGACCGCCAACCCGGAGCAAATCATGACAATTACTCGCCTGATCGCAGGCCGGCCGGTCTTTGCTCGGGTTGCCTTGGCAGCCTTCCTGCTGATGTTCGGCGGCGCAGGTTCCGTCTGGGCCGCGGGCAATTTCCCATTCGACCAGGAGCTCATCCTCGATGCCGCGCCCATGCGTCCGGTCAAGCGGGTGCCGGTGCTCAATGTGGCGGCAAATGGCGAGGCCACCATCAATTTGTGGTGCCGCACGGTACCCGGACGCGTCGATCTCACCGATGGCACAATCAAAATCGAACCCGGTCCCTTGCCCGAGGCGCTGCCCACGATGATGGTCGATGGCCAATGCACGCCCGCTCGCATGCAGGCGGATCAGGATTTGCTGGCGCAACTCACGCGGGTGACCGAATGGCGCAAGCAGGGCGGCATTGTCGTGCTGGTCGGGCCGAAGACGCTGAAATTCCGTCCGTCATCCAATTAGCGCGGCTGACCGGCTAAGCCGGCGCAACGAAAAAGGGCGCGGTCGAGACCGCGCCCTTATCTCATTTTGCCGTTGGCGGCTTGCCTACATCATGCCGCCCATTCCGCCCATGCCGCCGCCGCCCGGCATCGCCGGGCCTGCCTCCTTCGGCAGTTCGGCGACCATGGCCTCGGTGGTGACCAGAAGGCCAGCGACCGAGCCTGCATCCTGAAGTGCGGTGCGCACGACCTTGGCCGGGTCGATGATCCCGGCTTTGACCATGTCGACGTACTTCTCGGTCTGGGCATCGAAGCCGTAGGTTTCCGAGTTCTCGTCCATGATCTTGCCGACCACGATCGAGCCTTCGACACCGGCGTTCTCGGCGATCTGGCGGATCGGAGCTTCCAGCGCCTTGAGCACGATGTTGATGCCGGCCTGCACATCCGGATTGTCGTCATGGATGCGGCCGACCGCCTTCTTGGCGCGCAGCAACGCGACGCCGCCGCCCGGCACGATGCCTTCCTCGACCGCGGCGCGGGTGGCGTTGAGCGCGTCTTCGACGCGGTCCTTCTTCTCTTTCACTTCGATTTCAGTGGCTCCCCCGACCTTGATCACGGCAACGCCGCCGGCGAGCTTGGCCAGCCGCTCCTGCAATTTTTCCTTGTCGTAGTCGGAGGTGGTCTCTTCGATTTGTGCCTTGATCTGGTTGATGCGCGCCTCGATCTCGCTCTTTTTGCCGGCGCCGTTCACGATCGTGCACTTTTCCTTTTCGATGATCACCTTCTTGGCGCGGCCGAGCATCTGCAAGGTCACGTTCTCGAGCTTGATGCCGAGGTCCTCGGAGATGAGCTGGCCGCTGGTGAGGATTGCGATGTCCTCCAGCATGGCCTTGCGGCGGTCGCCGAAGCCGGGCGCCTTGACGGCCGCTACTTTCAGTCCGCCACGCAGCTTGTTCACCACCAGCGTGGCGATGGCTTCGCCTTCGACATCCTCCGCGATGATGACGAGCGGCTTGCCCGACTGCACGACGGCTTCCAGCACCGGAAGCATCGACTGAAGTCCGGAGAGCTTCTTCTCATGCAGGAGGATGTAGGCGTCTTCCAGTTCGGCCAGCATCTTCTCGGCGTTGGTGACGAAATAAGGCGAGATATAGCCACGGTCGAACTGCATGCCTTCGACGATCTCGACTTCAGTTTCGAGCGCCTTGGCTTCCTCGACCGTGATCACGCCTTCATTGCCGACCTTCTGCATGGCCTTGGCAATCATATTGCCGATCTTGTCATCGCCATTCGACGAGATGGTGCCGACCTGGGCGACTTCCGCCGAGGAACCGACCTTCTTGGCGCGCTTCTCAATGTCCTTGACCACCGCGGCGACTGCGATGTCGATGCCGCGCTTGAGGTCCATCGGGTTCATGCCGGCGGCGACGTTCTTGGCGCCTTCCTTGACGATGGCCTGTGCCAGCACTGTCGCGGTGGTGGTGCCGTCGCCGGCGAGATCGTTGGTCTTCTGGGCGACTTCACGCACCATCTGCGCGCCCATGTTTTCGAACTTGTCTTCCAGTTCGATTTCCTTGGCGACGGTGACGCCGTCCTTGGTGATGCGCGGCGCGCCGAAAGATTTATCGAGCACGACGTTGCGACCCTTGGGGCCGAGCGTAACCTTCACGGCGTTGGCGAGAATATCGACGCCGCGCAACATGCGGTCGCGCGCGTCGCCGGCAAATTTCACGTCCTTGGCAGACATTTCACTTCACTCCGTTGGATATATTTGAACTCAGGCGATCACGCCCATGATGTCGCTCTCCTTCATGATCAGGAGATCCTCGCCTTCGAGCTTGACCTCGGTGCCCGACCATTTGCCGAACAGCACGCGGTTGCCCGGCTTGACGTCGATCGGCGTGAGCTTGCCGTTCTCGTCGCGTCCGCCCGGACCGACGGCGACGATCTCGCCTTCGCTCGGCTTTTCCTGGGCGGTGTCCGGGATGATGATGCCGCCTTTGGTCTTCTCGGTTGCTTCGATGCGGCGCACGACCACGCGGTCGTGCAGGGGACGGAACTTGGTCTTGGCCATGGGCTTCCTCGTGGGCGCTAGCGCATGATCCCGAAAAGCGGGTACCGGTTTTCGGACCAGATCATGCCCAAGCAAAAGGGTGGGGTTTGAACTGAAAGTCTCGATTTTTTAAGCTATTAGCACTCAGGTACAGAGAGTGCCAAAGGCTGCCTGGGAGATATGGAATTGGCGGCGGGGTGTCAAGCTTTGGCACCATGCGGACGGCGGCAGCGTTAACCGGCTGGAGGCTGGAATCGGGCATGCTTGCGCCGTTCGCCAATGCCTTTCAAAATTGCGTCCACGCCGCTGCCAGGAGCCCGCATGAGCCGTCCCAGCCACGTTCGACTGCCGACCGTCCTGGTCCTTGCGTTGCTGGCGTTCGGGCTTGCCAATTGCGTCACCAGCGGCCCGCAGCAACCGCCGCCGCCCGCGCCGGCGCCCGCATTGCCGCCGGCCTTCCCGCCGCAGGATATCGTCGGCCGCTGGGGGCTTGCCGCCTATCACCGCGAGGAAGACCGCGCGCGCACCGAGGCCGCCGCCGCCGCGCAGTGCAAGCAGCCCTACGTGATCACGCTCGGTCCGACCGGCGGCGTGATGATGTATCTTGCCGACCAGGCAACGCCGAGCGAACTGCGTCTCAAGGGTGCGCCGGGCAACAAGACCTTCATCGGCCCCGATGGCGATGCCGGCGGCATGCAGGACCGTGAGGTGGTGTTCTTCGACGGACGTGTCCTGATCCTGCGCTGGGTGGATCCCGAGGTGCAGGGCCGCTACGGCACAATGGTCTATGTGCGCTGCGCGCCGGAGGGCGCCAAGCGGCCGAGGCCAAAGAGAAACACGAAACCGAGGCCGGCGCCGAAACCGATCCAGCCGCCCATCCAGCAACAAAAGCCGCAATAGTAGGGAATCGCCCGCCGCGCGCGTGAGCCGCCGGCGGATGCTGTGCTAGGACCTTCGGCGACATGACCGCTCTCCGCGATTTCATGGCCGGCCCCTGGCGCGCGGTGCCCGTGCTCGGCGTCACCCAGATTCTGTCCTGGGGCAGCATCTTCTATACGCCGGTGCTGATCGTGCCGTTGATCGTGCAGCAGCGCGGCTGGTCGATCGCCTTCGGCATGGGCGGCTTTTCAGTTGGTTTGCTGACCGCCGGGCTGGTAGCGCCTTACGTCGGCCGCTCGATCGATCGTGTCGGCGGCCACGTAGTGATGACCGCCGGCTCGCTGATCGGTGCGCTTGGGCTGGCGCTGATCGCCCACGTCACCGGCAAGGCCGCTTATCTCGGCGTATGGGTGGTGCTCGGCATTGCCATGGCGGCCAATCTCTACGATGCAGCCTTTGCCACGTTGGGGCGCATTTTCGGCGTGGGTGCGCGCAAGCCGATCACGGCGCTGACGCTGGCCGGTGGCTTTGCCTCGACGGTGAGCTGGCCTGCGACGCACTTCCTGATCCAGGCGATCGGCTGGCAGGGAACGTATCTGATCTATGCGGCATTTCTGGCATTCGTCTCGGCGCCGCTCCATTTTTTTGCGCTGCCGCGTAGCCGACACGACGCGGACATAGGTGTTCATCGCGATGCGCCGCCGCCGGCCAAGGTGTTGCCGCCGCGCGGGCTCACATTCATCCTGGTCGCGTCGGCGTTTGCGACCTACGCCTTCGTGCCATCCGGCCTGTCGGCACATTTGCTGGCGATCTTCGCGCGTTCCGGCATCGACGCGGGAACGGTGGTGTGGATCGGCGCGTTGTTCGGCCCGGCGCAAGTCGGCGCGCGTTTGATCGAATTCACGTTCGGCCGCAACCTGCATCCTTTGTGGATTGCGCGCTTTGCGCTCGCAGGCTTGCTGTGCGCGTTCGTGATGCTGGCGGTGCTCGGCATATCGACGCCGGTCGCTGCCGCCTTCGCGCTGATGTTCGGCGGCGCCAATGGGCTCATCACCATCACGCGCGGCGCGCTGCCGCTGGCGCTTTTCGGCGCGTCGGGCTACGGCCAGCTGATGGGGCGGCTCGCCGGGCCGTTTTTGTTGATGCAGGCGGCGGCACCGCTGGTCATGGCCTTTGTGGTGGAGCGTACATTCGATGGCGCGGCGCTCGCGCTCGCGGCCGGCTTTGCCGCCGTAGCTCTCGGCTGCTTTGTGCTGATCCGAAGACCGGGCTAGCCGAACATCTTGTCGATGTCGCGCTGGCTGGCATGGCCGGCGTCACCTTCGAGCTTTGGGCCATTGAGCAGTGCACGGCCATTGCCTACCGCGACCACGGTCGGCGTGGTGCGCGCGATCATGGCCGCAACCTGTTGCTCGATCGCGCCGAGAATCGCGATCACCTTGCCGATGCGCTGGCCGGCAAGGTCCTGGAAATTGCAGGCCTGGTAGATTTCGACCACCTGGTCCTGGATGTCCTGCGTGAGACCGCACTCGTACTCGGATTTGAGCGTTGCAGCGAGCGCCTTGGCGCTGTCCTCGATGATCTCGCTCGACTTCAGGATTTTTACAGTGGCCTTTTCCATGCCGTCGACCGCGGCGCCGAGTTCGCTTGCCGCGCGCGGGAGGCGGCGCTCCTTGCCGTCAACGACAAGTGCGTCCAGTTCGCGGCGGTTGCGGGCAATGGTGTCGCGGATGGCATGCAGCTCGCGCTGCAGTGTCTGCACGCTGGCGTCGCGAGGGAGGTCGCGCCGTTCACTCAGCGCCTTGAATTCGGCGGCAACGGGCGCCCCCGCAGGCTTGCCGGCAAGCATCTGTTCGATGCGAAATACTTTGCGCTGCACGTCACGTCCCCGTATCGGCCCCAATTCCTTCTTCTATCAGAGCGGCGATTAACGCTGGGTTGCAGGGCGGCGTCGCAGCGCACGCGGCGTCGGCAGCGCCGGTAACATAGCGTTCACCATGATGGCCGGCCTTTTACGCAAAATAAACTCTAACGCGACGAAGCGCAGCGAAGGCTGCGACAAGGACGCCGCGCGGCGCGCCGGATTTACCAATCGGTGTTGGTTTGCCTCTGTACTCTAGCGGTCGAGCCACGCGGAATTTTCAACGATGCAGCGATCGATCCTCCCGGCAATCCTTATCGCGATTTCGTCCAGCGGCGCGGCTTGGGCGCAGCAGCCTGCGGGTCAGGCCATGCCGACGACGCCGCCCATGGTGATCGTCGCGCCGCAGCCGGCGCCGATGCAATCGCAACTCGGCGGTGGCTTCATCGAATTCCTGTTCGGCGATCGTGCGCCGCAGCCGCAGCCGCTAATCGCGCCGCAAGCCATGCAGCCGTTGGCGGTTCAGCCGCAGATCATCGCCACGCCGAACCAGCCGCCGGGCGAGCAGCCGATCTATGTCAGCGCTATGCCGCCGGTCGATCCGATGTTGGAGCAGCAGGCCGCTAATTTTCAGATGGACCCGCGCCTCCTGCGCCAGGACGTCGCCTATCAAAGCGAAGAAAAGCCCGGAACGCTCGTGATCGACACGCCGAACCACTTTCTCTATCTGGTCGAAGCCGGCGACAGGGCGATGCGCTACGGCATCGGCGTCGGCCGTCCCGGTTTCACCTGGTCCGGCGATCGGGTGGTTTCGGCCAAGAAGGAATGGCCGGACTGGGTGCCGCCCAAGGAGATGCTCGAACGTCAACCTTATCTGCCGCACTTCATGGCCGGCGGCCCGAACAATCCGCTCGGCGCGCGCGCTCTCTATCTCGGCTCGACGCTCTATCGCATTCACGGCTCGAACGAGCCCTGGACGATCGGCCACAACGTCTCGTCGGGCTGCATCCGCATGCGCAACGTGGATGTGATCGATCTCTATAACCGCGTCGCGGTCGGCACCAAGGTCGTGGTGCTCTAGCTTTCGTCGGCTTGCGCCAGCGTCACGCCGTGCTGGGCGAGTGCGCGAGGAAACTCATCCGATTTGAAATAGGCGAATTCCCTTTCGCGCTGGTCGGTGAGCGAGTCGAGCTGCTTGAGTTCGGGGTCGACGTGGCCGGGATGGCACATGATCACACCGCCATCCGGCATTCCGGCAAGGAACCGAGGAAACGTCTTGGCGAAATCGGGCTGGGTATTGAAGTCGTAAGCCCCGGCGAAGGCCGGATTGGTGGCGAGCCCGAGCCTCTTTGCCTTGGCGCGAAAACGCAGGCTCAACAAATCGAGCAGCATGGCCTTGCGGTCGCGCAAGCGTAATCCTGCGCGGGCGCGTCCGCATTGTCGGACCCAGGCTTGCGGCACGGTTGCCGCGACCACTTTGAGAAAAGCATCGCGCACCTGCGGCATCAGGTGGATGTGCTGGTGTCCATCGAGGAAGTCGGGCGGGTGGCCGAAGGCGTCGATAAAGGCGCGAACCTGCATGGCAATTTCGATCGTCAGCCGCTCCGGCTGCAAGCGCCGCATCATGCCGGCGCGCATCGTCTGCTGATGCGTGAGGAACGCGCCCGCGCGCAACGGCGCGAAGTCTTCGCTCAGCGGCTGGAACGGCGCCGACAGCGTGACATGCAGGCCGATGGCGGCGCGCTTTTTGCCGGAATTGAGCATTTCGAGCGCGTCGGCTTCCTCGGGCGCGAAGGAGGGCGCGGCCGTCATCACCGATGTCGCATTGAGACGGCCGCTCAGGATCAGGTCGCGGATGGCTGAATTGACGCCCGGTGCGATGCCGTAATCGTCGGCGCACAGCCAGATGCGGCGAGCGCTGCGCACGGAGGGCAAAGGCTCACTCGGCCGCGCGCGAATCGAGCGGCCGCGCTTTCGCCGGGGCTTTGGCCGATTCATTCGCGCGCTTGAGGCTGTGCTCGGCGACGAAATAGACCGGCCGCGCCTTGATCTCGGACAAAAGCTTGCCGACATATTCGCCGAGCACGCCGATCATCAAAAGCTGCACGCCGCCGATCACCATCAAGCCGACCACGAGCGAGGGATAGCCCGGCACATCCTGGCCGAACAGCAGCGTCTGCATCAGGATCCAGATGCCGAAGAACAGCGCGGTGGCGGCGAGCAGCAGCCCCAGCATGCTGGCGACGCGCAGCGGCGCCACCGTGAAGGAGGTCAGTCCCTCGATCGACAGCCCGATCAGCGTCCAGACATTCCAGGTGGTCTTGCCATGCGCGCGTGCCGCCGGCTGATAATCGACGCGCACCTGGCGGTAGCCGATCCAGCTCGACATCCCCTTGAAGAAACGATTGCGCTCCGGCATCTGGCGCAGCGCGTCGGCCGCGCGCGGCGACAGCAGACGGAAGTCGCCAGCGTCCTCGGGAATTTTCTGCCGCTGGCCCCAGTTGATCATCGCGTAGAACCAGTGCACGCCGAGGCGGCGCAGCCAGCTTTCGTTCTCGCGGTGCGCCTTGGCGGTATAGATCACGTCGTATCCGTCATCGAGCCAGCGCGACACCAACGTCTCGATCAGGTCGGGCGGATGCTGGCCGTCGCCGTCGATGAACAGAACCGCGCCGAGCCGGGCGTGGTCGAGGCCGGCAAGGAGTGCAGCCTCCTTGCCGAAATTGCGCGATAGGCCGATCACCTGGATGTCGAGCGGGATCGCCGGCAAGGACTTGGCGATTGCGCCGGTGTTGTCGTGGCTGCCGTCGTCCACATAGACGACTTCCAAAGCGAGGCCGCGTTTGCCGCTCAAATAACGGGCGACCTCGGCAATGCGCTGATGCAGGCCGGCGAGGCCGGCGGCCTCGTTGAACAGCGGCACGACAATCGACAGGCCCGGCGCGGACGGCGAGCGCTTTGCGGCTTTGGCCGATTTGGTCGATTTTGCCGGCATTTGCCTCAATCCGCCGCCTTCGGTTTCACCGCGATCTATAGCGCAACGCTGGCACGCTGTCGCCCGCCTAGGTGCGGCATGGAATTGGTCGCCGGCAAAATGCTATGACCGGCCATGATTTCGGGGCGCCTGCAAAACATCCTGCACCGTCTGAGCGTGGCCTGGCACGAGCGCGCGCTGGTCCTCAAGGCAATCAGCTTTGCGCTGGTGGGCGTGGTCAATACGCTGATCGATTTCAGCGTGTTCTGGACCGAGGTGCGCTATCTGGATTGGCCGCTGGTGCCCGCCAATGTAATTTCCTGGCTGGTGGCGGTGAGCTTCTCCTATGTGATGAATTCCTTCATCACTTTCGGACCGGAGTCCGGGCACACCTTGCGCCGGCGCGACTATTTGACCTTCGCGGCCTCAGGTGTTGCCGGCATGATAACGAGCACGGCGACGCTGTTTGCGCTCTCTTATGCGATGCCGCTGCTGGCGGCGAAGCTCATCTCGATCCTGGTCAGCTTCGTGGTCAATTTCTCGCTCTCGCATCTCGTGGTCTTTCGCCCTAAGCGGGGCGGCGGGGCAGGGTAAGGGAACTTTCGGCGGCCATGACCGTTAATGGGCCATGGGCAATTTTCATTTTATCAGGACGATTGGCGGGGGATTGGCGATTTACGGCTTGGTGCTTGCCGTGCCCGGTCAAATGGCGGCGGCCGGATCGGTTTCATATCCGATTTACGTTCCGGAAGAATGCATGGTTCTCGCGCAGCGCGAGGGTGTGCCCACGGTGATCGAGAACCGCTATCAAGCCGTGAAGGCGCGGATCAAGCTCGCGCGGCTTCGCTCGAGCGAACCGATGGTCGCGGAATGTCGCGCGGCCGTGAAACGCGCGGAAATCGCCGTCAAGGCGATGGCCAAAGCTGAAAAAGAAAGTGCGAAGTTCGAGCAGGCGGCGAAAGAGCCGGACAGTTTCGAGCAGGCGTCAGCCGCTCACTGAGATCATCTTCGTTTTGCAATGAGCGCTGGCCGCGCTACAGCCCAGCTTCGAGCTTGGCGTAAAGCGGATTGTCGCGCGAAAACACATAATCCAGATCGGCCACCGCCACCGCTTCCGCGCCGTTGTCGCGCAGGAAGGTCGTGAGCGCGTAAACCTGCTCGGGCGGGCAGTGCAGCGTCAGCATGCCGGAGGAGGTCGGCCCGCCGAAGGGCGTGACCGCGCCGAATGTCTGGCGTGCCGCCTCCACAAGCTTTTCATCGCACGCGGCAAAGCGTGCGCGCACCTCGCGGAAGGCGCGGGCGCGCCCTTGCGCGGCGATGCGATCGAGGATGACGCGTGCCAATTCCTTCTCGGACGTGCCCCAGGTAGCGCCGCGCGCGGCCACCAGATTGGCCTGCGAACGCAGGATGACGCCGTCTTCCAGAACCTTGAGCCCGTTGGCCGCGAGCGTCGTGCCGGTCGTGGTGATGTCGACGATCATCTCGGCGGTGCCGGCGGCGGGCGCGCCTTCGGTCGCGCCTGAACTCTCCACGATGCGATAGTCGATGATGCCATGCGCGGAAAAGAAGCCGCGCGTGAGGTTCACGTATTTTGTCGCCACCCGCATCTTGCGGCCGTGGTGCTGGCGGAACGAAGTCGCGACATCGTCGATATCGGCCATGGTGCGCACGTCGATCCAGGCCTGCGGCACTGCGACGACGACGGTGGCATTGCCGAAACCGAGCCCTTCGACCAGCACGACGCGCGCGTCGGCGTCGGGGATCATTTCGCGCACCAGGTCTTCGCCGGTGACGCCAAGATGCACGCTGCCTGCCGAAAGCTGGGCGGTGATTTCGGATGCCGACAGATAGGCCACCTCGACGCCGTCGAGCCCCGCGATGGCGCCGCGATAGTCGCGCTGCCCGCGCGGCTTCACGAGCGCGAGGCCGGAGCGGGCAAAGAAGGCTTCGGCATTTTCCTGCAGCCGGCCTTTGGCGGGCACGGCCAGCACCAGAGACGCGCTCATCGGCTGCCCCCGTAGTCGTCGAGCCGCTCGATCCAGACCGCGAGGCCGATCGCCGGGATCGGCTCGCTCGCGCCGAGCCGCGCGAGCAGGCCGTCGTAACGCCCGCCGGCCACCAGCGGGTCGCCGGTGCGCGAGGGATCCGTCAATTCGAACACGAAGCCGGTGTAGTAGTCGAAGCCGCGGCCGAACGCGGTCGAAAATCGAACGCGCTTCAGGTCGATGCCGCGCGCCGCCAGAAAGCCGGCGCGGCTTTCGAACAGATCGAGCGCGGATGCAAGATCCATGTTGGCGTCGCTTGCGAGCGCGCGCAGTTCCGCCGCCGCCTCGTCGGGATCGCCCTGGATCGCGAGGAAACGCTCGATCAATCCGCGCACGTCGCGCGGCAGCCGCGCGCTGGCGCCGAGCGCCGACTGTTCGAGGAAGCGGTCGGCGATCTCACCGACCGAACGGCCGCCGACCGCGGTGATGCCGGCGATCGACAGCAGGTCGGTGACAAGCGCGTGCGCACCCTTGGGGTCGGAGCCGGCGAGCGCCGCCAGCACGCCCTGATATTCGGGCCGTGTGTTGTTGCCGCCGAGAACCAGACGATCGAGGTCCTGCGCCAGATTGGCCTTGCGGTTGAAATCCTTGATCAGCCGCCGCTTCCACGCCGGCGGCAAATCGAGGCCGGCAATCAAGCTCGCAAACAGCGCGACATCGCCGATCCGGATGTCGGGCTTGGGCAAGCCATAGTGGGCCGTGGCCTCAAGCGCGAGCGAGAGCATCTCGGCGTCGGCGGCAGCCTTGTCGGACCGCCCGAAGGATTCGATGCCGGCCTGCATGAACTCCGCTGGCTGATCGACGCGATGGCGGAACACGGGCCCGAGATAACAGAAGCCTGCTGGCTTGCCGGCGAGCGGCGAAGCGAGATAGTCGCGCGAAACGGGGATGGTGAGATCGGGCCGCAGGCAGAATTCGCCGCCACCGGGCGCCGTGGTCAGATACATGCGCTTGCGGATGTCCTCGCCCGAGAGATCGAGGAAGGGCTCGGCCGGCTGCAGCATGGCGGGCGCAATGCGGGCGTAGCCGGCGCGCTCGTAGGAAGCGACCAGCGTCTCTGCCCTTGTGTCGGGCCCGGTTGTGGTTTGCGTCGCGGTCATCGGTGTCACAATTTCCCCGGCCTTTAGCATGGGGGTCTTTAACATTCGACGCCGATCGGTTCCCGCGCTTAACGGATCGGGAGTTCAAACGTCCGGCGTCGTTAACGAATTTTCTTGAAACGCGAGTTCCCGCCGGGCCCAAGGGCAGCCATGCCTGCGCGGGTAAGACAATTTCAATACAACCGGCGTTGACTGGAGCCTTGGGGGACCCTTGGCCGATGTCCGATTTCGTTCCACGCGCCGTTGTCGAGGCCTTCTACAGGGCGCTGGCAAGTGGCGACGTTGAGACACTTGCCGGCTATCTCGATGACGAGGTGACCTGGACCATCAGCGGTCCGGTGGACGTGCTGCCGTTTTGCGGCCAGCGCAGCGGCAAGGCGCTGGTGCTCAAGTTGCTCGGCAGCGATATTCCGGCGCTGCTGCACAAACGCCGCCTGGTGCCGAACGACATGTTGGTGGACGGCAACCGCGCCGCCGTGTTCGGAAAGCTGATGGCGAGCCGGTGCGACCTCGACCAGCCCATCAGCTATCGCCTCGCCCAGTTCGCCCGCTTCCGCGACGAGAAACTCGTCGAATTTATTTCGATCATCGACAGCTTCGACGCAGTCGAGCAGGTGCTTGGCCACCCGATCGCGGTGCACGACGGGCGGCACGCCGATACCGGCGATCTGATCGCCGTTTAATTCACAACCTGTAGCGACGCGATGACCGCGACGACGCGGCGTGCTACCATCGCGCATTCATTTCAGCGACGGAGCTTCATGCCATGCGTTTTCTGCTTGTCGTATTTGCCGGTTGCGGCTTTGTCTGCTCGTCCGCGTTCGCGCTCGAGATGCCGGCGCGCAAGCCGGGGCTCTGGCAGTTGCGGATCGAGTTCGCGGGTCGCAAGCTGCCGGCGCAGGTCGTCAAGCAGTGCATCGATGCCGCGAGCGACAAATTGATGAACAGCAGCTACACCGGCGGCGTCAGTTGTTCAAAACAGGACGTGTCGCATTCCGGCGCGACCATGACGATCGACACGGTGTGCAGGTCCGGTCCGGCCACCAACACGTCGCATGTCGTGGTCAATGGCAGCTTCGACAGCGGCTATACGATGGACGTGACGTCGACGCGCACGGGCGGGCCGCCGGTGCCAGGCTTGCCGGCGGGGGGTGCGATGCACACCACGATCACTGCGAAATGGCTTGGGCCATGTGCTGCGGGCATGCGCCCCGGCGACATGATCATGGCCAATGGCATGAAGATGAACATGCTCGATATGCAGAAGAGGATGCCGCACAAGCCGTAGCGCGTCGATCGGTTCAAAGCCGCCGACTCAAGCCGCCATGCGCACGGTGACGTCAACCGAAATGCCCAGAAAATCCGAGTCGGACCCGCTGAAGGATCCTGAAATCGGAATGGCCTGCGAGGGGTCGCTGGTGACCGCGATCCGGATAAGATTTTCCCCGGCGATCAGTCCGTTGGTCGGGTCATACTCGACCCAGTCGGCGCCCGGCAAATAGACATCCGCCCATGCGTGCGTCGAACCCGCGCCCTGCATGGCGCGCCCGCCATCGACCGCGGGGTCGTACAGATAGCCGGTGACGAAACGGGCGCCGAAGCCGAGACTGCGCACGGCCTCGATGAACAGCAGCGCGAAGTCACGGCAACTGCCGCTCTTCTTTTCCAGCGTCTCGATCGGCGTCTGCGTGCCTTCCTCGTATCGTTCGGCGTAGGTGAATGAGCTTCGGATGGCGCCATTCATGTTCGACAGCAGATTGTAGGTTGGCAATGGCTGCTGGCTCATGAAGCCCTTGGCCCAGGTCTCCACAAGACCGCGCGGATCGGGGTAATGGCGATCGAGCAGCCAGCCGAGGTCGCCGCGGTCGTTGGACGAATAGACGAAGGGGTAGTTTTGTGCCGCGGGGGCGATCGGAAACACCGGCCGCTTCAAGCCGTAGCGTTCGAGTTTAAGAGTGCTAACGATCCGCAGTTCGGACGCGGCCTGCGCGAATTCGACCTGCGCCACCGAATTGCCGAACACGTCGTGCATCCAATTCAGCGCCCCGGGCGGCGACAACGTCAACTCGGCGTCGACGAGCCGCAAATCGTGACTGTCGCGCGGGCGCAGCATCAGCCGGTGCGGGCCGAAATAGACCGGCCTGGAATAGCGGTAGGTGGTGGCGTGGTGGATCGTCAGAAGCTTCATGGCTTGTTCAGCCGTGGCGGGCGAGCAGCTTGCGGACTTCCTCGACCAATTCGCTTTCCTTCACCGGAACCTGCGCCTCGGCCTGCTTCTTCAAGTATTCGTCGCGATCCTTGATGTCGCTTGCCGCCGAGCCCGCAATCAGGTCGCGCAACTGCACTTCGCCCTTGGCTTTCTCGTCGGGCCCCTGGATCACCGCGCAAGGGCTGCCGCGCTTGTCGGCATATTTGAGCTGCTGGCCGATGCCGTGCTTGGGATTGCCGAGATAGAGCTCAGCTCGGATTTTGGCCGCGCGAAGCTGCGCGACGAGCGTCTGCGCTGCCGGCACGCTGTCGGGGCCGAACACCGTGACCAGCACAGGGCCCGCGGAAGGCTTCGAGTCGAGTTTGCCGATCAGCGTAAGCGCGGCTTGCAGGCGCGAGACGCCGATGGAGAAACCGGTCGCCGGCACCGGCTGACCCATGAAGCGTGAGACGAGGCCATCGTAGCGCCCACCGCCACCGACCGAGCCGAAACGAACGGGGCGGCCTTTGTCGTCTGTGGCTTCAATTAGGAGTTCAATCTCGTAGACGGGGCCGGTGTAGTACTCAAGTCCGCGAACGACTGACGGAAAGATGCCGATACGATCAACGCCGTAGCCTCCGCTCGAAACGATCGTCCAAATCTCCCCTAACTCATCGAGTCCTGATTGATATGTCGAATTATCAAACAGACTTTTTGCATGACTGAGGCTGTCGTATTTCGTGAAAATTGCCGTCTGAAGTCGGTAAACTTGCTCACTCGATAGGCCGGCGCCCTTTGTGTAGTCGCCACTCTCGTCTTTCCGTCCCGAGGTGAGCAGAGCGATGACGCCTTCCCAGCCCAGTCGATCCGTTTTGTCTACTGCACGCAAAACTGTAAGCCGCTTGACGGCGGGAATTTCAAGAGCGTCCATCACGCCATCTAGCAATTTTCGATTACTCACCTTCACGATGTACTGGCCCCGCTTAATCCCCAACGCCTCCATCGTGTCCGCCGCCAGCATGCACATCTCGGCATCGGCGGCCATTGTGGCTGAGCCCACCGTGTCGGCGTCGAACTGCATGAATTGCCGAAACCGTCCCGGCCCCGGCTTCTCGTTGCGGTACACATAGCCGGTGCGATACGAGCGATAGGGCAGCGCGAGGTTCTGGTAATTCTCGGCGACGTAGCGTGCCAGCGGCGCGGTCAGGTCATAGCGCAGGCTCAACCACTGCTCGTCGTCGTCCTGGAACGAAAATACGCCCTCGTTCGGCCGGTCCTGGTCGGGCAGGAATTTTCCGAGCGCGTCGGTGAATTCGATGGCCGGCGTTTCCACCGGCTCGAAGCCATAGCGCTCGAATTGCAGGCGGATCGTCTCCACCATGGCGCGCGTGGCGGCGATCTCGGCCGGCTTGCGGTCGGCGAGGCCGCGCGGCAGGCGGGCTTTCAGCTTTTGCGGCTTTTTGCCGGATTTCGGATCGGCCATCTGCAGCTATGCTTGAATCGCGCGGTTGATAATCGCGGCGTGGTAGCAGCCGTATGGGCCTTTGTCATTACGGCCAAAACCGGATAATCCAGTAGGCAACAGTTTGCCGGGTAACAGCGAGGCGGCCCCATGACCCAAGTGCAACGATCTTCCGTCACCGCCACCGTCCCCAACGACCTCGAGCCGTTCTGGATGCCGTTCACGGCCAACCGCGCCTTCAAGGCGCGGCCGCGCCTGATCGCCGGCGCCAAGGACATGCATTACATCACGCCGGAGGGCCGCAAGGTGCTCGACGGCTCGGCCGGTCTGTGGTGCACGAACGCCGGGCATAACCGCGATCCGATCGTTGCGGCGATCCAGAAGCAGGCGGCCGAGCTCGACTTCTCGCCGACCTTCCAGTTCGGCCATCCCAAGGCTTTCGAACTGGCGAGCCGTATCGCGGCGCTGGCGCCCGGCGATCTCGATCATGTGTTTTTCTGCAACTCGGGCTCGGAGGCGGTCGACACCGCGCTCAAGATCGCGCTCGCCTATCATAATGTGCGCGGGAATGCCTCGCGTGTGCGGCTGATCGGGCGCGAGCGCGGCTATCACGGCGTCGGCTTCGGCGGCGTGTCGGTGGGCGGCATGGTCGCGAATCGGAAGCAGTTCGGCGCGCTTCTTGCCGGCGTCGATCATCTGTCGTCGACTTATAACCGCGCCGAGCAGGCTTTCTCTGTGGGAGAACCGGACTGGGGCGAGCACCTTGCCGATGAACTCGACCGTCTCGTGGCGCTGCACGACGCCTCCACCATCGCTGCGGTGATCGTCGAGCCGGTGGCGGGCTCGACCGGTGTCATCCCGCCGCCCAAGGGGTATCTGAAACGCCTGCGCGCGATCTGCGACAAGCATGGCATCCTGCTGATCTTCGACGAAGTCATCACCGGCTTTGGCCGTGTTGGTCATGCCTTCGCCGCCGAGCGTTACGGCGTCGTCCCCGACCTGATGACCTTCGCCAAGGGCATCACCTCCGGCTCGGTGCCGATGGGCGGCGTGGTCGCGCGCAAAGGCATCTACGACGCCTTCATGAAAGGCCCCGAACATTCCATCGAGCTGTTTCACGGCTACACTTATTCGGCGCATCCGCTCGCTTGCGCGGCTGGACTTGCCACGCTCGATCTCTATCGCGACGAGGGCCTGTTCGAACGCGCGAAAAAGCTGGAACCGGTCTGGGCGCAGGCGGCCATGGGGCTGAAGGGCCTGCCGGGCGTGCTTGACATTCGCACCGTCGGCCTCATGGCCG
This sequence comes from Pseudolabrys sp., assembly GCA_036268675.1. GTDB lineage: Bacteria > Pseudomonadota > Alphaproteobacteria > Rhizobiales > Xanthobacteraceae > Pseudolabrys. Next base: position 55,243 of record DATATS010000203.1, read on the forward strand.
GCATCGATCTCGCCAGCCGCCCAGACGCTGTCGGCAAGCGCGGCTTCGAGGCGCTGGAAAACGCCTTCCACGAGCACAGCCTGATGTTCCGCATCGCCGGCGACGCCATCGCGGTCAGCCCGCCGCTTATCATCAGCGAGGCGCAGATCGGCGAAATGTTCGACAAGCTCGCCAAGATCATCAAGCAGGGGGCGTAGCGGTTGTCTCGGCCCTCAAGTTCCTGCGCATAAACGGCGAATTGTCGTTACCATAGTCGCTGAACGAGGTTGCGCGGACGGGGCGTCTCGGGAACATTGGGCCCGCCCGGCGCGAATCACGCCCGCGGTGCAATGGGGCTTACCGGGACTAAAGCGCGATGCGTCGGATCGGTGCCATCTTCATTGCGGTCTGCATGGTGCTCATTGCCGCCTCGCTTGGCGCGCTGCTCTATCTCGGCCTGAGACTCGACGGCCGCACCTCGGCGATCGTGGCGCTGGCCGCGCTCACCGCCATGGCGCTCTACAACGGCATCAGCGGACGGCTGCGCGACCGTGGCGATCTCGGCGACCAGATCGGCGACCTCTCGCGTGGCACCGGCGACCTCGCGCGTCAGGTGGCGGAACTTTCGCGCCGGCTCAACGCCATGGAAACCAAGGTCGACGGCACCGTGAACCGCGCGCGCGGCGCCATCGATCCGCTCGCCGCCGAGATCGGCGAACTGGGCACGCTGGTGCGCCACATCGCCGAGACTGTCGCGTCGCACGCCAGCGCCTTGCAGCAGCAGGGCGCCGTGCCGCCGCAACCTTCATCGAAGCCTGGGACCGCGCCCGTTGCAGAGGCTGCGCTCGCGCTGAGCGAAAAGGATGCGGTCGGCGGCCTGCGCCGCTTCCAGGGAATGTCGCGCGAGGGCATCGCCGACATGATCGCCAAATCGGTCGACGCCAACCGCATCGATCTCTATCTGCAACCGATCGTCACGCTGCCGCAGCGCAAGGTGCGTTATTACGAGGCGCTCACCCGCCTGCGCGGCGAGGACGACGACGTCATTCCCGCCAGTGATTTTCTGGAATATGCCGAGAGCTTCGGCCTGATGCCGAAGATCGACAATCTCTTGCTGTTCCGCAGCGTGCAGGTAACGCGCCGCCTGCAACTCAAGAGCCGCGACGTCGGGCTGTTCTGCAATATCAGCGCGGCGACGCTGACCGATCCGTCGTTCTTCAAGCAGTTTCTGGATTTCATGGACGCCAATCGCGCCCTCGGCGGCGCGCTGATGTTCGAGTTCACGCAGGACGCCTATCGCTCGTTCGGTCCGCTCGAGCATGAAAGCCTGGCGGCGCTGGCCGAACGCGGCTTCCGCTTCTCCATGGACCACGTCAACGATCTGCGCATCGAGCCCAAGGAACTGGCCGACCGCTCGTTCCGCTTCATGAAGGTGCCGGCAAAGCTGTTGCTCAATCCCGCGACCGGCGCGCAGAGCGACATTCATCCGGAAGACCTCGCCGACCTGCTGGCGCGATCCGGCATCGATCTCATCGCGGAGCGTATCGAGAGCGAAAGCGTGGTGGTCAATCTGCTCGATTACGACGTGCGCTTCGGTCAGGGCTTCCTGTTCTCCGCGCCGCGGCCGGTTCGTGCCGAAGCCCTGCAGAGCGGCGCGGACGGCGACAAGCCCGGCGACGCGTCGAACGAACTGCTGGCGGCCGGCGCCACTCTCGGCTGACCATTGACCGCCGCTTCACCGCTGCTCATTCCGCATTTTTCCGCCCTCGCCGGCAGCTATGACGTGTTGCTGTCCGACGTCTGGGGTGTCGTGCATAACGGGCTGGAAGCGTTCCCTGCGGCCTGCGACGCCTTGATGCGCGCGCGCAAGCAGGGCGCCACGGTCGTCCTCATCACCAATTCGCCGCGCCCGAGCGAACAGGTGGCGCGCCAGCTCGACCGCCTGCATGTGCCGCGCGAGGTCTATGACGGCATTGTTTCGTCCGGTGACGTCACGCGCGGCGTCATTGCCGGGCGCGCCGGGCAAAGCCTGTTTCATCTGGGACCCGAACGCGACCGCTCGATTTTTTCCGGACGCGAGATCCGCTTTGCCCCGCTCGAAAGCGCCGACTATGTGGTCTGCTCGGGCCTCAACGACGACGAAGTCGAAACGCCGGACGATTATCGCGGCACACTTGAAGCGATGCTCAAGCGCAGACTGTTCATGGTTTGCGGCAATCCCGATGTGGTCGTGGAGCGCGGGCCGCGGCTTGTTTATTGCGCAGGCAGCCTGGCCGATCTCTACGCTGGCATGGGTGGCGAGGTGCTCTATGCCGGCAAGCCGTATCGCCCGATCTACGACATGGCGCTCGACAAGGCGAAAGTCGCGCGCGGGCAGGCGGCCGATCTTGCGCGCGTGCTGGCGATCGGGGATTCGGTTCGCACCGATCTCAAAGGCGCGCAGGCAATGGGCATCGATTTCCTGTTCGTGACGTCGGGAATCCACGCCGACGATCTCGGCACTCGCGAACAACCGGAAGCCGGCGCGCTGCAAGCGACGTTTGCCGCCGCCGGCGCGATGCCGAAGGCGGTGATGCGGGCATTGGTGTGGTGAGAGGCTTTAGGCCGCGGGTGCGTCGACGGCGTCGAACACCGCGTCGATCTTGCTCTTGAGCGTCTGCGCGTTGAACGGCTTGACGATGTAGTTCGATACGCCGGCCTTCTTGGCCGCGATCACGTTCTCGGTTTTGGATTCCGCCGTCACCATGATGAAGGGCGTCGTCATCAAAGCCGGGTCGGAGCGAACCTCCTGCAACAGATCGTAGCCGGTCATCGGCTCCATGTTCCAGTCGGAGATCACCAGGCCGTATTTGCGATGGCGCATTTTCTCAAGCGCCGCGCTGCCGTCGCTGGCGTCGTCGACGTGCTCGAAGCCGAGCTGCTTGAGCAGGTTGCGAATGATGCGGATCATCGTGTTGTAATCGTCCACGACCAGCACCGGCAGCGACAGATCGATAGCCATGGCGCATCGCCCGCAATGGGCCTCCCAGAGGGTGATGGAACCTAGCAGCGCGCCATTGAATAACCCGTTAATTGAAAATTTGTTAACGGCGCGCTAACCGTAATTGCGCCCGATAGGGCGATAGACCGGCATTACGCCGGCATAAAAAATGAGTACAGCCGTGACCGCCGCAGCCTGCCAGACCCCGGCCGCCCGATGAACGCCGCGCCGGCAAAATCCTTTGACGTGGTGCGCGACGGCGAGGCAGGCGCGCTCGCCGGCGCCGTGGTGGCGATCGGCAATTTCGACGGCGTGCATCGCGGCCACCGCGCCGTGATCGCGGCCGCGCTCAAGCGCGCGCGCAAGCTCGGGCGCAAGGCCGCGGCTTTGACGTTTGCGCCGCATCCGCGATTGTTCCTGCGGCCGAAGGAGCCGCTGTTTCAACTGTCCAGGGAGCGCGACAGGTTGCGTCTGCTGGCGGCGACCGGGCTCGGCGGCGCCATCGTGATGACATTCGATGCCGCGCTCGCGGCCACGTCGGCGGCCGATTTCATTGAGAAAACTCTCGTCGGTAAGTTCGGCATCGGGGGCGCCGCCATCGGCTTCGATTTTCACTTCGGGAAGAACCGCGCCGGCTCGCCGGCTTATTTGAGCGAGCAGGGCGCGCGGCTCGGCTTTGCGGTCGATATCGTGCCGCCGCTCGAAGACGAGGGGCGCCCGGTGTCGTCCGGCGCGGTGCGTGCCGCGCTCGGCGACGGCAAGGTGGTGGAGGCGGCCGAGCTTCTCGGCGCGCCCTGGTTCGTCTCCGGCGAGGTGATCCACGGCGACAAGCGCGGCCGCGAGCTCGGCTTTCCGACTGCCAATCTCAGGCTCGATCCGTCCTGCGGCCTCAAGCACGGCATCTACGCGGTGCGCGTGGGCATCGGCGACATGCGCTATGCCGGCGTCGCCAGCTTCGGGGTGCGGCCGATGTTCGACGACGGCGCGCCGCTGCTCGAAGTCAACCTGTTCGACTTCGACGGCGACATCTACGGGCAGGCGATCGATGTCGCCTTCATCGGCTGGATCCGCAATGAGCGGAAATTCGAAACAATCGATGGGCTCAAGCGCGCCATGGTGGCCGACAGCGCGCAGGCGCGCGACGCGCTTCGGCGCGCCGGCAAGGCGTTTCCCAAGCTGGGGGATGTGTGACGGCGGCCTTTGCGATGCGAAATCGGCCTGCTACATAGCGCCCCATGTCGAGCCCGAAGCCCGAAACCAAGCGCGATTACTCAGAAACGCTGTTCCTGCCGCAGACGGATTTCCCGATGCGCGCGGGGCTGCCGCAGCGCGAGCCGGAAATTCTGAAAGCCTGGGAGCAGACCGATCTCTACGGGCAGTTGCGCACCGCCGCCAAAGGCCGTGAAAAATTCATCCTGCACGACGGCCCGCCTTACGCCAACGGCAACATCCATATTGGCACGGCGCTCAATAAAGTGCTCAAGGACGTGGTGACGCGCAGCCAGCAGATGCTCGGCTTCGATTCCAACTACGTGCCGGGCTGGGACTGCCACGGCCTGCCGATCGAATGGAAAATCGAAGAGGAGCATTACCGCTCCAAGGGCAAGCCGAAGCCGGATTTGAGCGATCCGAAGGCGATGATCGCGTTTCGCAACGAGTGCCGCGCCTATGCCGGGCACTGGCTCAATGTGCAGCGCGAGGAATTCAAGCGTCTGGGCGTGACCGGCGACTGGGCGCATCCCTATACGACGATGGATTTCTTTGCCGAGGCGCAGATCGCGCGCGAGCTGATGAAGTTCGCGGCGAACGGTCTGCTCTACCGCGGCTCCAAGCCGGTGATGTGGAGCGTGGTCGAGAAGACCGCGCTGGCGGAAGCGGAAGTCGAGTACGAGGATTACACGAGCGACACGGTGTGGGTGAAGTTTCCGGTCAAGAATCAAATCCATGATTTGGTGCCAGGCCAAAAGCCTATCTACCAAGATATGGCAATCGGAGCCGCATCAATCGTTATCTGGACGACCACGCCTTGGACATTACCCGGAAATAGAGCAATCGCATTTTCGCCAAAGATCAAATACGCATTGTTTGGTGTGAGAAACGCGCCCGCTGATAATTGGGCTAAACCTCGTGATCTTTATATTCTCGCAGAGAATCTAGCGGCCGACGTTTTCAAACAGGCGCGTGTCGAGCAGTACGATAAGCTTGCGGATGTCAGCAGTGAACAACTCGCACGGTTGGTTTGTGATCATCCTTTGAGAAGTATGGGTTACGGGTTCGATGTCCCGCTTCTCGAAGGCGACCACGTCACCGACGACGCCGGCACGGGTTTCGTTCACACCGCGCCGGGTCATGGTCGCGAGGACTTCGAAGTGTGGACCGCCAATCGCGCGGCGCTGGAAGCGCGCGGCATCAATACCGCAATCCCTTACACCGTCGACGAGAACGGCGCGTTAACGGGGCAGGCGCCCGGCTTCACCGGCAAGCGCGTCATCAACGACAAAGGCGAGAAGGGCGATGCCAACGAGGCGGTGATCAAGGCGCTCATTGATGCGCATATGCTGATCGCGCGCGGACGCCTGAAGCACCAATATCCGCATTCGTGGCGCTCGAAGAAGCCGGTCATCTTCCGCAACACGCCGCAGTGGTTCATCGCGATGGATAAGGGCATCGACAAACCCGTCGATACGCTTCGCCACCGCGCGCTGCACGCCATCGGTGCGACGCAATGGGTGCCGCCGCAGGGCGAGAACCGC
>DATATS010000204.1:0-6795 GCA_036268675.1 Pseudolabrys sp.
AACATTAACCTTTGACATGGACTACGGGACGCCTCGGCCGCACCGCTCTCGATTTCGTGAGCGCCCCGCTTGCAGGGCCGGGTGGCCCTCCTATATGAGCGAGGAAGCCGTATAAATACGGCGATTCGAGTGTATCCAGGGGGCTGGATCAGGGGTCTGCGGATGAGCCGCGGGCATTCCCTTTCGGGCGCCAACGTGGCCCGGCCGGCCTGCCGCAATTGAGAGGAAGAACCATGGGCAAGGTCATCGGCATCGACCTCGGCACCACCAATTCGTGCGTCGCCGTGATGGAAGGCAAGACGCCGAAAGTCATCGAAAACGCGGAAGGCATGCGCACCACGCCGTCGATCGTGGCGTTCAGCGACGACAGCGAGCGCCTCGTCGGCCAGCCGGCCAAACGCCAGGCGGTCACCAATCCGGAGAAGACCTTCTTCGCGGTCAAGCGCCTCATCGGCCGGCGCTACGACGACCCGATGGTCGAGAAGGACAAGAAGCTCGTCCCCTACAAGATTTCCAAGGCGTCGAACGGCGATGCCTGGGTCGAGGCGGACAGCAAGCAATATTCGCCCTCGCAGATTTCCGCCTTCATCCTGCAAAAGATGAAGGAAACGGCGGAAGCCTATCTCGGCAGCAAGGTCGAGCAGGCGGTCATCACCGTCCCGGCCTATTTCAACGACGCGCAACGTCAGGCGACCAAGGACGCCGGCAAGATCGCCGGTCTCGACGTGCTGCGCATCATCAACGAGCCGACGGCGGCCGCGCTCGCCTATGGCCTCGACAAGCAGAAGACCGGCACCATCGCCGTCTATGACCTCGGCGGCGGCACCTTCGACGTGTCGGTGCTCGAAATCGGCGACGGCGTATTCGAGGTGAAGTCGACCAACGGCGACACATTCCTGGGCGGCGAAGACTTCGACATGCGTCTCGTCAATTATCTCGCCGACGAATTCCAGAAGGAACAGGGCATCGACCTGCGCAAGGACAAGCTGGCGCTGCAACGGCTCAAGGAGAGCGCCGAGAAGGCGAAGATCGAGCTCTCGTCCACGACGCAGACCGAAATCAACCTGCCGTTCATCACGGCGGACGCGGCCGGTCCCAAGCATCTCACCATGAAGCTCACCCGCGCCAAGTTCGAGGCGCTGGTCGACGATCTCATCCAGAAGACGGTCGAGCCCTGCCGCAAGGCGCTCAAGGACGCCGGCCTGTCGGCGGCTGAGATCAACGAGGTGGTCCTCGTCGGCGGCATGACGCGCATGCCGAAGGTGCAGGAAGTGGTCAAGCAGTTCTTCGGCAAGGAACCGCACAAGGGCGTCAACCCCGATGAGGTGGTTGCGATCGGCGCGGCCATCCAGGCCGGCGTGCTGCAAGGCGACGTCAAGGACGTGCTGCTGCTCGACGTCACTCCGTTGTCGCTTGGCATCGAGACGCTGGGCGGCGTGTTCACGCGTATCATCGACCGCAACACCACGATCCCGACCAAGAAGAGCCAGGTGTTCTCCACCGCCGAGGATAATCAGAACGCGGTCACCATCCGCGTCTTCCAGGGCGAGCGCGAGATGGCGGCCGACAACAAGATGCTCGGCAATTTCGATCTTGTCGGAATTCCCCCGGCGCCGCGCGGCGTGCCGCAGGTCGAGGTGACCTTCGATATCGACGCCAATGGCATCGTCAACGTGGCCGCCAAGGACAAGGCCACCGGCAAGGAGCAGCAGATCCGCATCCAGGCCTCGGGCGGCCTGTCTGAGTCCGACATCGAGAAAATGGTCAAGGACGCGGAGGCGCACGCTGAAGAGGACAAGACGCGCAAGGCCGCGGTCGAAGCCAAAAATCACGGCGAGGCGCTGGTGCATTCCACCGAGAAGGCGCTCTCCGAGCACGGCTCCAAGGTCGGCGACGCCGAGCGTTCGGCGATCGAGAACGCCATGGCTGACCTGAAAGAAGCGCTCAAGGGTGACGACTCGGCGGCGATCCAAGCTAAGACCAATACGCTGGCGCAGGCTTCGATGAAGCTCGGCGAGGCCATGTACAAGCAGAGCCAGGAGGCGGGCGAGCCCGCCGACACCAGCGAAAGCGCGACTGGCGCCGACGGCAAGAAAGAAGACGTTGTCGATGCCGAGTTCACCGAAGTCGACGACGACAAGAACAACAAGAAGTCGGCATAAGCGACGGAGCAGGAAATGGTCCTCATCCTGAGGAGGCCGCAGGCCGTCTCGAAGGATGAGGGCCGATCTCATGAAACCTCGTCCTTCGAGACGCGCTTGGCGCTCCTCAGGACGAGGTTTTTGATTATTCGGCGGGGATGACCGGTGTCCAAGCGCGACTACTACGAAGTCCTGAGCGTCCAGCGCACCTGCACCGAGGTCGAGCTCAAGGCCGCGTTCCGCAAGCTCGCCATGCAGCACCATCCCGATCGCAATCCCGGCGATAACGAATGCGAGCATCGCTTCAAGGAACTCAACGAAGCCTATGACGTGCTCAAGGACGGCGATAAGCGTGCCGCCTATGACCGCTTCGGCCATGCCGCTTTCGAGCAGGGCGTGGGCGGGGCCGCGCACGGTTTCGGGACGGATTTTGCGACCACCTTTTCGGACATTTTCGAGGATCTGTTCGGCATGGGCGGCCGCCGCGGCGGCGGACACAGTTCGGGACGCGAGCGCGGCTCCGACCTGCGCTACAATATGGAGATCAGCCTCGACGAGGCGTTCAACGGCAAGACCGCGCAAATCCGCATCCCGACCTCGGTGATCTGCGAAGCGTGTTCGGGCAGCGGGGCCAAGGCCGGCACCAAACCGAAGGTGTGCGCGACCTGCGGCGGCGCCGGAAAAGTCAGACACGCGCAGGGATTTTTCACGCTCGAGCGCACCTGCCCGGCCTGCCACGGCCGCGGTCAATCGATCGACGACCCTTGCACCGCCTGTGCCGGAGCCGGCCGGGTGACGCGCGAACGGATGCTGTCGGTCAACATTCCACCCGGCGTCGAGGATGGCACCCGCATCAGGCTTGCGGGCGAAGGTGAGGCCGGTGTGCGCGGCGGGCCGGCCGGCGACCTCTATATATTCCTCTCGCTTGCGCAGCACGAATTCTTCCAGCGCGACGGCGCCGATCTGCATTGCCGGGTGCCGGTCTCCATGGTGGCGGCGGCACTTGGCGGCGAATTCGAGGTGCCCGCGATCGACGGCAGCAAGGCGAGGGTCAAAATCCCCGCCGGGAGCCAGACCGGACGGCGCTTCCGGCTGACGGCCAAGGGCATGCCGGTGCTGCGCTCGAAACAAATGGGCGACATGTACGTTCAAGTAGTGGTGGAAACGCCGCAAAACCTGACCAAGCGGCAACGCGAGATATTGAACGAATTCGAAAAGCTTTCTTCGGCCGAAACCCAGCCGGAATCGGCCGGTTTCTTTAGCCGGGTCAAAGAGTTTCTCGATGGTCTGGGTAGCCGGGACAGCCGTTCCGGCAAGCCATCTTGACCCTTCCCCCGGCGCCCTATACCGGTGAATATCGGGGGCAAAGGGCTCCCACTTGCACGCGTGACATTATCCCGATGCCTTCGCATTCCGTCGTTCGCGTCGAAAAGAAAACGCTGCGTCTCGATGACGAGATGCAGTTCATCCGCTCATGGATCGAGAAGCCCTTGTCCATCGGCGCGGTGATGCCGTCGGGCCGCGCGCTGGCGCGCACCATGGCGAGTTATGTCGATGTGGCGTCGAGCGGCCCGGTGATCGAATTGGGTCCCGGCACCGGCCCCGTCACTGAGGCATTGGTCGCGCATGGCGTCGATCCAGCGCGGCTGATCCTGGTCGAATTCAATCCGGTGTTCTGCCGGCTGCTGCGCACCCGCTATCCGGCGGCGACTGTGGTGCAGGGTGACGCCTATCGGCTGCGCCGTCTGCTGGACACCTATGTGCGGGCGCCCGCCGCCGCGGTGGTGTCGGGGCTGCCGTTGTTGACCAAACCGCTGCGCACGCGGCTGCGGCTGATTTCCGACGCCCTGGCGCTGCTCGCGCCGTCGGCGCCCTTCGTCCAGTTCACGTATGCAATGGTGCCGCCGATCCCGAAGGCGCTGTCCGGGATCAAGACCGAGGCGTCCGAATTGATCTGGATGAACCTGCCGCCGGCGCGCGTCTGGGTCTATCGCGGCCGCTGAGCGCTGCCTTGTGCTATTGGTGGCCGGCGTTTAACGGAAGCCGCCGATGGCCATCCCCAAAATCCTGGTCTTTGCCTCTTCGACCCGCGCCGGCTCGCATAACGTCAGGCTGGCGGCGCTGGCGGTCAAGGAACTCACGCTCATCGACGCCGACGTGACGCGCATTTCGCTCGCCGATTATCCGCTGCCGCTCTACGACGCCGATCTCGACGCGCGCGTGGGCCAGCCCGCCAACGCGCTGGCGCTCAAGCAGATGATCATGGCGCATCAGGGGGTGTTCATCGCCAGCGCCGAATATTCAGCCTCGATCACGCCGCTCATCAAGAATGCGATCGACTGGGTCTCACGCGTGCGCGAACGCGGCGATCCGACCTACGCGGCCTTCAAGGGCCGCGTGTTTGCGATCAGCGCCGCCTCGCCGGGATCGGCCGGGGGTTTACGCTCGCTGATGGCGCTGCGGCAAATTCTCGAACTCGGCTGCGGCGCGCTGGTGATCCCCGAGCAGGTGGCGATCCCGCAAGCCGATTTGGCTTTCGACGATATGGACAATATCGCGGACACCCGCACCGCCAATCTGCTGCGCGCGCAACTGGCGCGGCTGCTGGATATGGCGCGGCTGATGATGTGAGGACACCGCATTGAATTTGAATGCGCGCCAACGGCTGATCGTGGCCCTCGATCTTCCTTCAGTCGATGCCGCCGAAGCCATGGTGGCGCGGTTGGGCGATACGGTCGGCTTCTACAAGATCGGCTATCAGCTCGCGTTCGCCGGCGGCCTGCCGTTTGCCGCGAGCCTGATCGCGGCCCGCAAACAAGTGTTCCTCGATCTCAAGCTGCATGACATCGGCAACACCGTGGAGAAGGGTGTCCAAAGCGTCGCGCAACTCGGCGCCACGTTTCTCACGGTGCACGCCTATCCGCAGACGATGAAAGCGGCGGTCGCGGGCAAGGCCGGTTCGAAGTTGAAGATTCTCGCCGTGACCGTGCTCACGTCCTACGATGATGCCGATCTGTTCGCGGCAGGCTCGAAACTCGGCGTCACAGCGCTGGTCGCGCAACGTGCCGGGCAGGCGCGTGATCTCAAGGTCGATGGGCTGGTCTGTTCGGCGCAGGAAGCCGCCAATCTGCGCAAAATTGTCGGTCCCGGCATGGCGCTGGTGACGCCGGGCATCCGCCCCGCCGGCAGTGCCAGCGGCGACCAGAAGCGCGTGATGACGCCGGCGATGGCGATTGCCGCCGGCGCCGATTATCTGGTGGTCGGCCGGCCCATCGTCGAAGCCGCTGACCCGAAGGCCGCGGCGGAAAATATCGTTGCCGAGATCGAACAGACAAAAGCATAAACAGGAGGAAACATGCCGAAGGGTTATTGGATCGGGCGCGTCGATGTAAAAAACGACGAGGGCTACAAGCCCTATGCCGCGGCCAACGCCGCCATCTTCAAGAAATTCGGCGGCCGCTACGTGATCCGCGCCGGCAACTTCGATTGCGTTGAAGGCAGCGCGCGCTCGCGCAATGTGGTGATCGAATTTCCCGATCATGCGGCGGCGCTCGCCTGCTATCGCTCGCCGGAATACCAGGAAAACATCAAACGGCGCCTGCCGCACGCGACCGCCGACATCGTCGTGATCGAGGGCTACGAGGGTCCGCAGCCCTAGTCGTTTCAGGCCCGCCGCGCTATACCGCCTAATCCGGGAGCTTAACGATGGCTGAAATGCGCTTGATCGTGGCGGGGGCCGGCGGGCGCATGGGCCGCACGCTGGTCAAGGCGATCTCCGACGGCAATGGATTTTCGCTCGCCGGCGCGCTGGAAGACACCCGCTCGCCGCTGATCGGCTGGGATTCCGGCACGCTCGCGGGCACGCCGGAAAATGGCACCAAGCTCGTGGGCGACGCGAGCGCGTTGATGGACACGGCCGACGGCATCATCGACTTCACCGCCCCGGTGGCGACGGTGGCCTTTGCTGAGCTCGCGGCCAAGTCGGGCAAAGTGCACATCATCGGCACTACCGGCCTGAGCGCGGCCGACGAGAGCAAAATCAAGGACGCCGCCAAAAAGGCCGTGATCGTGAAATCCGGCAATATGAGTCTCGGCGTCAATCTGCTGGCGGCGTTGACCCGCCGCGTGGCCAAGACGCTGGACAACGCCTTCGACATTGAAATCCTGGAAATGCATCACAACCAGAAGGTCGATGCGCCGTCCGGCACCGCGCTGCTGTTGGGGCGCGCGGCAGCGGAAGGCCGCAACATCGATCTCGACAAGCATTCGGTGAAGGCGCGCGACGGCCATACTGGCGCGCGTAAAGTTGGCGACATCGGCTTTGCGGCGTTGCGCGGCGGCACCGTGGTGGGCGAGCACAGCGTGATTTTCGCAGGGCCGGCCGAACGCATTGAACTCACGCACAAGGCCGAAGACCGGATGATCTTTGCGCGCGGCGCCCTGCATGCCGCCTTGTGGGCGCGCGGCCAGAAGCCCGGACTTTATTCGATGTCCGACGTGCTTGGCCTCGGCAATTTCTAGACGGGGGACGACATGACACCGGAGCAAGTGACAAGGCGAACCGGCTGGGCCTACGCGCTCATCGCCGCGGGCATCGCGTGTCTTTTCGAGACCTATCAATACGCCAAGCCATGGGTGCCGGGGACCGAACCGG
>DATATS010000205.1:0-2819 GCA_036268675.1 Pseudolabrys sp.
GATGGCAAGCGACCATCTGGCCCGGTTTGACCTCGCGAAGCAACGGGGACTCGACCCGGCAGCGCTCCACCGCGTAAGGGCAGCGGGTGTGGAAGTGGCAGCCCGGCGGCGGATTGATCGGGCTCGGCACGTCGCCCTGCAACACACGCTTCTGCCGCTTGACGCGCGGATCGGGCACCGGCACCGCCAGCAGCAATGACTCGGTATAGGGATGAAGCGCGCGCGTGAACAGCGTGCGCTTGTCGGTATATTCGACGATACGGCCGAGATACATGACGGCGATGCGGTGGCTGATGTGCTCGACCACCGCCAGATTGTGCGAGATAAACAGATACGCGAGCCCCATCTCGCGCTGCAGATCCATCATCAAGTTGAGCACCTGCGCCTGGATCGACACATCGAGCGCCGACACCGGCTCGTCGCCGACGATCAGTTTGGGCTGCAACGCGAGCGCGCGCGCAATGCCGATGCGCTGGCGCTGGCCGCCGGAAAACTGATGCGGATAACTCGCCATCTGCGCCTTGCGCAGGCCTACCCGCTCGAACAATTCGGCCACGCGCTTTTTAATATCACCGCGCGCAACCGTGCGATGCACGCGCATCGGCTCGGCCACGATGTCGCCGGCCGACATGCGCGGATCGAGCGATGAAAACGGATCCTGAAAGATAATCTGCATCTGCCGGCGATAGGGCCGCAGTTCCGTCTTGCTCAGATGCGTGATGTCGTGACCGTCGATGCGGATCGAGCCCGCCGTCGGCTCGATCAGCCGCAAGATGGTGCGCCCCACGGTCGATTTTCCGCAGCCGGATTCCCCGACGAGGCCCAGCGTCTCGCCGCCGGCGATCGAGAAGCTGACGCCGTCCACGGCGAAAACCGTGCCGGCCTCGCTCTGCAAAAACCCCTTGCGGATTGGAAAATGCTTTTTCAGATCGCGGACGTCGAGCACCGTTTCAGGCATTGCCGTCACCGAACAATTCGGCGGAGCGCCAGCACGCCGCCCAGTGCCGTGGCTGCTTTTCTTCGTAAGGCGGATACGTCTGCCGACAGCGATCCTCGGCGTACGCACAACGCGGCGCGAACACGCAGCCTTCCGGCAGATCGGTGAGCGCCGGGACCATGCCGGGAATTTCCTGCAGGCGTTCGGATGAGCTTTCCTCGTCGCCGCGCATCAACGCCAGCCGCGGGATCGAGGCCATCAGCCCGTGCGTATAAGGATGCTGCGGCCGCGCGAACAATTCCTCAACCGGAGCCTCTTCGACCTTGCGCCCGGCATACATCACGATGACGCGTTGCGCGGTTTCCGCCACGACGCCGAGATCGTGGGTGATCAGGATCACCGCGGTTCCCAATTTGCGTTGCAGGTCGAGGATGATGTCGAGAATTTGCGCCTGGATGGTCACGTCGAGCGCCGTGGTCGGCTCGTCGGCAATCAGCACCTTCGGATTGCACGCCAAAGCCATCGCGATCATGGCGCGCTGGCGCATGCCGCCGGACAACTGATGCGGATACTCCCCGGCGCGCTGCTCCGCTTCCGGAATACGCGCGAGCCGCAGCATGTCGATCGATTTGTCCCAGGCCTGCCGCCGGCTGAGCGGCTCGTGCAACAACAGCACCTCCGCGATCTGGCTGCCGATGGTGAGCACCGGATTGAGCGAGGTCATCGGCTCCTGGAAGATCATCGCGACGTCCTTGCCGCGCACGCCGCGCATCGCTTCCTCGCTGAGCGCCAGCAGATCGACGCCGGCAAGCTTCACCGTCCCGCCCGCGATGCGGCCCGGCGGGTCGGGCACAAGCCGCATGAGCGACAGCGCCGTGATGCTCTTGCCGCAGCCGGATTCGCCGACGATTGCAAGCGTTTCATGCGGCGCCAACGTGAAGCTTACGCCGTCCACGGCTTTGACGACGCCATGACGCAGATCGAAATAAGTGCGCAAACCGTCCACTTCGAGCAGCGGTACCGTATTGGAGATTTCGGCCGGTACAGGTTTGCCCGTCTCGCGCTCACTCATCGACATAACCATGAATTAGTTCCGCAACCGCGGATCGAGAATGTCGCGCAGCGCGTCTCCGAACAAATTGGTGCCGAACACCGCCAGGCTGATGGCGATGCCGGGGAAGATCACCAGCCAGGGCGCGGTGCGCACATATTCAGCCGCCGATTCCGACAGCATGCGGCCCCAAGACGGATGCGGCTCGGGCACGCCAAGGCCGAGGAAAGACAGTGAAGCTTCTGTGAGAATGGCAGCTCCCAATTGCGCCGTCGCGATCACGATCAGCGGCGCCAGCGTATTCGGCAACACGTGGCGCATAGCGATACGGAATTCGCTCATGCCTGTCGCGCGTGCGGCTTCGACAAACGGCTGCTCGCGCAGCGTCAGCGTGCTGGAGCGGATGACGCGCGCCGAATAGGGAATGAGCGGAATGGCGATGGCGATGATGGTGTTGTTCAGCGAAGGGCCGAGCGCTGCCGCCATCACCAGCGCCAGCACCAGCAGCGGCACCGCCTGCAACACGTCGACAATGCGCTGGACCACCAGGTCGACCCAGCCGCCGAGATAACCCGAGGCAAGACCGAGCGCGACGCCGAACACACAGCCGAGAAAGGTCGAGCCCAATCCCACCGCAAGCGAAATGCGCGCGCCGTAAACAATGCGCGCATATATGTCCCGGCCCATGGCGTCGTTGCCGAGCCAATGCGCTTCGCTCGGATGCGCCAGCGCAAGGCTCGCGCTGGTCGCGACCGGATCGTAAACCGTCAGGACATTGGCGAACACCGCTGCGAACACGAACGCCGCCATGATCAGCGCGCCGACGACGCC
>DATATS010000206.1:0-7010 GCA_036268675.1 Pseudolabrys sp.
AAATATTGGGCTCCAGCGTGCTGCCGGATTTGGACGAGACAATGAACAGCGCCTTTTCCAGATTGACCGCCTTTTCAATCGTCCTGATCTGCGCCGGATCGGTGCTGTCGAGCATGTGGAAGCGCGGCCAGCCGGCCTGCGAGCCGAATGTTTCCGCCAGTACCTCGGGGCCCAGGCTCGAGCCGCCCATTCCAAGCAGCACGACATCGGTAAAGCCGCGTCCCCTCAGGTCTTTTGCGAAAGCGTCCAGCCGTCCCACATCGGCCAGTTCCCGCTCGACGATATCGAGCCACCCGAGCCACTTGTCTTCGTCGCCTCCGGACCAAAGTGATGTGTCGCCGGCCCACAGGCTGCGAATGCGCCCGCGAGCGCGCCAGACCTCCATCTCGGCATCGAAGGCCGCTTTCATCGGCGCGGATCCCGGAGCAATCTGCAGGCGGTCATCAGCGCCGTCCAGAAGTGTACGGCGCTGCGAGGCGATGGCTGCAAACAGCTTGTCGAACGAATCGGCGAACTGTTGCACGCCTTCCGCGACTAGTTCATCGGTCACGCTTTTCAGCGAAATGCCGTGCTTTTCCAGTTCGGCAAGAATGGCGCGCGCGCCCTCGACGTCCTGCTCGACAGCGTCGGGCGTTATCTTACCGTGGTCGCGGAAGGCATCCATCGTCGCCGGCGGCAATGTATCCACGGTGTCGCGGCCGATCAGCGCCTCGACATACATGGTGTCCTTGTACGCGGGACTTTTGGTGCTGGTGGAGGCCCACAGCAGCCGCTGTGTTCGCGCGCCCGCCGCGGCCAGATTTTGCCAGCGCGGGCCGGCAAACAGCGCCTGATAACGTGCGTAGGCGAGCTTTGAATTTGCGATGGCCGCCTTGCCGCGCAACCGATCCGCCAGCTTTTTGTCGCTGAGCTTGTCCAGCAGCTGGTCAACCGCGACGTCGATACGGCTGACAAAGATGCTGGCGACGCTGGCGCTCTTCGACAGGTCGCCGCCGGTGCGTTTGAGGTCCTCGAGTCCGGAGAGATAGGCTTCGACCACCTGTTCGTAGGCCGGTACGGCAAAAAGCAGGGTGATGTTGATGTTCAGTCCGCTCGCGATCAAGCGGCGGATCGCCGGGATGCCGGCCGGTGTCGCCGGCACCTTCACCATGAGATTGGGTCGCTGGACCGTTGCCCACAGGCGCTGCGCTTCCTCCATCGTGGCTTCGGTGTCGTTGGCGAGATAAGGCGAACATTCCAGGCTGATATAGCCGTCGCGGCCCTTGGTCGCGTCGTAGACGGGGCGCAGCACATCGGCGGCGGCGCGAATGTCGGCGATCGCCAGATGTTCGTAGATTTCGGCAATGCTGTGATCGCCGCGCGCCTGAAACTGCTTCAGCGCCTCTTTGTATTCGTCGCTCTCGCCGATTGCCTTTTCGAAAATCGAGGGATTTGACGTGATGCCTTTCAGGCCATCACGATCGATGAGCGTCTGCAATTCGCCCTTTTCGATCAGGCTGCGCTTGAGGTAATCAAGCCAAGGCGACTGGCCACACGCCTCAAGCTGCTTCAGCGGATTCATGATGCCTGCCTCCGGGACTTCGCTATTTGTTCCTTGGCCACGGCCAGCACGTTTTCCGGCGTAAAGCCGAATTTTTTCATCAGGTCCTTGATCGGCGCGGACGATCCGAACGAGTGCATACCGATCCTCGCGCCATTCACGCCGACATAACGATCCCAGCCGATTGTGGTGCCCGCCTCCACCGACACGCGAGCCGTGACAGCAGGCGGCAATACGCTGTCGCAATAGGCTTGATCCTGTTGCTCGAATAACTCCCACGAGGGCATGCTGACAACCCGCGCCGGAATTGCGTCTCGCTTAAGTGCTTCGTAGCCCTCGACGCAGAGCGCAACCTCGCTGCCGGAGCCGATCAAAATCACCTCCGGCTTTCCGCTCTCGGCATCAGCCATGACATAGGCGCCACGGGCAACGCCGGAGGCCACGGCATAGCGCTTGCGATCGAAAGTCGGCAGCGGCTGGCGGGTCAACACCAGGCACGCCGGTTGATGCTTCAAGGCCATAACCACGCGCCAAGCCTCCACGACTTCGTTTGCGTCGGCGGGGCGCAACGTGATCAGGCCGGGGATCGCGCGCAGCGCGACGAGTTGCTCTATGGGTTGATGTGTCGGGCCATCTTGCCCCAATCCAATCGAATCGTGCGTGAAGACGGTCACGACCGGAAGCTGCATGAGCGCGCTCAAGCGAATGGCCGGCTTCATGTAGTCGGAAAATATGAGAAAGGTCGATCCGTAGCTGCGAATTCCGGAAAGCGAGAGTCCATTGACGGCCGCGCCCATCGCGTGTTCGCGAATGCCGAAGTGCAGATTGCGGCCGCCATATTTCTCCGCCTCGAAATCGCCGGCACCCTCAAAGGTCAGATGTGTTTTGGTCGACGGCGCGAGATCCGCCGCGCCGCCCATCAGCCACGGACAGCGTGCCGCGATGGCATTCAGAACTTTGGCGGATGAATCGCGGGTCGCGAGCCCCTTGGCGTCGGCCGGGAAGCTCGGCACGTCGGCGTCCCAGCCATCGGGAAGCTCTCGCTTCTGCATCTCATCGAGCCCGCACGCGAGATCGGGGTATTTCGCCCGAAAGGCCGTGAACCGGGATGACCACTCCGAACGAAGCTCGCGGCCGCGTCGTCCGATGACCGCGCTGAAATGCTCACGCACGCCATCCGGCACCAGAAACTTTGCATCCTCCGGCCAGCCGTAGCTGCGCTTGGCCAGACGGATCTCCTCTTCGCCAAGCGGCTCGCCGTGCGCGGCGCTGGTGTCGTGCTTGTGGGGAGCGCCGAAGCCGATGTGGCTGTTAACAATGACAAGTGTCGGCGCATCATTGGCATCGCGGAATTCCTCAATCGCTTGCGCGACGCGTTGCGTATCATTGGCGTCTCCAACCCGGGTGACATTCCAGCCGTAGGCCAGGAAACGCGCCGCCACGTCGTCGCTGAAAGCAAGATTCGTATGCCCTTCGATCGTGATGTCGTTGCTGTCGTAAATCCAGCAAAGATTGCCGAGCATCAGATGGCCGGCGAGCGAGGCGGCTTCGCTCGTTATTCCTTCCATCATGTCGCCATCGCCGCACATGGCGTAAACGTCGTAATCGAAAATTGTAAAATCAGGTCGATTGAAATGCTTGGCGAGCCAGCGCTCAGCGATCGCCATGCCGACGCTTGTGGCGCAGCCCTGCCCAAGCGGTCCGGTCGTCGTCTCGACGCCGGTCGTCACATGATATTCAGGGTGTCCGGGACACCTGCTGTCGAGCTGACGGAATTTCTTGATGTCGTCCAGCGTAATGGCGGCCGTGCCTGAAGACTCGTGCTCGGAGTTGGCTGCCTTGACGCCCGCGAGATGCAGCACCGAGTAAAGCAGCATCGAGGCGTGTCCGTTGGACAGCACGAAGCGGTCGCGGTTCGGCCAAAGCGCATCTTCCGGGTCAAATCGCAGGAAGCGCTGCCAGAGCGTGTAAATGACCGGCGCCAGGGCCATCGGTGTGCCCGGGTGGCCGGAATTGGCCTGCTGCACCGCGTCCATCGACAAGGTTCGGATCGTGTCGATGCAGAGTTCGTCGATTGAACCGGAATTTGGTGAAACTTTGTCTTTCACGGCCGCGCCATCATCGGCGCCGCGCGGCGGCCTCGCCGGTCGGGACGCGCTCTTTTCTGTCGTGTCGACTGTGACGGCTTGATCTCGACCAGCCATGCGTCCTCCGCGGCCTCATAATAGCAGAAATGATACCGCCCCTATTGGTAACGTCATTGCAACTGGATCGTTCAAATTGCCGATCGCGCCAATTTTGCCGCAGGACTCGATTTTTGGGGTGATCCACGCCGCCTTGGCGCTCGTATTAAGTCGAATCCGGCCCGGGAGCAGACCATGTATTACGCCCTCATCTACATAATGATTTTATTGCCCTTTTGCCTGCTCGACGGCGGCTGGCTGACCGTCATGGGCCATCTGGTCTATCGACCGACGCTCGGTGAGATTTTGTTGCCAAATCTTAATGCGCCGCCTGCGGTGGGTTTCTATCTGGCCTACCCGATCGGGGTCCTGGTATTTGCGGCGTTACCCGCGTTGAAAACGGGCTCGGCTTGTCCAGCGCTGATTTACGGCGCGTTGCTGGGCGCCATCGCCTACGGCACCTACGACCTGACCAATTACGCGACGCTGCGCAATTGGACGCGACGCCGAGCGCCATGCTGACCTACGCTTGCAGAATTACCGCGACGTTCAAGACACGTATGATCGTATCGTATCCATAGAAATGATCGAGGCGGTCGGTCAGCACTATTGGCCAGCCTATTTTGCCAAGTTGCGCGAGGCGGTAAAGTCAAACGGGACTGTGGTGTTGCAGGCCATAACGATCGCGGAGGATCGCTTCGCACGGTACCGCGATCAACCGGATTTCATTCAGCGCCATATCTTTCCGAGAGGCATGCTGCCGACCGTCGAGAAAATCGCGATCACGCGGTTCGCGCGGGCCTCCGATTGATCGGACAACAGTCTTTTGGTGCGAGTTACGCCCGCACACTCGCCGCATGGCGCGAGCGATTCCTCGCCTCTTGGCCGGCCATAGGCCAGCTCGGCTTCGACGCGCGCTTTAAGCGGATGTGGGAGTATTACCTGTGCTATTGCGAAGCCGGGTTTCGCACCGGCGCAATCGATGTCGGCCTCTATAAGTTCCGGCCTGCGTAGGGTCCTGTCCTCTCTTCGGCCCACCCCGCCTATAAGGAAGCCCGGTTTCCAAGACGGTACGGCCAACGTCCGTGGCGGCCCTTTGTAGCGGCCAAAAAGCATCGCCGGCGAATGGAACTTTGAGCAGGACCGTACGTTGGCGGCAGGGGCGAGTGATCTGACAAGTCATCTATTATGGCCTGCCGCTGCGACTCCGACCACCGCTGGCGTCTTTCCGCCAACGATTTTTGGCATGCGCGGCGATCCAGTGACGACCGACGAGACCGCGAAGCAATCCGTTGACGGATTCGACTGCGCGTAGATGGTTGCGATGGACCTTGAGCAGAGATCGGAGATTCTGGTGTGCCGCAGATTTTCCGGCCGTCGGCCGACACCATCGCCCGTGTCGTTCTGGTTGCCGTCCTCGTCGGCCCCTTCCTGCTGATCGGATTAGCCTATGCCTTCATGCGCTCGTCCTACACCACCGGTCAGGACGTGACGCTGCGCCAGCCGATCCCGTTCAGCCACAAGCATCATGTTGGTGATATCGGCCTCGACTGCCGCTATTGTCACACGTCCGTCGAAAAATCCGCATTCGCGGGCCTGCCGCCTACGACAACCTGCATGACGTGCCATTCGCAGCTATTCACGAACGCGCGGATACTGGCGCCGGTGCGACTCAGTCTCGCCGAACACAAGCCGATTCATTGGCAGCGCGTGCACCGGCTCCCCCAATATGTCTATTTCGATCATTCAATCCACATCGCCAAAGGCATCGGCTGCACGACCTGTCATGGCCCGGTGCAGACCATGCCGCTGATGCGGCAGGAAGCCCCCCTCACCATGGGCTGGTGCCTCGATTGCCACCGCAATCCCGCGCCAAATTTGCGGCCGCAGTCGGAGATATTCAGCACGCATTGGACGCCACCGAAGGACCAGATCGCGGAGGGCAAGAAGCTCCTTGTCCAATACCACATCGACACCGAACACCTCACGGATTGCTCACGATGCCACCGCTGACACCTCGCTTGGCACGAGAACCAACTTCGCCCGCCGGTATTGACCGTCGCGCGGCATTGAAGCTGCTCGCAAGCGGCGTGACCTTGAGCCTCGCCTCTTGCGGCAAGCCGGCCGAGGAGATCGTGCCCTATGTCGAGCAACCCGAGAGCGTGGTGCCTGGCATACCCTTGCGGTTCGCGACAACACTCGATCTTGCCGGCTATGGACGCGGCGTCATCGTGACCTCGGTCGAAGGCCGCCCCATCAAGGTCGAGGGCAACCCGCGCCACCCGGCAAGTCTCGGATCGACCGACGTGTTCGCCGAGGCGAGCGTGCTCTCGCTCTACGACCCCGATCGTTCCAAGGCAGTGCGCGGCGCCACCAGCGTCGAATCCTGGAACGCTTTTCAAAGCGCGTTGCGCGCGCAAATGGAAAAGGAAGCGTCACGAAGCGGCGCAGGAATGCGCGTCGTCAGCGGGCGTATCACCTCGCCGACACTTGCCCGCCAGCGCGACGCATTGCTCAAAAATTTCCCGCAGGCCCGCTGGTATCGCTACGAACCGGTCACCGACGATTTTGAGAGAGCTGGCGCTCAATTGGCGTTCGGGCGGCCGCTGACGGCGTTACCGCGCATCCGAGATGCTGCGGTCGTGCTGGCGCTCGACAACGATTGGCTCGGCCCCGGCCCCGCGCAAATCGTCAACGCGCGTGGCTTCGCGCAGGCGCGCAAGCAGGCGTCCGACCCGGATCAATTCCAGCGCCTCTATGTCGTCGAAGCCGCCCGGACGGCGACGGGCGCCAGCGCCGACCATCGTCTGGCCTTGCGGCCGGAACTGATCGGCGATGTCGTAATCGCCATCGTCGCACGCCTTCGCGGACAATCTCCGCCGGCGGCGGCGCTGCCGCAAGCGGCGGCGACATTCGCGCACATCGTTTCCGAGGACCTCCAAGCGCATCGTGGCCGCGCGCTCGTGCTCGCGGGCCGCTCTCAGGCCCCCGAAATCCACGCGCTATGCCATTGGATCAATCATGCGTTGGCGGCGCCTGTCGAACTGATCGAGCCGATCGATGCCGGCCCCGCGCACGCCGATTCCCTGAAAGCATTGGCGTCCGACCTGCACGGCGGTCAGGTCGAAACATTGATCGTTCTCGACCGCAATCCGCTGTTCGATACTCCCGGCGAGCTTGGCCTCGAACAGGCGTTCGCCAAAGTCCCATTCAGCGTTCATCTCGGCCAGTACAATGACGAGACGGCCGCGGTGTGCCGCTGGCATCTCCCGCTCGCGCATACGCTC
>DATATS010000207.1:0-1517 GCA_036268675.1 Pseudolabrys sp.
AGGCTTCCGATGAGCCAAGGCTTTCCGATGACGCTCCGATCCGTCAGCCTCGACGACAAATACGATCTCTCCCAGGACCGCGTCCTGGTGACGGGGTATCAGGCGCTGATCCGCGCGTGTTTGATGCAGAAAGAGCGTGACCGCCGCGCCGGCCTGAACACCGGCGGCTACGTCACCGGCTATCGCGGTTCGCCGCTTGGCGGCCTCGACCAGCAGTTCATGCGCGCCGCCCGCTACGTGGCCGCAGCCGACATCAAGTTCCAGCCCGGCCTCAACGAGGACCTCGCCGCCACCGCGCTGTGGGGCACGCAGCAGGCCGAGCTGCGTGGCGAAGGCCAATACGATGGCGTGTTCGGCATGTGGTACGGCAAGGGGCCGGGCGTCGACCGCACCGGCGACGTCTTCCGCCACGCCAATCTGGCCGGCACTTCGCCGCACGGTGGCGTCGTCGCCCTGATGGGTGACGACCACACCGCGGAATCCTCCACCACCGCGCATCAGTCCGAATTCCATTTCGTCGACGTGATGATCCCGATCCTCAATCCGGCCGGCGTGCAGGAGATCATCGACTATGCGCTCTACGGCTGGGCGATGTCGCGCTACACCGGCGCCTGGACCGCGCTCAAATGCATGCACGAGACGGTCGAATCGACCGGCGTCGCGGACGGCAATGTCGAGCGCATCAAGCTCGTCATGCCGACGGATTTCCAGATGCCGGACGGCGGGCTCAATATCCGGCTGCGCGACACTTTCTTGGGCCAGGAAGCGCGCCTGCACGATTTCAAGCGCGACGCCATGCTCGCCTTCGTGCGCGCCAACAAACTGAACAAGACGATCATCTCCGGCGGACGCAACCCCAAGATCGGCGTCATTACCACCGGCAAGGCTTATCTCGACGTGCGCCAGGCGCTCGACGAACTCGGGCTCGACGAACTCAAATGCAACGAAGTGGGCTTGCGTCTGCACAAGGTTGCTTGCGTGTGGCCGATCGGTCGGCAAGAGCTCAAGGAGTTCGCGCAAGGGCTGGACCTCATCATCGTGGTCGAGGAAAAGCGCTCGCTGATCGAAGTGCAGGTGCGCGAGGAGCTTTACGGCACCGCCAATCAACCCGTTTGCATCGGCAAGAAGGACGAGCAGGACAACTGGCTGTTCCCGGTCAAGGGTGCGCTCGACCCCAACGATGTCGCGGTCTGCATCGGCGAGCGGTTGCTGAAATACGGCGCCAATGAAGAACTCGCCGCCAATGTGGCGCGGCTCAAGGCTGCGCAGCGCGCGCTCGCCGAAACCGCCGACGTCGCCCAGCGCATTCCCTATTTCTGCTCGGGCTGTCCGCACAACACGTCGACCCGCGTGCCTGAGGGCAGCCGCGCCTATGCCGGCATCGGCTGCCACTACATGGCGCAATGGATGGACCGCGACACGCTTGGTTACACGCAGATGGGCGGCGAGGGCGCCAACTGGATCGGCGAGGCGCCGTTTTCCAAGCGTCCGCACGTGTTCCAGAACCTGGGCGACGG
>DATATS010000208.1:0-14798 GCA_036268675.1 Pseudolabrys sp.
CCGGTCGGGCTCTCGCCGAGAGGCGCGAGTTTGACGGATGGAGCGCCAGGGGGGCGCAGCCGGCTTCGCAAGCCGGCGCGCGCCCTCGCAAGGCGCGCGGACGGCCCGATCGCAAGGGCTGTCCAAAGGGGTCTCGCAAACCCCTTGGCGCCCTCCCGGCGCTCCATTCCCCGTTTGGGGAAACGGAAAAGGGGAGACCGGCGCCCCCGCGCCGTCAAAGAACAGGGGCGATGGCGCTTGCCCGGAAGCCTGCGGAACCGCAACTCGCTCGATTGCGTTCATTTCCTGCGCAACATCACGCGAGGAGAAACGTCATGCCGCGAGGCAGCAAAGCGAGCTATTCGAAAAAGCAGAAGCGCAAGGCGCGCCACATCGAAAAGGGCTACGAGCGGCGCGGCGTGTCGGAGGGAGAGGCCGAGCGGCGCGCCTGGGCGACGGTCAACAAGGAATCGGGCGGCGGCAAGAAGAGCGGCTCAGGCCGGGGCAAGAAAGAAAGCCACGCCAGTTCGCGTAAAGGTGGGCGTAAAGGCGGGCGCGCGTCGGCAAGACGCTCGGCTGCGGCGCGTTCCCGCTCGGCCAAGAAGGCGGCGCGCACGCGGAAAGCGCGCGGACATTAATTCGGGGCGGCTACGCTCAGCGGTTTTCCCAATGCCGGCGCGCCAGCGCCGCGTTGGAAGCGCCGCCGCTTCCGAATATATCCTCAAAACTTGCGGACGCCGGCGACGGCGCCGCGCCGCCGCGCAGCACGGCATTGCGGTCCGGCCGCTCGCCGGTGATCACGATGCGCGTGTCGCGCGGGTGATCCTTCACCATGTCAAACAGGATCTCGGCGTGTTCGGGATGCAGACGGATGCAGCCGTGCGAGGCCGGCGCGCCGATCCGCTTGATCTCGTAACTGCCGTGAATGGCATAGCCGCCATCGAAGAAGATCGAATAGGGCATCGGCGACATGTCGTATTTGCGCGAGAACCATTTGCGCTCCAGCCGCTGCGGGCGGTAGCTGCCGTTGGGCGTGCGATAGCCCCAGCGCGCGGTCGACACCGGCCATTGGTAGCGCTGAAATCCATCGACCGCGACGGTGAGCTGCTGCGCCGATTTATCGACGGTGACGACGATCTCCGCTTGCGCACGCGACAGGCCGCCGAACAGGGTTGCAAGCACGGCAAGGACCAGGACGGTGCGCGGCATCGGCGGTTTCTCCCGAGACATCCGCAGCATTGCAGATTCGGATGAATCGAACGTAACGCGACGCTCCGATGTTACCAATGCTCATAGCCGTATTTGCGGGCCAGTTGACGCAGCCAGGCGGCGCGCTCGCGCAGCACTTCGGCGTCGCCGCCGCGTGCGGTCGCGTAACGAGTTCCGCCGCGCGTCCTCGTGTCCGGTTCGGCGCGATGGCGCGGCGCCGGCAATGGCAGCCGAACGTCCTGAAGATTGGCCTCGACCCGCGGGGCTTCCGGCGGCTGCACGACCTGCGGAACCGGCGGCGGCGCTTGCTGCGCAACGGGCGCAGGCAATGGCGGCGGCTTGAGCGCCGGCTCGGCGAGCTTTACGTCCTGGACGGTGGCGGGCGGCGCCGGCGGCACGACAGGCAGCGATGCGGTCGCCTGCGGAGCGGGTGGCGCCGGCACGACCGGCGGTAACACGACCGGCTGCGGCGCGGCATCGGCTTGCGTCTTGTCCGCCGCTTTGGATTGTTCCGCGCGGTCCGGATCAGCCGCAACGGGTTGCTCCTCGGCGGGCTTTGCTTCGACGACCGGAGCGCCGCTTTGCGCTGTGGTGGCGGCAAGCCAGGCATGCGCGCCACGCTCAATCTCGGCGATCAGGGCGGGCGTGGCCTTGCGCAGTGGCGGCAGCGCACGCTCGGTAACGATCACTTTGGTTTTCTCGACGCCCCGCTCGCTCACCAGTGCAAACAGGATCGCCGCGTTATCGGTGTCGAGCCGCACACAGCCGTGCGAAACGGCGTGGCCGAGACGATGCGTTTCCGCCGTTCCGTGCAGCGCATAGCCCTGATGGAAAAACACCGACCACGGCATCGGAGTCATGTCGTATTGGCGCGAAAACCAGATGCGATTGAGCGATTTGCCATGGAACACGCCTTCCGGCGTTTCATAACCGCGCCGTCCGGTCGAAACCGGCCAGCGAAAGACTTGCTCGCCGTCCACGATCACCGCCATCTGCTGTTGCGACTTGCTGACGGCCACGAGCACGCCGGCGTTCGCCGGTGCCGACAGGCACAGCAACGCGCCCAAAAGGCTCAAGACCCCGGTTGCAACGAAACGCATGACGTGAACCCCCAGCACGCCCGGCTTCGGACGTGCACGGCAGGCTTAGCATCGCAAGCCCATCGCCGGCTTGTAAAGACCTCATTAACCATAAAAGCCCTTGGCGAAACTCGTCTTTCTCCCGCTGGGGGCCGCGCGGAACTGGGCGGGCGCGGTTTAAACCATCGCACGCATTTAACCTGACAGGCGCGGGCGGAAACGCTACATCGGCAGCATCATGAGCCTGCGGATGGTTGTTTTTGTCGGCTTGTCGCTTGTTGTCGGCGGCGGCGCGTTTGCCGTGGCCAGCCGCCTTGTCGTCGCGCAGGCGCCCGCGCAGGGCGCAGCCAATCAGCCGCCGGCCGCCACCGCGCCAATTCCGCCCGCGTCCACGCCCGTCGCGCCGCCGGCGGCGGTCGTTCCGCCAGCCGCCCCGACGCCTCCCGTTGTCAGCGCGCCGGCACCGCAAGCGCCTGCGCCGGTCGTGAGCGCGCCGCCGCCGCAACCACCTTCACCCGCCGTCACCGCGCCGCCTCGGCCGGCGCCGGTTCCCGTTGTCACCGCACCGCCTGCGCAAACTCCGCTAGCCCCAGTGGTGAGCGCGCCGCCGGTTGCAATGCCGCCCGCGCCGGCCGCCGTCAGCCTGCCAGGCGTTGCGCCGATGCCGACGGCGCGTCCGAGCACGGCCGAAGACAAGCTGCCGGCCAAATATCTGTTCTCGCATACGCAACTGCCGTCGCTCGGCAAGGCCATGGCGATCGGCTACTACCCGCGCGGCTGCCTGCAAGGCGGCGTCGAACTCCCCACCGATGGTCCGAACTGGGAAGTCATGCGCCTGTCGCGCAATCGCAACTGGGGCCACCCCGAACTCATCCACTTCCTGAAAAAATTCGCGCCGCTCGCGGCCAAGGCCACCGGCTGGCACGGCATCCTGATCGGCGACATGGCGCAACCGCGCGGCGGTCCGCTGCCCTTCGGCCACTTGAGCCATCAGATCGGGCTCGACGTCGACATCTGGTTCATGCCGATGCCGAACCACCGGCTGAGCAAGCAGGAGCGCGAAGATGTCTCCGCCAGCAATCTGGTCGCCGCCGACGGAAAAAACATCAATCCGAAAACCTGGGCCCCCTCCGATATTGCTTTCATCAGGACCGCGGCGGAGCAGCCTGAGGTCGAGCGCGTGCTGGTGAACGCCGCGATCAAGAAGGAACTGTGCCGCGTCAAGGATCCGAAGCACGACGGCTGGATGTCGAAGGTACGGCCCTGGTACGGCCACGCCGACCATATCCACGTGCGCCTGAAGTGCCCGGCCGACTCGCCGCATTGCCGCAAGCAGCCACCGGTGCCCGGCGGCGACGGTTGCGGCAAGGAACTCAACTACTGGTTCTCCGACAGGGTGCTGCATCCCAAGAAGCCGGCGCCGGGCGAAAAGCCGGCCAAGCCGCGCAAGGGGCTGACGCTCGCCGACCTGCCGCCCGCCTGCCGGAACGTGATCGATGCGCCCGCTAACGCGAAAGCTGCGGTGCGATAGTTGCTCTTGCGCCTGCGCGGACGAAGACGGCAGGTCTTTCGACTTGCGGCGTGGCGAGCTATAACCCCCGCATGACCGACGACATCGCTGCTTTACGCGAGCTGGAAAAGAAAATCCTCTGGCTCGCGAGCTGGACCATCCACAACGCCAATCATCTTCGCGATACGTCCGACGGCCTCAAGGTCGGCGGCCATCAGGCCTCAAGCGCCTCGCTCGCCACCATCTTGACGGCGCTTTATTTCGCGGTGCTCAAGCCCGCCGACCGCGTCGCGGTCAAGCCGCACGCTTCGCCGATTTTCCATGCCATCCAGTATCTGCTCGGCAAGCAGACGCGCGAACGGCTGCAGGCCTTCCGCGGCTACAAGGGCGCGCAGAGCTATCCTTCGCGCACCAAGGATGTCGACGACGTCGATTTTTCCACCGGCTCGGTCGGCCTCGGTGTCGCGCAGACTTTGTTCTCGTCGCTGGTGCAGGACTATGTGCGCGCGCACGGCTGGGGTCTCGAGCGGCCCGAGGGGCGCATGGTCGCGCTGGTCGGCGACGCCGAACTGGACGAAGGCAATATTTTCGAGGCGCTGCTCGAAGGCTGGAAGCACGGCCTGCGCAATTGTTGGTGGGTCATCGACTACAACCGCCAGAGCCTCGACGCCGTGGTGCGTGAAGGTCTGTGGGAACGGTACGAACAACTGTTCAAGAATTTCGGCTGGAACGTCGTGATCCTCAAATATGGCTCGCTGCAACAGGCTGCGTTCAAGGAGCCGGGCGGCGAGCGGCTGCGGCAATGGATCGACAACTGCCCCAACCAGCTTTACTCGGCGCTGGTTTTTGCCGGCGGCGCGGCCTGGCGCAAACGCCTCACCGACGAGATCGGCGATCAGGGCGACGTGACGCGGCTGATCGATAAACGGTCGGACGACGAACTGGCGTCGCTGATGAACAATCTCGGCGGTCACGATCTGCCGTCGGTGCTCGATGCGTTTCGCGCCGCCGACAACGATAAGCCGACCTGTTTCATCGCCTACACCATCAAGGGTTTCGGCCTGCCAATGGCCGGCCACAAGGACAATCACGCAGGCCTGATGACGCCGGCGCAGATGGAAGTGTTCCGCAAGGCGATGGGCGTGCGCGAAGGCCACGAGTGGGACCACTTCGAAGGTCTCGGCCTTCCGGCCGAGCGCTTGCAGGATTTTCTCGACCGCGTGCCATTCGCCGCGGCCGGCGAGCGGCGGCTGCAAGCTCCCGCAATCGACGTACCGGATGAATTGAAAACGCCGTTCGTTCCGGTGACGTCGACGCAGACCGGCTTCGGCGCTCTGCTCAACGAGGTCGGCCGCAGCGACAGCGCCTTCGCGCAGCGCATCGTCACGACGTCGCCCGACGTGACCGTCTCGACCAATCTCGGCGCCTGGGTCAATCGCCGCGGCCTGTTTGCGCACGAGGCCATGGCCGACATCTTCAAGAGCGAACGCATCCCGTCGACCTTCAACTGGGAATTCTCGCCCAAGGGCCAGCATATCGAGCTCGGCATCGCGGAAATGAACCTGTTCATTCTGCTGTCGGCGCTCGGCCTGTCTCACAGCATCAATGGCGAGCGTCTGCTACCGGTCGGCACGCTGTACGATCCGTTCATCGCGCGCGGGCTCGATGCGCTCAATTACGCCTGCTACCAGGATGCGCGTTTTATTATCGTCGCGACGCCATCAGGCATTACGCTCGCCGGCGAAGGCGGCGCGCACCAGTCGATCGCCGAGCCGTTGATCGGATTGGCGCAGGATGGACTTGCGAGTTTCGAGCCGGCCTATGTCGACGAGCTGGCCGCGATCATGGCTTTCGCCTTCGGTTACATTCAGAAAAGCGGCGGCGAAATTTCGGAAAAAAACTGGCTGCGCGATGAAACCGGCGGCTCGATTTACCTGCGGCTGTCCACGCGGCCGATCGAGCAGATCGAGCGTCCGATGACCGCCGAGTTGCGGCAGGGAATCGTCGATGGCGCCTACTGGATGCGCAAGCCGGGGCCAAATGCGCAAGTTGTCGTGGCCTATTCGGGCGCTATCGCGCCCGAGGCGATCGAGGCCACCGGCCTCATGGCCGAAGACCGCCGCGATGTCGGGCTTCTTGCCGTAACGTCAGCCGACCGCCTGAATGCCGGCTGGACTGCGGCGCAACGCGCGCGCGAACGCGGCCTCGTGCATGCGCGCTCGCATATCGAGCGGCTGCTCGCCGATGTGCCGCCCCATTGCGGCATCGTCACCGTGCTCGACGCGCACCCGGCGACGCTTGCCTGGCTCGGCGCGGTCGCCGGTCATCGCACGCGCGCGCTCGGCGTCGAGCATTTCGGGCAGACGGGCTCGCTCGCCGAGCTCTACCGGCACTACGGCATCGACACCAATGCGATTGTCGCCGCCGCGCAAACCATCGCGCCGGGCAAGCCGATCCGGCATTTGAAGGCGTTGCCTTAGGACTCCAAGCATCACCATGGAATTCCGTTCGGGGATCATTATTTTCCGCCGGATTTCGCGTCTTCCAAAACCATCGCCGCGCCCTTTTCCGCGATCATCATGGTCGGCGAATTGGTGTTGCCCGAGGTGATCGACGGCATCACCGAGGCGTCGATCACGCGCAAAGCCTCGATCCCGATGACGCGCAGGCGCGCGTCGACCACCGCATTAGCGTCGTCGGCGCGCCCCATGCGGGCGGTGCCGACGGGATGGAAAATCGTGGTGCCGATGTCGCCGGCGGCATTTTCCAACGCGGCTTCGTCGTCGCCCACCTGCTCACCCGGCAGATATTCCACCGGATGGTACGCGCCAAGCGCGGGCGCCGCCGAAATCCTGCGCGTGATGCGGATGGCGTCAGCGGCGACACGGCGATCCTCCGGCGTCGCCAGATAGTTCGGATGGATCGCGGGTGCCGCTGCGGGGTCGCGCGACTTGAGCTTGAGCGAGCCGCGGCTGGTCGGGCGCAAATTGGCGACGCTCGCGGTAAAGGCCGGAAACGGATGCAGCGGGTCGCCGAACTTGTCGAGCGAGAGCGGCTGAATGTGATATTGCAGATTGGCGCGGTCCTGCGAGGGATCGGACTTGGTGAAAGCGCCCAATTGCGACGGCGCCATGGTCAACGGCCCGCGCCGCAGCAGTGCGTAATTCACGCCCATCATCGCGCGCGCAAACAACGACGAATACATTTCGTTGAGCGTCCTGATGCCGCTCACCTTGTAGATCATGCGCAGTTGCAGATGATCGTGCAGGTTTGCACCGACGCCGGGTCGGTCGAGCACAAGCGGGATATCGAACTTCGCGAGTTCGGCTGCCGGCCCGATGCCCGACAGCATCATAATCTGCGGCGAGCCGATGGCGCCGGCGGCCATGATGATTTCGCCACGGCAGCGCGCCTCGCGCAGCGACCCGTCCTGCCGCCAGCGCACGCCGGCGGCGCGCTTGCCCTCGACGATCAGGCTCTCGACCAGACAACCGGTTTCCAGCCGCAGATTCTGCCGGTGCAGCACGGGCTTCAAAAACCCGCGCGCCGCCGACCAGCGCCGGCCGCGCTTCTGGTTGACGTGGAAATAGCAGGAGCCTTCGTTGTCGCCGGTGTTGAAATCCCCGATCGGCTTGATGCCACATTGCGCCGCAGCTTCGCGCCAGGCGTCGATGATGTCCCAGCGCAGGCGCGGGAATTCGATGCGCCATTCGCCACCGGTCGCGTGATGCTCGCTCGCGCCAAGAAAATTGTCCTCGTGCTTCTTGAAAAAAGGTAGCACGTCCTCCCACGACCAGCCGGGCAGACCGAGCTGGCGCCAATGGTCGTAGTCGCCTGCCTGCCCGCGCATATAGACCATGGCGTTGATCGCCGACGATCCGCCGATCACCTTGCCGCGCGGATAATTGAGACTGCGGCCATTGAGCCCCGGCTCGGGTTCGGTCTTGAACATCCAGTCCGAGCGCGGATTGCCGATGGCGAACAGGTAGCCGACCGGAATGTGAAACCAGATCCAGTTGTCGCGGCCGCCGGCTTCAAGCAGCAGCACGCGTTTCGACGCGTCCGCCGACAGACGGTTGGCCAGCACGCAGCCGGCCGAGCCTGCGCCCACCACGATATAATCGAACTCGCCTTCGATGGGCGCCGTTTCGGCCATCGCCGTTTCCTCCGCGATAGGGACTTTACCTTGCTCGCGTGGACTTGCTAGGCTTTGTCTCGACCTGCGGCGCACTGTGCGTGCGCCGCGATTGCGGAACGGCGGTTCCGACGAACGGTCGCTTCAAAATCGATTTGACGCCAATCCGGCGCCGATGCGGCGCCGCGGGAGAACCGCCATGATTGCACGCTATCTCGTCCTTCTCAGTCTTTTCGCGGCATTGACCGGCAGCGCACAGCCGGCCGCCGCGCAGGACACCGTCACCGTGTTCGCCGCAGCGTCGCTGCGCAACGCGCTCAACGACGCGGACGCGGCCTTTACCAAGGCGACCGGCGTCAAGGTGGTCGCGAGCTATGCCGCGACCTCCGCGCTCGCCAAGCAGATCGAACAGGGCGCGCCGGCCGACGTGTTCGCCTCGGCCGATCTCAAATGGATGGACTATGCAATTCAACACAAACTGGTGCGGCCTGACACGCGGGTAAATCTCCTGGGCAACCGGCTGGTGCTGATCGCACCGAAAGCCTCCAGGCTCGACCACGTCGCGATCAGCAAAGGTTTCGACATCGCCAAGCTCGCGGGCGACCAACGCATCGCGGTCGCCGACACCACAGCGGTGCCCGCCGGGCGCTACGCCAAGGCGGCGCTGACGTCGCTTGGGGCATGGCCTGCGGCCGAGCCGAAGCTGGCGCAGGCGGAGAACGTGCGCGCGGCTCTTGCTTATGTCGCGCGCGGCGAGACCCCGCTCGGCATTGTTTACGAGACCGACGCGAAAATCGAGCCGGCCGTGAAGATCGTCGGCGTATTTCCGGAAAGCTCGCATCCGCCGGTGACCTATCCGGTGGCGGCAACGGCGCTGAGCAAGAACGGGCAAGTCGCGCGCTATTTGCGATTCCTGCAAACGGGAACAGCCAAGGCGATCTTTGAGAAATACGGTTTCAGCTTCCTGGTGCCGCCGAAGGCGTCGTGATGCATGACAAAGTGCCGTGTCCCGGGCGCGGCGCAACGCGCAAGCGGTGCGCTGCACACCCGGGACCTTCGCAAACTCCGAATGTCGAAAGGCCCCGGATCAGCGGCGCACCATTGCGCTTCGCTCCATGCTGCGCCGCGTCCGGGACACGAGGCCTGATGTGCTGCATCTGACGCCCCAGGACTGGACGGCGATCCTGCTGTCGTTGCGCATTGCGACCGTGGCGGTCGCGGTGTCGTTGCCGTTCGGCATCGCCGTCGCGACGCTGCTGGCACGCAAGGATTTCTGGGGCAAATCGCTGGTCGACGCCATCGTTTATCTGCCGCTGGTGCTGCCGCCGGTGGTGACCGGCTATCTGCTGCTCATCACGCTCGGCCGCAGGGCGCCGGTCGGTGCGTTTCTGGCCGATCATTTCGGTATCGTGTTCGCGTTCCGCTGGACCGGCGCGGTGATCTCCTGCGGCATCATGGCGTTTCCGCTGATGGTGCGCGCGATCAGACTGTCGATCGAGGCCATCGACCGGCGGCTGGAAGACGCCGCCGCCACGCTCGGCGCCAATATGTTTTGGGCGTTCGTCACGGTGACGCTGCCGCTGGCGCTGCCCGGCATCATCGCCGGGGCGACACTGGCATTTGCCAGGGCGTTGGGTGAGTTCGGCGCCACGATCACCTTCGTCTCCAACATTCCGGGCGAGACGCAGACCATCTCGGCGGCGATCTACACGCTGACGCAGGTGCCGGGCGGCGATGCTGCGGCGCTCCAGCTGGTGATCGTCGCGGTGATCATCTCGCTCGCGGCGCTGGTCGCCTCGGAATGGCTCGCGCGCCGTGCCACCGCGCGCATGCACGGGACCTGAGCCATGCTGGCGGTCGACGTCGAAAAACGGCTCGGGGGTTTTTCACTCAACGCCAACTTCGTGGCCGAAGGCGGCGCCACAGCTTTGTTTGGGCCTTCGGGTGCGGGCAAGACCAGTGTCATCAACATGATCGCCGGGCTGCTGCGGCCGGATCGCGGGCGCATCGTGCTCGACGGCGATGTGCTGTTCGACGCGGGAAAGCGCGTCGACCTGCCGGCCTGGCGGCGGCGCATCGGTTACGTCTTCCAGGAAGGCCGGCTGTTCCCGCATCTGTCGGTCAGGCGCAATCTCGACTACGGCCGCTGGATGTGTAGCCAAGCCGCCGATGTGGCGGCCTTCAGCCATGTCGTCGAACTGCTCGACATCGGCGCGCTGCTCGATCGCCGCCCCGGGAAATTGTCCGGCGGCGAGCGACAGCGCGTCGCGATCGGCCGTACTTTGCTGATGCGCCCGCGCCTGTTGCTGCTCGACGAGCCGCTGGCCTCGCTCGATGCCGCGCGCAAGCAGGAGATTTTTCCCTATCTGCTGCGCCTGCGCGACGAAGCGAAAGTGCCGATCGTCTATGTCAGTCATGACGCCGGCGAGGTGAAAAGTATTGCCCGCCATGTGGTGCGTGTGGATGGTGGGCGCGTGACGGCAACCGGCGGCCTCGAATTGTTGCCCGATTGAAGCCGCCAAACGGTGTATGCTTCTGGCATGTTCCCGCCGCAGCGAATCGTCTGTCTGACTGAAGAAACCGTGGAGACGCTTTATCTCCTCGGCGAGGACGCGCGCATCGTCGGGGTGTCCGGCTACGCGGTGCGTCCTGCCCGCGTGCGCAAGGAAAAGCCGCGCGTGTCGGCCTTCATCTCCGCCGACGTTCCGAAGATTTTGGCGCTCAAGCCCGATCTGGTGCTGACATTCTCGGATTTGCAGGCCGACATCGTTGCCGAGCTGATCCGCGCCAATGTCGCGGTACATGCGTTCAACCAGCGCGACGTCGCCGGCATTTTCGACATGATCCGCATGCTTGGAGCGCTGGTCGGCCAGCCCGAAAAGGCCGACGCGCTGGCGTGTTCGCTGGCGGCGCGCGTCGATGCTGTGCGCGAGCATTCGCGGCACCTTCCCGCCCGTCCGCGGGTCTATTTCGAGGAGTGGGACGAACCGATGATCTCCGGCCTGTGCTGGGTCTCGGAACTGATCGAAGCGGCCGGCGGCACCGAGGTGTTCCCGCACCTTGCCGCCAACAAGAACGCCAAAGATCGCGTCGTTCAGCCCGCCGACGTGATCGCCGCCAGGCCGGACATCATCGTCGGCTCTTGGTGCGGCAAGAAATTCGTGCCCGCCAAGGTGGCCGCGCGCGCGGGCTTTGCGCAAGTTCCCGCGGTCGCCAATGGCTGGCTGCGCGAGGTCAAATCGACGCTGATCCTGCAACCGGGCCCTGCGGCGCTGACCGACGGGCTTGATGCGCTGGCGGGGATCATCTCGGAGTGGAACGCCGCCGCCGATCAAGGCCATGGAAATACCGGCCCTCGCTATGCTATGAAGCAATGATCATGACGCATGAGGACAAGACAGCGATGCAGACGAACAAAGCCCGCGCCGACCTGTGGATGGATATTGGTCTGGTCGCATTCCTGATCGCTTTCGACGTGGCCGCGCGCCTACTGCCGCATGTGCCGGGCTTCATGCCGGTGGCGGCCAGCGCGCTGTTTGCCGGCCGCATGCTGCGTATCCCAGCCCTCGCCCTCGTCGTACCGCTCGCCGCCATGGCGCTGAGCGGCGTCGCCATGCAAGGGGACGCCTGGCAGGTTTCGCTCATCGTTTATCTCGCGATCACGCTGCCGGCCTTTGCCGGCATGCTGGCGCGGCGCTGGCGCGGCGCGCTGCCGATCGTGGCGCTCATGGTCGCTTGCTCGCTGATCTTCTTTGCAGCGTCAAATTTCGCCGTCTGGGCCTTCAGCGGCATTTACCCCGTCACCTGGCAAGGCCTCATCGCGTGCTACGTCGCGGCGCTACCGTTCCTCGACAAGTCCGTGCTCGGCGACCTGCTCTGGACCGCTGCTCTGTTCGGCGGCGCATGGGCGGTCGCGCGCGGGCCGGCGCTGGTGCGGCGCGCGCACTAGCAATTCGCCGTTACCCGATCCACTTCTGGATTTTTTTCCAGAACGCCTTGGCTTGGCCGGCCAAGGTTTCCGGGGATTCCGGCTCGGCCAACCTTAAGCCGACCGTCGTCACGCGCCCGCCATCGACGCTGTGCGCGAGCAGCGCGATCGGTCCGAGCTGTACGATATCGCCGCGCCGGGCCGGCCGCGCCAGATGCGCGACGAAATAGCCGGCCAGCGTCACATCGGTATGGTCGGCGGCGACGTGCAAGCCGTAGATATCCGCCAGCGCGCCAAGCGTGGCTTCGCCCGGCACGAAAAAGTCGCCCAGCAGCCGTGGATCCGGTGCAGCCGGCGGCGGCATATCCACGAAGAAACGGTCGAGCGCCTGCGCCTTCTCCGGCGGCGCCAGCAGATAGACATAGTCGCCCACGCGCACCGGATCGGCTTCCGCCGGCGTCAGGATGTCCTCATTGCGCACGACCATAGTGGGACGGGCCCAGTTCGGAACAAGCCCGCGACGCAGATAGGGGCTATTGGCCGGCACATGGTAGCCGACGATTTCGCGCGTAAGCTGGCCCGGCAGATCGAGCTCGACCCGGCGTGGCGGCGCGTCATTTCGCGTGAACGACATGTCCAATTTGCGGGCAGCGAACGCGACCGTCCAGCCCTGCACCAGAAGCGACGACAGCACCACCACGAAGGCGACGTCAAAATAAAGATAGGCCGCCGGAAGGCCGACCAAAAGCGGCACCGACGCGAGAAAGATCGCGACCGCCCCGCGTAAGCCGACCCACGAGATAAAGAGCTTCTCCTTGAACTGAAAGCCGAAGGGCGCGAGGCACAGGAACACTGCCGCCGGCCGCGCAATCAACGTCAAGGCGAGCGCCACCAGAATGGCCCCGAACAAGCCCTCGGTCAGCCGCTGTGGCCAGACCAGAAGCCCAAGCAGCACGAACATCACGATTTGCGCCAGCCACGTGGCGGCGTCGAGGAAAGCCACGACCGAACTGTGCGCGCGGGTGTGGCGATTGCCGACCACAAGGCCGGCGAGATAGGCGCCCAGATAGCCGGAGCCCTGCAACGTGTTGGCGAGTGCGAATACGACCAGCGCACTGATGGTGACGAAAGGCGCGTGTAGGCCCTGCGGCAGCGGCAGGCGGTTGAGGACTATGATGATGGCGCGGCCGCC
The DNA here is from genome assembly GCA_036268675.1 of Pseudolabrys sp. GTDB lineage: Bacteria > Pseudomonadota > Alphaproteobacteria > Rhizobiales > Xanthobacteraceae > Pseudolabrys. The sequence goes on from DATATS010000208.1 coordinate 13,033, forward strand.
GATATAGCCGACCACGGCGCCGACCGCAGCCTGACGCAACAGTGTGAACACACCCTCCGTCCAGCTTGAACTGCCGACTTGCAGCATCTCCACCAGCACGAGGCTGAGCGCTACGGCGAAGGGATCGTTGGTGCCGGATTCGACTTCGAGCATCGCGCGCACGCGCGGGCGCAGACGCAGGCCGCGGGCACTGCTCAAGAAGAAAACCGCCGCGGCGTCGGTCGAAGCCACCACCGCGCCCATAAGCAGCGCCTGAGTCCAGCCGATCCCGAGCACGAATTTGGCGACCGGAGCGGTGATCAGCGTGGTCACCAGGACGCCCACTGTCGCCAGCGACATCGCCGGCGCCAGCACGGCGCGAAAAGTGGCGAAGCGTGTGTGCAGGCCGCCGTCGAACAAAATCAATGCCAGCGCTATGGAGCCGACAGTATAAGCAACGGTGACGTTGTTGAATTCGAGCCCGCCGGGGCCGCCCTCACCCGCCAGCATGCCGAGGATTAGAAACAGCAGCAGCAGCGGCGCGCCGAAACGCAGCGCGATCAGGCTCGACAGAATGCCGGCGAGTACAAGTAAGCTGCCAAGCAGAATGGCGAGGCTGATGGTGTCGAGCGATGCCAAGGCGCACGAATCTCCTCAGCCACCATAGGAAGGCTTTGCACCCGCAAGCGCAATGAGAAATCCGTTCGTCGGAATATTCGGTAACATCGGAGCGAAACTAAAACGCCACCTTGTCGCCGCCCTTGAGCGACAAGATTTCGCGCGCCTCGTCCGGTCCCGCGATCTCCAGCCCGAGTCCCTCGAGAATCTTGCGCACTTGCGTGACCTGTTGCGCATTCGATTCGGCGAGCTTGCCAGCGCCGATCCAGAGCGAGTCCTCCATGCCGACCCGCACGTTGCCGCCCATGGCCGCGCCCTGTGCCGCCACCCGCATTTGATTGGCGCCCGCGCCCAGCACCGACCAGTGATAATTGTCGCCGAGCAGCCGGTCGGCAGTGCGCTTCATCATCAGAACGTCTTCCGGGTGTGCCCCGATACCGCCGAGGATGCCGAACACCGATTGCACGAACAACGGCGCCTTGATGACACCGCGGTCGAGGAAATGCCGCAACGTGTAAAGATGACCGATGTCGTAACACTCGATCTCGAAGCGGGTGTTGTTTTCCGAGCAGGTTTTGAGAATGTATTCGATATCGGCAAAGGTGTTTTTGAACATGCCCTTGCGCGAGCCCTCAAGATACGGCTCCTCCCAGGCGTGTTTGAACTTGCCCTTGTAGCGCGGGATCATCGGATAAAGCCCGAAATTCATCGTGCCCATGTTGAGCGAAGCAACCTCCGGCTTGAAGGTGGCGGCGGGTTTCACACGCTCCTCCGCCGTCATGGTCGGGGCGCCGCCGGTGGTGATGTTCACCACCACATTGGAGCGCTGCTTGATCACCTTGAGGAATGGGGCGAAAGCGTCCGGCGTCTGATCGGGGCGACCATCCTGCGGATTGCGCGCGTGCAGATGAACGACCGCCGCGCCCGCCTCGGCCGCGCCGATGGCGGCGTCGGCGATATCCTGGGCGGTCACCGGCAGATGGGGCGACATCGAGGGCGTGTGGATCGAGCCGGTAACGGCACAGGTGATGATGACTTTGCGCGGCTTCGCCATGAGCTTTCCATCCCGGTAAAGTGAGGCTTGTTCAATCGCGATTGGACTTGGATCGCGATCCTAGAGTATCAGGCGGCCTCAAGTCACCCTCGCTGCGGTTGAGGCATTCGTGGAC